>JBBQWX010000178.1:0-8505 GCA_038210185.1 Actinomycetales bacterium
CCCGACACCGGCGTGGTCGTCGTCGAGGTCAAGGGCGGTGACCTGCGGGTCGAGCAGGCGGAGTGGGTGATCGGCTCCGGCACAGGCCGGCGGGTGGTGCACCCGGTCGACCAGGGGCGCGACGGCAAGTACGCCCTGCGCGCCTACATCGAGCGCGACCCGCGCTGGAAGGGCTCGAGCCGCACGCGGGTGCGGTTCGGCCACGCGATCTCGGCCCCGTACACCGACCTCGCCGACGACTTCGAGACGCCCGACTGCCCGCGCTGGATGATCAGTGGCCGCGGCGACCAGGGCGACCTCGCCGGCCGGCTGTGGGACGTCGCAGCCCGTCAGGAGGGCGGCCAACGGGTCCCCAGCCACGACGACTGCGAGCTGATCGTCGAGATCCTCAAGGGCCGCAACCTGCCGCAGCGCGCCCTGCTCGCCGAGGCCGACGAGCGAGAGTCTCGGGCCGACCGGCTCACCATCGAGCAGGCGACGATCCTCGGCGTCACCCGGCTGATCAACCGCGTCGAGGTGCGCGGCGGAGCGGGTAGCGGCAAGACGGTGCTCGCCCTCACCCAGGCCAAGGAGCTGACGCGCGGGGTGCACGGGATGCCGGCGCAGCGGGTCGCGCTGCTCTGCTACTCCGAGGGGCTGGCCAGCTGGTTCAAGCGCTACATGGGCACGGTCGACCGCAAGCACCGCCCGGCCTTCGTCGGCACCTTCGAGGAGCTCGCGGCCTACCTCGGGGTCACCGAGTTCGGTGGGCGCGACGACGCCGACTTCTGGGAAAACCGCCTGCCCGTGCAGATGGCCGAGCGGGTCGGCGACCTGCCCGACAGCAAGCGCTTCGACGCTGTCGTCGTCGACGAGGCCCAGGACTTCGCCGACGGGTGGTGGACGCCGATCATGCGCTGCCTGCGCGACGAGGCCGAGGGTGGTGTTTACGTCTACAGCGACGAGAACCAGCGGGTCTTCGCGCGGTTCGGCCGGCCGCCGGTGCCGCTGGTCCCACTCGTGCTGGACCATTGCCTGAGGAACGCCCGCCCCATCGCTGAGGCGTTCATGCCGTTGGCGCCGATGCGCATGTACGCCAGCGGTGGCGACGGCCCGGACGTGACCTACGTCGAGGCGTCCGCGGACGATGCGCTCGACGTCGCCGACGACCAGATCGACCCGCTGCTCGAGCAGGGGTGGCGCCCGGAGGACGTCGCGCTGCTGACCACGGGCGCGCGGCATCCCGAGCAGGTGGCGCTGCAGGAGTCGGAGGGCCAGGACGGCTACTGGCGCACCTTCTGGGACAAGGACTGCGTGTTCTACGGGCACGTGCTCGGCTGCAAGGGCCTCGAGCGCAAGGTCGTCGTGCTGTGCGTCAACGAGCGGATGCCGCGGGAGCGGTCGCGCGAGCGGCTGTACGTCGGGCTGTCGCGGGCGACGGACAAGCTGGTCGTCGTCGGGCCGGCGGACGTGATCCGCGAGATGGGCGGCCCGGCCGTCGCGAAGCGTCTCGGGATCCGGTGACCTTGTCCTTGACGACGCGATCGCCAAGAGGGCTGACCCCTGGGGGTCAACCACCAGGGTGAGGCGGCAGCGCTAATGGGCCCGGCGTCGTAGCACCGCCCGCCAGGACGGCAACACCCGCGCTGCCTCGTGCGCTTCCCTCGACAACGAGGCGCCCAAGGTCTACCTCGGATACAGCGCCTCGGGGCGTCGCTGGCCCTGTCGATCTCCCGAGCGGCTGGCACGCTCCCGACAAAGGCAGCCAACGGCTTCGGGCGTCACTGCTGGCTCGGTCGCGCAGTCGGAACGACGAGGCCGGCCTGGTAGGCGAAGATCACGGCTTGAACCCGGTCGCGCAGGCCCAATTTGGTGAGGATGCGACCGACATGGGTCTTCACCGTCGTCTCCGACACGTACAGCGCCCCGGCGATCTCGGCATTCGTCTGGCCGCGGGCGACGAGCCCCAGCACCTCGTTCTCCCGGGGCGTGAGCGCGGCCAGGCGCCGCATGGCCTCAGGGTCCGCAGTGAACCCGCGCCTCTGGTCGAGGTAGGCCTCGATGAGCCGTCGTGTCACGACCGGCGCGAGCAACGACTCCCCAGCGGCCACCGCCCGGATGCCGTCGACGAGCAGCTCGGGTCGCACGTCCTTGAGGAGGAACCCGCTGGCCCCGGCGCGCAGGGCGTCGACGACGTACTCGTCCATGTCGAACGTCGTCAGCATGAGAACGCGTGTGCGGCAGCGCGGGTCGGCGAGGATGCGCCGTGTCGCCTCGATCCCGTCCACGCCCGGCATCCGCACGTCCATGAGCACGATGTCGGGGCGCGTCGACGCGACGAGGGTTACGGCATCCGCGCCGTCCTCCGCCTCGCCGACGACATCGAGGTCCGGCTCGGTCTCCAGGATCATCCGCAGGCCGCGGCGCACGAGTGCCTGGTCGTCGGCGATGAGGACCGCGAGCCGCCCGACGTCGTTCACGAGGGCGCCGCCGTCGGCAGCACCGCGACGAGCTCGAAGCCGCCGTCGGCGCGTGGCCCCGCCCGCAGCGACCCGCCGTAGACCGCGATGCGCTCGCGCATCCCGACGAGCCCGTTCCCGCCGGCAGCGGCGACACCGGCACCGACGTCGGCATCCGCATCGGCATCGCCGGCAACGCCCGCCCCCGACCCACGGGCGCCGGGCCCGTCGTCGAGGACCTCGAGCCGCAGGGCGTCGCTGTCGTACGCGATCACGACCGCGGCGTGGCTGACACCGGTCGCGTGCCGGAGCGAGTTGGTCAGCCCTTCCTGCAACAGCCGGTATGCCGTGAGGTCGAGCCCGCCGGGGAGCTCACGAGGGTCTCCGGTCACCGTGACCGACACCGGCAGTCCGGAGGAGCGGAACTGCTCGGCCAGCCGGTCGACCTGGCCGAGGCCGGGCGACGGCTCCACACTCGCGCCCCGGCCGTCGGGCTCGCGCAGGACCCCCACCAGCCGGCGCATCTCGGCCATGGCCTCGCGCCCCACGCTCTCGACCGTCTCGAGGGCCTCGCGCTCGACCGCCTGGTCATCGCGCAGCCGCCGACGCACCGCCGCGGCCTGCACGGTCATCACCGACACGCTGTGCCCGACGACATCGTGCAGCTCACGGGCGATGCGGTTGCGCTCCTCGGCGACCGCCCGAGACGCCTGCTGGTCGCGCGTCGCCACGCGTTGCAGGCGGTAGAGCAGGGTCACCCGCACGAGGGCTCCGGCGAGCCAGGCGATCACCGACGGCGACATCCAGACGGCGGTCGTCAGGCGCTCGGCGACCGAGTACCCCTCGTTGAGCGGGTCGAACGACATCCAGCCGAGCCAGAACACGAAGGCGAGCGGCAGCGCGAGCCAGGATCGTCGAGGGGCGGCGTAGCGGCCGGCCGAGTAGGTGGCGACCACCGGGGCGAGCGCGACCCCGAAGCCCTCCGGCGAACCGAAGGCGACGAACTCGACGAGGTAGATCGCGGTCATGGCGGTGAGCACCGCGAGCGGATGCCGGCGACGCCAGAGCAGCAGGGTCGCAGCGACGGCGTACAGCAGGCTCTGGGCCCAGACCGGCCCCTGCTGGTGGGTCGCGCCCACACCCGCCCAGGCCTCGAGCTGCCCCAGCACGCCGATGACCACCGCGACGGCGATGTCGAAGGCCCGGGTGCGGCTCACGCGCCCGACGCTACGCCCGACGGCGTGCCGCTCGCGTCCTCCGGCAGGAGGATGCCGGGATCCTCCTGCCGTCCACCGACGCCGCCTCGCGTGGTGACGACCGCGCCCACCTGCCGCTCCTAGCGTCGAGGAGTCGACCCGTCCGGGCGACGCAAGTGGGAGGAGGACCCATGGACATCTCGACGACGACCGCTCGACGGATGAGCGTGTTCGCTTGGGGGATGGCGGTGTTCGCGACGGTCGCGGGCCAGCTGCACGCGCTGTCCCGGATCAACAGCCACCCCGGGGACCTGGAGGATGGTGTGACACGCGTGTGGGCCGTGCCCGCCATGGATGCCGTGCGCCCCCTGCTCGACTGGGGTGAACCGACGTTCGTCTACTGGACGTACGGCAAGATCTGGCTGCCGATCTTCCTGACGATGCTCGTGGCTGCGTGGATCGTCTCCCGGCGGCGCCGGCCGCTGGGTGCCGAGCTACTGGCCTGGCGCATCCTGCTCGCCGCGTACGCCGTGGCCACCACCTCGGTGGCGGGTGACTACTACACGCCGTGGACCGACCTCTTCTTCGTCATCGGGCTCGTGCCCATGCTCGTCATCGGGCTGGTCGGTGTGTGGCTGGGGATCCTCATGCTCCGCCATGGGTTCCGGCCCAGGGTCACGCCCTGGGTGCTGATCCTGTTCATCCCCGGCGTCTTCGCCATCACCATGGTCACGTCGATGGGCAGCGTCATCCTCCCGTCGCTCTGGGCCTGGGCCTACGCGCTGCACGTCAGTGTGCGGACCGGCGCTGTCGAGGGGCCGGCGGTGGCGCCTGCGGCCGAGGCGATGGTGACGCGGTCGGCGTGAGCAGGCCACCGAGGGGGAGGCCCGGGTCGGCTCGCCGGCCCGGGCCTGTGCCTGGGTCGACCCACCCGTGCCGACCGGCATCCACCGCGGTTCTGAGGACCTTGGGCCGGGTGGGACGGCATCCCGTGGCGAGGCTGGGGTCACCCACCTCTCTCGCGGCCATGGGGAGCCACCATGATCGCCACGACCCGCTGACCCTTGGGATCCTGCGCAAGCAGGGGCAGTCGCTCGCCCTGTTGATCGCCCGGAAAGTCGGCACCATCGCGGCGAAGGGAGTCAACGGTCATCGCGTCCCGAGGGCGGCGGGGCCGAAGGCGTCGAGGACCACGCCGCGTGACGTGGCGAGAGCTGGGTCGGGCGTGCTCGGGGCGGCCGCTCACTCGGACACGGGTCAGCCGCTGTGCTGGTCACGCAACGCGATGATCGAGGTGCGCCGGGTCGAGAGAAGCGACCTGGCATCCCCGGCCGATCGGGCTCGGCCCGGACACCTTCGGGCGGGTGGGACCGGAAGGCATCACTGTGGACAACTCGGGGGCGTGTCGGTGGACATCTGTACGATTAGTTCATGGCAGGGGGAACATCGCTCCAAGAGCGCCGCGACCGGATGGTGGCGGTGTGCGCCGGGCTGGACGGGCTCGGGTCCGAGCTGTGGCGGGCCGGCTCGGCGGAGCTCGAGGAGATCATGGCCGAGGCCGACCGGGTGGTGGCCGCCGGGGAGGCGGCGCGCGCCGTGGTCGTCGCGGAGGCGATGAGCCGGGGCGAGACGGGGTCGGGTGCGTTGGCGCTCACCCCGGTGCAGTGGGTGCGGCGGCACGCGCCGTCGACCCGTGGCGGCGGAGCGGCGCAGATCGTGGCGGTGGCTCAGGCGTTCGCGGTCAGTGGTAATGCGCCGGTCAAGGATGCCGTGTTGTCGGGTGAGCTGCCGGTGCGCACGGCCGCCGTGGTCGTCGCCGAGGCCGACAAGCTGCGCCCGCTGCTCGTCGACGATGCCGAGCCGACCGTTCTCGACGGGCTTATCTCGATGGCGGTCAAGCACGGCCCGCGTGGGTGCCGCATGCTGCGGCCGCGGATCCTGGCCGAGTACGGCCTCGACGGTGAGCTGCAGCGTGACCAGGATGCCGCGAAGCGTTTCGTCTCGCTGTCTCAGCCGCGGGTCGACGAGCTGGGTCTGGCCGAGTACCGGCTGACCCTGGACCCCGAGGGTCGTGCGGTGCTGGAGGCCGCTCTCGGGCCGTTGTCGGCGCCGAAGCCGATCGAGGGGGAGCGTGACCTGCGGTCGAGCGACCGCCGGCGGGGCGAGGCGCTCGTGCAGTTGGTGCGGCACGCGGTGTCAGCGGCCGACGCGACGCCCAAGGGCGTCAAGGCCCAGCTGTTCGTGACGGTCGACCTCGAGACCCTGCGCAACGGGCTGATCGGGGCCGGGGAGACGCTCGGTGGAGGGGCTGCAGGTGAGCTGCTGGCCCCCGAGACGGTGCGCCGGCTCGCCTGTGACGCGTTGATCATCCCCACGGTGCTCGGCAGTGCCGGTGAGGTGCTCGACCTCGGGTACCAGGTGCGGCTCTTCACCGCGGCACAGACCCGGCGGCTCTGGCTGCGCGACCGGTTCTGCACGTACCCGGGGTGTGACTTGCCCGGTCAGTGGTGCGACGCACATCATCTCGTTCACTGGGCAGATGGCGGGCCGTCCGATATGGCGAACGCGGCCCTGCTGTGCGAGCGGCACCACACGATCGTGCACTCGCGCCGGTACGCGGGCCGGCTGGTCGAGGACGACACCGGAACCCGGGTCGAGTGGGACCTCACAGTCGGCTCGTACGACCGGCTCCTCGCGGTCGGCGCAGCGCAAGAACCAGCGTGACCCCGCTCCGCACCCCGCTTCTCCTCAGCGGGGTGCGAAGTCGTACCCGCCGGGGCTACGGGCAGGTGTCCCGCGGGTTCCGGTCGTCGAACACGCCCCCGGGTTGTCCTCCACAGCCATGCGCGCAGTTCCTAGATCGCCGGCAGCCCGTAGCGGTTCGGGTGCGCCTCGTCTTGGAGCGACGACCCGAGGCCGGCCGAGACGACAGGTCCGCTGGGACCGGGAGCGTGTTCACGGCGATCTGGGCGGTGGAGCCGGAACCTCGGCGAGCCCGATGTCCTCCGCCAACGGTAGAGAGGGTACGGGCCGGCCAGCCCAACGGGGTCGAGCGCGGCAGCCGAGTCGTTCACGCCGGGCGGCCGACCCACGCCGGCCCAGTCGTTCACGCCGGCCGAGTCGTTCACGCCGGCCGAGTCGTTCACACCGGTCGTGGCGTCCACTCCGGCCGACCCGCCCACGCCAGCCGCGCCGGCCGGACCGACCGGGCCGCTGGACCCGACCCATCCGGGCTGCCCCGGGACCGGGGCCTGGAGCGTCGGCCGCGTGCCGGCATCCCGGCTGGGGACTGCGGCGACCAGTGTGGCGCGCTCGTCGTCGTCGAGGGTGGGGCCGTCGGCGAGGGAGCGGACGGTGTGCGCATAGGGTTGTCGGCGCTCGCCGCGCTCGAGGGCTCCGATCGCCCTGGCGGTCAGCCCTGCTCGTTCGGCCAGCTCCTCCCGGGTCAGCGACCGTGACTCGCGCAGGCGGCGCAGCACGACGGCGAAGTCGCCCGGCCCCGCACCCGAATCCACGGGTCAGACGCTAGCCGGTCGGATGCCGGGTGCGGCAGTGCTACGAGCCCGCGGGTGTGGTGCCGGTGTGGGCCCGCTGTGGGTGGGACGGCGCCGGCCGCGACGCGAAGGTGGGGCGTGACGGCATCCGGCCGCACTGACGAGAGGAACGACCATGACCGCCACCCCCATCACCGCCACCGCAACCGCACCGGGCACCGCAGCCGCCACCGGCGGAAGCGCACGCACGTCGACGTACGGCCGCCAGATGTCGGGGGTGCTCGTCGCCGCGTTCACGCTGTCGGTGGTGCACACCGTCTACGCGTGGGTGGAGGGCATCGAGGACCCGACGTTCACCGTCGACGCCCCGCTCGCCTGGGGCTTCTACACGGTGGCCTTCGGTGTCGCCGCCCTGGCCGCCGCAGTGAGCGGTGGGCTCAGCTCACGGTGCTCAGCTCACGGTGCTCGGCTTCCTGGCGGCCGTGCTCGGCATCGAGGCCTTCTACTACCCGACGACGTTCGGGGTGGAGCAGCAGACGGTCTTCGGCTGGTTCGAGAACGACGTCTACGTGGGGCTGCTCGTCACGGCCACCTACCTCGGGGTGGTGCGGTTGCGCTGCACCACGCTGACGCCGGCATGAGGCGCGGGTGGGTCGGACTTTGCTCACTCCTCGCCGTCGGTGAAAGCGATGCTCTCGTCGTAGGCGTCCACGAAATGGATGACTCCCTCGAGGACCTCGAGGACAGCCGTCGCCATCTCCTCGGGCGGGAGGTCGAGGGCGGGCAGTTCCGCCCGCTCCGGAACATCCCTGATGAGGCGACGCAGGCGTCGCTGTTCGCCGTCGGTGAGCTGGTAGTCCTGGAGCACATCGCCGAGCACGTCGCGCAGGCAGTACCTAGCCTGTTCCGAAGCGGAGGCGAACGTGTCGGTGGCGGCGTCGAGCCATTCGTCACCGCCATTGCCGAGCGCGTCGGTGACGGCGCCGAACAGCTGCTGCACCGCCATCATCGCGGCGGGGTGCATCTGCTCGTGTTCGTCGTAGGGCAACGCGACGGCCCGTTCGACGAACGGACGCGCCCGGGCCTCGTCGCCGTCGTCGAGCGCGCGCAGCGCCTTGGTGAGGAGGTTCGTCGCCGCGTCCATCTGCGCCCGGCTGAACGGGGAGAGGGCAGCCGTCGCGCGCAGCGGGATGTCGCCCAGGCCTCTGTTCGCCTGCTGCTTGATGAACCGTAGGAAACTGTCGTAGACGTCGTTCTCAGTCACGTAGGCAACCTACCTCCGCGCTCGTGCCCGAGCGGTCAGTGGCGCGGCGTCGGACGGGTTGAAACACATACGGCCATGGCCGGGCGGTCATCCCGGTTCCTGAGCGCCCGGGC
>JBBQWX010000179.1:0-8402 GCA_038210185.1 Actinomycetales bacterium
GGTCGACGTCCATGTAGGCCAGCACGAGGGCGTCGGACTGTGACCACGCCTGCTTCAGGGCGCGGCCGCGGCCCTTGTCCTCGAGACGCACCGCCGCGACGTCAGGCAACGTGGCCACGAGCCGCTGGGCGAGCTGCCACGTGGCGTCGGTGCTCGCGTTGTCGACGACCGTGATGCGGAAGGAGTGCGGGAAGGTGCGGGTGAGGTGCTCGTGGAGGACGTTGACGGATGCCGTGAGGGCCGCCTCCTCGTTGTGGACCCGCACCACGACGTCGAGAACGGTGGTCACGAGGCACCGCCCGACGGCTGGGTCAGGTCGTAGAACGTCTGGCCGCCGATGGTGACCTCGGTGAAGCCCTGCTCGACCCAGCTCGCGATCTCGCTGCCGCCGGACGAGCCGCCCTTCTGCCCGCCGAAGCCACCGCCCTGGAGGAAGTAGTGGATCTCGCCGTCGGCGACGTACTGCTGGAACTGGGCAAGGGTCGGGCTCGGGTCGGAGCCGTTGAACCCCCCGACCGCCATGACGGGCTGCTCGCTCTCGAGCTGCAGGCCCGCCGCGCTCTGCGAACCGACGGCCGCGGCCACCCAGGTGAACGACCCGGCGTCCTCCTGCAGAGCGGTCACGACCGCGGCGTCGGGCGTCGTGGCGTCGAGCAACCCTCCCATTCCCGGTGGGCCACCCGCGGTACCACCGGGTGCGCCGTCAGTGGTGCCACCCGGCATCCCGGCCGGTCCGCCCGCCGGCATCCCGGCCGGTCCGCCGCCGGTCGAGGGCCCGGCCGTGACGATCGAGCCCGAGTGGGCGGTGGTCAGCGTCGTGGCGCTGTACGCCGCGGGCCCGGCGAGGGCCGCCAGAACCGCTGCCGCCGCGACCGCACCGGCGGCACGGCGGTGCAGGCGACCGACGAGGAGCAGCAGCCCGACGGCGGTCAGCCCGATTGCCAGCACCCCGAACCGCAGCCAGTCGCCGTAGGCCGTCGTGCGCGAGAGCAGCACGAAGGCCCAGATCGCGCTCGTGGCGGCGGCCGCCGCGAGAACGATGGCGCCGCCGGCTCGGTCGCGCCTCTCCCACGCCTCGCCGACGCCCATCCCGACGAGGGCGGCGATGGCGGGAGCCAGGGCGACGACGTAGTACTCGTGGAAGATCCCCTGCATGAGCGAGAAGGTCAGCACCGTCACGAGCAGCCAGGTGCCCATGACGAGGTAGGCGGCCCGGCGCCCGTCGGTGCGCGGGGAGCGGCCCCGGAACCACAGGCCGGCGCCGAGCAGCAGCAGAGCGGTCGGCAGCAGCCACGAGATCTGGCCACCGACGGACTCGGAGAACATCCGCCAGATGGAGCCGGTGCCACTGTTGGGGCCACGGTTGCCGACCGAGCCGACCTCAGACCCTTCGAGGCGGCCCAGACCGTTGTAGCCGATGGTCAGCTCGAGGAAGGAGTTGGTCTGGCTGCCACCGATGTAGGGCCGACTGCCCGCCGGCACGAGCTCGACGATCGCGATCCACCATCCGGCTGATGCCACGAGTGCTCCGACCGTGGCCACCCCGCCGAGCAGCCGGCGGCGCAGGCTCGTGTCGGCGCATCCCAGCCAGACCAGGGCCAGGGCCGGCGGCACGAGGCACACCTGCAGGCTCTTGGTGAGGAAGCCCAGACCGGTGAACACCCCCGCGAGCACCATCCACCGGATCGCGCCGGCCTCGACCGCCCGCAGCGTCGCCCACACGGCCAGCGCCATGAGGAGGGTGAGCAGGGCGTCCGGGTTGTTGAAGCGGAACATGAGCACCGCCACGGGCGTGAGCGCCATGACCAGCCCGGCCAGCAGCGCGGCCCCGTGGCCGAACCGTCGCCGAACCGTGGCGTGCACGACCGCCACGGTGCCGACACCCATGAGTACCTGCGGAAGCAGGATCGCGAACGAGCTGAGCCCGAACAGCCGTACCGACAGCGCCGTGACCCACAGTGCGGCCGGCGGCTTGTCGACGGTGATCGCGTTGCTCGCGTCGAAGCTGCCCCAGAAGAACGCCGACCACGAGTCGGCGCCGGCCTGGACCGCCGCCGAGTAGAACGCGTTGGCCCAGCCGGCGGAGGTGAGGTTCCACAGGTAGGCCCCTGCGGTGCCCACGAGCAGCGCGAGGAACGCCGGTCGCGCCCACCGGGGGTCGCGCCTCTCCGGGGTTTCGTGCAGTTCGACGGTCGCCGTGTCGGCGGGGGCCAGGGAACGGAGGTCGGTGGTCGCGGTGTCCATGGCTGAACGTTGGGGCTGCCGCCTGTGGCCGCACTGTGACCGTGCTGTTCCCCCCGAAGGAGCCTTTGCGAGGATGGGCAGGTGCCTGCGCCCGTCCTGTCCCCCGACATCCGGCGCGCGCGTCCCGACGAGCTGGATGCCGTCGGTCGACTCACCGTCGAGGCCTACGTCGGTGGTGGGGCCATTCCGGCGGACGCTGCGTACCTGCAGTTCCTCGGCGATGCGGCGCACCGCAACGCCGAGGCCGAGCTGTGGGTGGCGGTCGACCGGCGTGGGGTGGTCGGCACCGTCACCTTCGTGGAGCCGGTGTCGGCGCTGTGCGAGATCGCGCGAGACGGTGAGGCCGAGCTGCGTTCCCTCGCGGTGGCTCCGGGGGCCTCGGGGGAGGGGATCGGCGAGGCGCTCACCCGGCGCATGCTCGGCCTGGCCCGGGAGCGCGGGTACACCTCGATGGTGCTGTCGTCGGCGACGACGATGCACGCCGCGCACCGGCTCTACGAGCGGCTCGGCTTCACCAGGCTGCCCGATCGCGACTGGTCGCCCGTGGCCGGAGTACGGCTCGTCGCCTACGCCCTCCCCCTCTGAGTCTTCGCGGCGACTGCGGAAGTGGTTGCCGCAGCGACCACTTCCGCACTCTCGACGAGAAGGCCGGGGTCAGGTGGCGGGGAGGAGCACTGAGAACGTCGTGGCACCCGGGCGGCTCGACACCTCGACCCGCCCGCCGTGGGCCTGGCCGACGGCGGCGACGATGCTCAGCCCCAGGCCGGTCGAGCCGTCGGCCCGCACCCGTGCGTCGTCACCACGGGTGAACCGCTCGAAGATCCTCGGTTGGAGCGTCTCCGGCACCCCGGGGCCGTCATCGGTCACCGAGACCCGGACCAGCGACCCCTCGGGCCGCACACGCGTCACCACCCTGGTGCCGGCGGGGGTGTGGGTTCGGGCGTTGCCGAGCAGGTTGGCCAGGATCTGGTGCAGCCGCGCCTGGTCGCCGGGCACCTCGACCGGGTCCTCCGGTAGGTCGAGCTCCCAGGTGTGGTCGGGGGCCGCGGCGTGGGCGTCGCTCACCGCGTTGACGGCCAGCAGCGACAGGTCGACAGGCTCGCGCTCGAGCGGGCGCCCCGAGTCGAGCCGGGCGAGCAGCAGCAGGTCCTCGACGAGCTCCTGCATGCGCAACGCCTCGCTCTCCACCCGACCGATGGCGTGCGTGACGGTTGGGGGCACCGGGTCGCTCTCCCGCCGGGTCAGCTCGGCGTAGCCGCGGATCGAGGCGAGCGGCGTGCGCAGCTCGTGGCTCGCGTCGGCGACGAACTGGCGAACCTGGGTCTCGCTCTCCTGGCGGGCGTGCAGCGCCGACTCGACGTTGTCGAGCATGGTGTTGATGGCGAGCCCGACCTGCCCTACCTCGGTGTGCCCGTCGGCGTCCTGCGCCGACACCCGCTCGGCGAGGGCCACGTGGCCCGAGTCGAGCTTGAGGGCGGAGACCCGTCGGGCGGTGGCGGCGACCCGGTCGAGCGGAGCCAGGCTGCGCCGGATCAGGACGGCCCCGCCGACGCCCACGAGCACCAGGCCGATCAGGGTTCCCCCGACCACGACGCCGAGCAGCTGCGCCTGCAGCTCCTCGACCGGTGCCGTCGACACCCCCACGACGAGGCGGCCGCCGTTGGGGAGGAACCGAGTGGTGATGAGGTAGCTGCCGACGTCGCCGCCCACCTCGACCCGCGTCGGGCTGGAGCTCCTCGCCGCCTCGACGACTTCGCGCACCTGCGCGGTGTCCAGGGTGTCGTCGGCACCCTGTTCGTTCACGACGGCGTTCTGCTCCACGCCGCCCAAGGTCGCGACCGACCCGTCGGCGGTCAGGGCGAGGATGAGCAGGTCGCCACCACCGGGGGCACCGATCGGTCCGCCGCGCGGCATGCGGTCGTCTCCGCCGTCCCCGTCGTCGCCGAAGCCACCGCGCCGCGCGTCGTCGACGCGGTTCGTCGCGCTGCCGAGGTCGTCGGCCAGCTGGGCGGTGAGGTAGCTGCGGGTCATGAGCACGGTGAGGGCACTCGTGGCGAGCATGACGACGGTGAACAGTACGAGCACCGAGGCGAGCAGCTTGGTCCGCAAGGTCCAGCGGGAGGGGGCGGTCGGCATCCGGGGCACGACGCGTCAGTCCGCGGGCTTGAGGACGTACCCGACACCGCGCAGGGTGTGGATCATGGGCGAGCGCCCGGCGTCGATCTTCTTGCGCAGGTAGGAGATGTACAGCTCGACGACGTTGGCCTGGCCACCGAAGTCGTAGTTCCACACCCGGTCGAGGATCTGTGCCTTGGACAGCACCCGCTTCGGGTTGCGCATGAGGTAGCGCAGCAGCTCGAACTCCGTTGCGGTGAGGTGTAGCTCGACCCCGGTCCGGGTGACCTCGTGGCTGTCCTCGTCCATCGTCAGGTCACCCACGACGAGCAGCGAGCCGCCCTCGTCGGTCGAGACCGTCGTGCGCCGCATCAGGGCGCGCAGCCGGGCGACGACCTCCTCGAGGCTGAACGGCTTGGTCACGTAGTCGTCGCCACCCGCGGTCAGCCCGGCGACGCGGTCCTCGACGGCATCCTTGGCGGTGAGGAAGAGCACGGGGACGTTCGGGTCGTCACCACGCATCCGACGCAGCACCTCGAGCCCGTCGAAGTCGGGAAGCATCATGTCGAGCACGACCGCGTCGGGGCCGAAGTCCTTCGCGGACCGCACCGCGGCCAGGCCGCTGGCCGCGGTGCGCACCTCCCAGCCCTCGTAGCGCAGCGCCATCGAGAGAAGCTCGGTGAGGATGGGCTCGTCGTCGACCACGAGCACCCGCACCGGGCTGCCGTCGGGTCGCCTGAGGGCCGGGGCGCTCACGGGGCGGGTCGTCATGCGGCCATCGTGCTCGCCTGCGCTGTTCCCGGTCCATGGGTTCCCTGCGTGGTTCCTGTGAGCGGTCGGGCGCAACTGTCAGCCGGTCGCCGGCCAGCCCACAGCCCAGCCACAGGCCCCGGCCGGATCGTCGTCCCCGATCCTCAGCGACCTCCAGGAGCGACCATGACCGAACGACCCGAAGACCTGACCCAGCCGGTCCCGACCGACGCGACCGTCGAGCAGCCACCCATGGATGTCGTGGCCCCCTCCGCTGATGCCGCGGCGCCCGCCGCTGATGCCGCGGTGCAGGCCTGGGCGGACGCCGCGCGCGAGGGTGACGGCACGGCATCCGGAAGCCCCGTGCCGGGCGCGGGTGCCGCGCCGGTCCCGGTCACCTCGGTCGGCGCTCCGGCCCTCTCCATCGCGGCGGCCCAGCCCGCGAGGACCTGGCGGTCCCGCGTCAGCAGCGGCCGTGGTCTCGCCGTCGCGGCTCTCGTCGTGGGCCTGGGCCTGGGCCTGGGCCTCGGCGCGGTCGGCGGAGCGGCGGTCACCATCGCCGCCACCACGACCAGGGTCCGGGAACGGTGGCCGACAGTCGCGGGGGGTTCGACGGGGATGGTGACCGCGAGGGCGGCCGCCGCGGTGGCCCCGGCGGCCCGCCGCCTGGCGACCTCCCGAACCAGGGCGGTGAGGGGGGGCGCCACGGGCCGGCTGCCGGGCGGTGCCCCGCAGAATGGTGATGGCGGCACCGGCTCCGACTCGAACGGCACGTCGCAGGCCACCTGACGCGCGCACGGACGGCATCCGGGCCGAGCGCGACGAACCCCCGAGGAGGACAGTTCCACGGGGGTTCGTCGCGTCCGCGGCGGACGGACGATCAGGCGCTCTCGAGCCGGGCCTTGAGGGTGGCGAGCTCGTCGGCGAGCTGGGTGGGGAGCTTGTCGCCGAACTTGGCGAACCACTCCTCGATGAGCGGAAGCTCCTTGTCGCGCCACTCGTCGACGTTCACGGCGAGGGCCTTGGCGACCTGCTCGTCGGTCATGTCGAGGTTCGTGGTGTCGATCGCGCCGGGGGTGGGCACGAGGCCGACCGGGGTCTCGACGGCCTCGGCGCTGCCGTCGAGGCGCTCGACGACCCACTTGAGCACGCGGGCGTTGTCGCCGAAGCCCGGCCACAGGTAGGAGCCGTCGTCGTCGTCCTTGCGGAACCAGTTGACCTGGTAGATCTTCGGCAGCTTGGACTCGTCGGCCTGCTTGCCGATCTCGAGCCAGTGGTTGACGTAGTCGCCGGCGTTGTAGCCGATGAAGGGGAGCATCGCCATCGGGTCGCGCCGGACGACGCCGACCGCACCGGTGGCAGCGGCGGTGGTCTCCGAGGAGAGCGTCGCGCCGATGAAGACGCCGTGCGCCCAGTCGCGCGACTCGTAGACAAGGGGGACGGTGGTCCTGCGGCGGCCGCCGAAGAGGATCGCGTCGATCGGCACGCCGTTGGGCTCGTCGTACTCGGCCGCCATCATCGGGCACTGCTTGGCGGGGGTGCAGAAGCGGCTGTTCGGGTGGCTGGAGACGACGCCGGACTCGGGGGTCCAGTCGTTGCCCTTCCAGTCGATGAGGTGGGCCGGCTTCTCCGGGGTCATGTCCTCCCACCAGATGTCACCGTCATCGGTGAGGGCGACGTTGGTGAAGATCGAGTTGCCCTTCTCCACCGTGCGCATGGCATTGGGGTTGGAGTGGTCGCCGGTGCCGGGGGCGACGCCGAACAGGCCGAACTCGGGGTTGACGGCATAGAGCCGACCGTCCTGGCCGAAACGCAGCCACGCGATGTCGTCGCCGACCATCTCGGCGGTCCAGCCCTCCAGGGTCGGCTCGATCATCGCGAGGTTGGTCTTGCCACAGGCGCTGGGGAAGGCGCCCGCGATGTAGTGCATCGAGCCGCTCGGGGAGGTGAGCTTCAGGATGAGCATGTGCTCGGCCATCCAGCCCTCGTCACGGGCCATCGCGGAGGCGATGCGCAGTGCGTAGCACTTCTTGCCGAGCAGGGCGTTGCCACCGTATCCCGAACCGTAGGACCAGATCTCGCGGGTCTCGGGGAAGTGGGCGATGTACTTGGTGTCGCTGCACGGCCACGCGACGTCAGCCTTGCCGCCGGTCAGCGGGAAGCCCACCGAGTGCACGCCCTTGACGATCGACGCGTCCGGGTTCTGCTCCATGGCGCTGAGCACCGGGGTTCCGATGCGGGCCATGATCTTCATCGACACGACGACGTACGCGGAGTCGGTGATCTCGACGCCGTACATCGGCACGTCGGCCTCGATGTGACCCATGACGAACGGGATGACGTACATCGTGCGACCGGTCATGCACCCCCTGTAGAGGTCGGTCATCAGGGCCTTCATCTCGGCCGGCGACTTCCAGTTGTTCGTGAAGCCGGCGTCCTTCTCGTCCTCGGAGCAGATGAAGGTGCGGTCCTCGACGCGGGCGACGTCGCTGGGGTCCGAGGCGGCATGGAAGCTGTTGGGCTTCTTGTCGGGGTTGAGCCGCGTGAAGGTGCCGCCGTCGACGAGTCGGGTGGTGAGGAGGTCCCACTCCTCGTCGGAGCCGTCGACCCAGTGGATCGCGTCGGGGGTGGTCAGGGCTGCGACCTCGTCGACCCAGGCCTGCAGGCCTGGGTGACTAGTGCCTGTGGTTCGCTCCGCCTGGGTGGTCATGGTGGTCCTTCCGCCGGGGTCTGGCTCAACTGAGCGGCCACCGCCGTGCGAGCTTCAACAAACCGCTGGGAACGGAGGCCCGACGCCCGCCGCTGGGCGCCTCGATGTCCACGGTAGGCCCGCGCGGGAACGGCCCGCGACCGCGGAAGCGCTTGCACTTTATGAGGCTCCTCACAGGAGGGCCGCAGCGTTGAAAGAACTTGCAGGATCGCCGGAAGGGCTGGTCATGGCGGTGCAAGAGGTTGCAGACCGGATGCCGAGTGGGAGCGCGGCCGACCACCCCGCCAGCGATTTCTCGCCGCGCCGGGGCTCCGGTAGTCTGCCTTGTCGGCGCGCGCGAGCGTGGCGGGCGCCCGTAGCTCAACGGATAGAGCATCTGACTACGGATCAGAAGGTTGGGGGTTCGAATCCCTCCGGGCGCGCACTGTGTTGAGACAGTAGTCAAGGGCCCTGACCAGCGGAAACGCGGTTGGGGCCTTTGCCTTGTCCACGATGCGGAACGGTCAAAAGGGCCTGATGTGACCCAGAATGTGACCCAAAATTCCGCGGCGGGTACTCCAGTCGGCCGGGTCACACTGGGGTC
>JBBQWX010000180.1:0-8392 GCA_038210185.1 Actinomycetales bacterium
CCAGCACACCTGCAGAGCTACCTGAACGAGTTCGTCTTCCGGTTCAACCGGCGCCGCTCGCGCGCCCGCGGCATGCTCTTCTACCGCGTCCTGCAGCTCGCCGTCACACACGCACCCGTGCGCTACCGCGACCTGGTCGCCGACCCCAAGCCCAAGCGCCTCACGCCACGACCGCCGACCCGGCGAGGCCACCCACCGAGCTTGGACCGCCCACTCGCCGACAGCCCGTGGCGCGAGCATCCAAGCACGATAGTCCGGTCAGATGAATAGCCCTATTTCCGATAATGAGAAACTTCTTGTGGTGCTCCATGAGCTGGTCGACGTACTCGCTGAACAGGCTGAACGGCGGGTTGGTCACGACGATGTCAGACTGTTCGAGCAGCGCGAGGCTCTCCTTGGAACGGAAGTCCCCATCGCCCTTGAAGTGCTTCACTTCAATCTCGTCGCGCCCAGGGATGCGGTCGCCATCCTTATCGCCCCCGTACTCGAGGTAGACGGCCCGCTCGCTGTCCTCCCGAGAGAACAGATCCACGTCTTGGCTTCTGTAAGAGGCTGCGATGAGCTTCTTAAGGCCGAGTTTCTCGAAGTTGTAACTGAAGTAGTGGAAGAACTCGGACTCGCGGGGGTCGTCGCAGTTAAGGTAGACGACCTTGCCTTTGAAGTGCCTCTTGTAGTGCCGCAACTCTTTCTCGATGTCGCTGAGCTGGGTGTAAAACTCGTCCAGCTTGGCTGCTGTCCGTTGGTCAAGCACTTGACGGCATTCCGGATGTAAAGCTACCTTGACGACAAGCACCCTTGACGACAAGCACCTTTGACGACAAGCACCTTTGACACCTGGAGGACCTCATGGCGCCAGCAGGCACGCGCACCGACGGCACCGACGGCACCGCACGCGCGGGCACCGGCCCCCTGGCGACAGCCCGGCACTGGCTGCCCGCGACCCTGCTGGGACTCCTGGCCGCCCTGGCCTTCGCGGGCCTCGTCGCGTCGCGACGGCCGCAGTGGCCGATCGCGGTGACGCTCGTGGTGTTCACGGCGACGGCGTGGCCCGTGCTCACGATGGGGCTGCAGGTGCTGTGGTTCGACCGGGCCCGCACGGACCGCGAGGTCGCGCAGGGCGAGCTCAGCGTCGAGCACGCGTGGTTCCAGGAGGCCGGGGCCACGGCCTTCGTCACGATGATCGGTGGGCTGCTCTTCCTCGACGGCGTCGGCGAGGCCCTCGACGTCGGCTGGATGTCGCCCGTCGGGCTGCCCCACGCCCTCGCGCTCGGCCTCGGCAGCTTCGGCGCGTCCTACCTGTGGCTGCGGGCACGGGATCGTTGACGGTGGACAACCGACTCGCCGAGCTGCGGGCCACCCACCAGCTGTCCCAGGCGGCCCTGGCCGAGGCGCTCGGCGTCTCCCGGCAGACCGTCATCTCGATCGAGCGGGGGCGGTTCGACCCCTCGCTGCCGCTCGCCTTCCGGATCGCGAGGTACTTCCGCACCACGATCGAGGACGTCTTCCGTCCCGACGACTGAGCCCAGGCTATCCGACGGCTGGGTCCCGCCGTCCGGAACCGCGGGCGCTCCGTGGCGAGGGTCACGGTGCTCGCAGGTGGCAGGACGACCCCCCGTGACTAGAGTCGTGGGCGATCCCCGATCCCCGACCTGGAGGGCTCTGCCATGTCCACCGACCCCACCGTCATCGTCGCCGGCGCCCGCACCCCGATGGGCCGGATGAGCGGCTCGCTGAAGGGCTTCAGCGGCTCCGACCTCGGCGGCTTCGCCATCAAGGGCGCCCTCGACAAGGCCGGCGTGGCCCCGCAGGACGTCGACTACGTGATCATGGGCCAGGTGCTCACCGCCGGCGCGGGCCAGATCCCCGCCCGGCAGGCGGCGACCAAGGGCGGCATCCCGATGACCGTGCCGGCGCTGACGATCAACAAGGTCTGCCTGTCCGGGATCGACGCCATCGCGCTCGCCGACCAGCTGATCCGCGCCGGGGAGTTCGACGTCGTCGTGGCCGGTGGACAGGAGTCGATGACCAACGCGCCGCACCTGCTGGAGAAGAGCCGCGACGGCTTCAAGTACGGCGACGTGACGCTGCACGACCACATGGCACAGGACGGTCTGTGGGACGCCTTCACCGACCAGGGGATGGGCCTGCTCACCGAGGCCGCGAACACCGGCGACGTGGTGTTCACCCGCGAGGAGCAGGACGCCTTCTCGGCCCGCAGCCACCAGCTCGCCGCTCGCGCCTGGAAGGACGGCCTGTTCGACGACGAGGTCGTCACCATCTCGATCCCGCAGCGCAAGGGCGACGCCCTGGAGTTCCGCACCGACGAGGGCATCCGCTCCGACACGACGAGCGAGTCGCTCGGCCGCCTGCGCCCGGCTTTCGCCAAGGACGGCACCATCACCGCCGGTTCCGCCTCGCAGATCTCCGACGGCGCCGCCGCCGTGGTCGTGATGAGGAAGTCGCGCGCCGAAGGGCTCGGCCTGACCTGGCTCGCCGAGATCGGCGCCCACGGCGTCGTCGCCGGGCCCGACTCCACGCTGCAGAGCCAGCCAGCGCGCGCCATCGTCAAGGCCTGCGAGCGCGAGGGCATCGCCCCCACCGACCTCGACCTCGTCGAGATCAACGAGGCGTTCGCGGCCGTCGGCCTCGCCTCGACCAAGGAGCTGGGTCTGGACGAGGACAAGGTCAACGTCAACGGCGGGGCCATCGCCCTCGGCCACCCGGTCGGCATGTCCGGCGCCCGCATCGTGCTGCACCTGGCGCTCGAGCTGCAGCGCCGTGGCGGCGGCGTCGGCGCGGCCGCCCTCTGCGGCGGCGGCGGCCAGGGCGACGCGCTCGTCGTCAAGGTCCCCGCCCAGGGCTGACCGGGCACACCGATCGGGCCGCGCCGCGTCGACGTCCCCTCCCTCGTCGCCCAGGCGAGGGAGGGGAGTCCGCGTGCGGTCGCCCGGCTGATCTCCCTCGTCGAGGACGCCCACCCCGCCCTGCGGGAGGTGATGGCGGCGCTCGCCCCGGATGCCGGTCGCGCCCACGTCGTCGGCGTCACTGGAGCGCCCGGCGTCGGCAAGTCGACCACGACCAACGCGCTCGTCACGGCCCACCGGGCCGCGGGCCACCGGGTGGGCGTGCTCGCGGTCGACCCGTCCTCACCGTTCTCTGGCGGCGCGCTGCTCGGTGACCGCATCCGGATGTCGGAGCACGCGGCCGACCCCGAGGTCTTCATCCGCTCGATGGCCTCGCGGGGGCACCTCGGCGGGCTGTCCTGGGCCGCGCCCCAGGCACTGCGGGTGCTCGACGCGGCCGGCTGCGACGTCGTGCTGCTCGAGACCGTTGGCGTGGGGCAGTCCGAGGTCGAGGTGGCCGGCACCGCCGACACCACGCTGGTGCTCCTCGCGCCCGGCATGGGCGACGGCATCCAGGCCGCGAAGGCCGGCATCCTCGAGGTGGCCGACGTGCTGGTCGTCAACAAGGCCGACCGTGAGGGCGCCGACCGGACGGTGCGCGACCTGCGCCACGCCGCGCAGCTGGGCGCCGACTCGGCGCGGGGTGGCTGGCGGGTGCCGGTCGTGCGCACGGTCGCCACCGAGGGCACGGGGGTCGACGACCTGATGGCCGCGGTGGAGGGCCACCGGGCCTGGCTCGGTCCGGACGGGCTGCGGGCGCGACGCATCCGGCGAGCCGCTCGCGAGGTCGAGGGGCTGGCCCTGGAGGCGCTGCGGGCCCGGGTCGGGGGCCTGCGCGGCGACACCAGGCTGGAGTCGCTCGCCGACGACGTGGTCGCCGGTCGCACCGACCCGTACGCCGCCGCTGACCAGCTGATCGCGTCGCTCACCACCGGCTGACGCCTCCCGGTTCGAGGTGATCCGCTGGTCCGCGGGGCCGGAACATCACCTCGAACCGGGACACCACCTGGTGCACCATGAACCGGGGCACCCGTCCCTGATCTCGCGACCAGGCCGACCTGGCATCCGACGGGGTCGCGGTGGGTGGCCGTCGACATGGCGGTGCACGCCGGCCGGGCAGCCTCCGGCGGTACCGTGCTGTCTCGTGTGCCCCGGGGAAGGGGGAGTGGTGAGCCGGCTGTCGTCGACCTGGGTTGCCGTGCGCCCGGGTGAGCTGGTGGCCGTGACCGGCCACTCCGGTGCCGGGAAGACGACGCTGCTGTCGGTGCTGGCCGGGGTCAGCTGGCCAGACGTGGGCGTCGTGCTCGTCGGGGGCGCGACCGTCGACGGGCTCGAGGCGGCGGTCGCTGCCGGGGTGGCACTGGTACCGCGAGGCAACGGGCTGTCGGCCGTGCTCACCGCGCACGAGAACGTCCTGCTCCCACTCCTCGCGCGCGGCGCCGACCCGGCAGCGGCACCCGAGCGCGCCTCGGCCGCCCTGGCCGCGGTCGGTCTCGCCGAGGTGCACCAGCACCTGGTGCACGAGCTGTCCGGCGGGCAGCAGCAGCGTGTCGCCGTGGCCCGGGGCCTCGCACTCGCGAGCCCGGTGCTGCTCGCCGACGAGCCGACCTCCGAGCTCGACCACACCCACCGCGAGGTCGTGCTGCGCCTGCTTCGGGCCCGGGCCACGGACGGTGCTGCCGTCGTCATGGCCACGCACGACCCCGAGGCCGCGGCGGCGGCCGACCGGGTCGTGCGCCTCGACGACGGGGTCGTCACCCCCACCCGCGGACCAGTCGGTGATGCCGGCCGACGTGGCAGCCAGGCCCTACGGGGTCACCGTGTCGGGGCTGTCGCTGTCGTCGGCCGGCATCGGGTCGGGCACACCCGCCGTGATCCGGCTGCCGTCCAGGCGGGTGCCGCCGGTCTGCGGCCGGTCGCCGAGCTTCCCCGGACGGCGGGGGCCGTGCCCGTCGAGCGACACCACCACCGGCTCGTCCGGGTAGACGGCGCGGCTTTCCTTGCGTCGCACCAAGTCGCCGGTGAGCTGGCGCCGGGTCCAGACGTGCACGCCCACCTCCACCGGCACCGGCAGCTCACCCACCTCCACCTCGAACCGCATCTCGGATGCCGTGAGCGTCACCCGCAGCCTGGTGCCGCGCCAGGTGATCCGGAAGGTCAGCGACTCCCAGCCGTCGGGCAGCCGGGGGTCGAACCGCAACCGGCCGCCGTGGTCGCGCATCCCCCCGAAGCCGTTGACCAGGACGGCCCACACGCCGCCGGTGGACGCGATGTGCAGCCCGTCGACGGTGTTGTCGTGGTGGTTCGCGAGGTCGACGTAGAGGGCGTCGAGGAAGTAGCCGTAGGCCGCCTCCTGGTAGCCGACCTCGGCGGCGACGACGGACTGCACGACGGCGGACAGGGTGGAGTCACCCGTGGTGATCGGGTCGTAGTACTCGAAGTTGTTCAGCTTCTCCTCGGCGGTGAAGCGGTCGCTCTGCAGGAACAGGGCGAGCACGACGTCGGCCTGCTTCAGCACCTGGAATCGGTAGATGACCAGCGGGTGGTAGTGCAGCAGGAGCGGCCGCAGCTCCTCCGGCGTGCGGCTGAGGTCCCAGACCTCGCGGTCGAGGAAGAAGTCGTCCTGCGGGTGGATGCGCAGGCCCTCGTCGAAGGGGATGTGCATGCCTGCCGCGCAGGCCGCCCACTCCACCACCTCGTCGTCGGAGAGGTGCAGCTTCTGTGCCAACCGGGCGAACTCCTGTGGCTCCTGGCGGCGTGTCCACTCCACCCACTGCACGGCCTGCTCGAGGTTGTAGCGGGCCATGACGTTGGTGAACAGGTTGTTGTTGACGACGGTCGTGTACTCGTCGGGGCCGGTGACCCCGTGGATGTGGAACGAGCGCTCGCCGTTGTTGCGCCAGAAGCCCAGGTCGGCGTAGGTCCTGGCCGTCTCGACGAGGATCGCGAGGCCGTCGCGCACGAGGAACCCCACGTCCCCCGTGGCGTTGACGTACTGCACCAGGGCATGGGCGACGTCGGCGTCGATGTGCACCTGGGCGGTGCCCGCGGCGTAGTAGGCCGAGGCCTCCTCGCCGTTGATGGTCCGCCACGGGAAGAGCGCCCCACGTTGGCTCAGCTCGCGCGCCCGGTCGCGGGCGGCGGGCAGCATCCGGTTGCGGAAGTGCATGAGGTTGCGGGCGAGCTCAGGGCTGGTGTACGTGAGGAACGGCGCCACGTAGACCTCGCTGTCCCAGAAGTAGTGGCCCTCGTAGCCGGAGCCGGTCACGCCCTTGGCGGCGACACCGTGCCCGTCCGCTCGCCCGCACGCCTGCGCGAGGGTGAACAGGTTGAAGCGGATCGCCTGCTGAACTGCGCCCTGCGCCGGGTCGTCCGACTCGACCTCCACGTCGCTGGCGGCCCAGAAGGCGTCGTACCAGCCCCGCTGCTCCTGCTGCCAGTGGCCGAGGTCGTAGCGGGCGGCCCTGTCCAGCGTGCGCCGGCATCGGTCGGACAGCTCGCGGACCGGCAGGCCGCGGGAGGTGTGGTAGGCCACGATCTTCTCGATCCGCAGGGTGGTGCCCTCGCACGCGTCGACGCGAAAGACCATCTTGGTGAGGTCGGGCTCATCATCCATGACGACCTCGTAGGGGTCGGTCGTGTGCACCACGTGGTCGGCTGCGAGGACGACCGTCATCCGTGAGTTCGCGCACTGGTAGCCGAGCATCATCCGGTCGTCCTTGGCCATGTGGAGGCGCGACAGCAGCACCCGCCTCTCGAAGGCCCCGGCCCTGCGTGGGTCCGCGGGGCCACCGGAGGCCTGGCCCTGCACGTGGTACTCGTCCTCGCCGTCCTGGCGGTTGAGCAGCTGCGACGAGACGACCAACGGCGCGTCGCCGGAGAGCATCGTCACCTCGAGCGTGAGCACCGCGAGGTGGCGTTGGGTCATCGAGACCATCCGGGAGGAGTCGATCTTCACCCGCTTGCCCGACGGGGTGCGCCAGATGACCGACCGCCGCAGCACGCCGTCGCGGAAGTCGAGGCTGCGCTCGTAGTACTCGAGGTCGGCGGTGCCGATGATGAGCGGCTCGTCGTCGACGTAGAGCTTCATCAGCTTGGCATCGGGCGCGTTGATGATCGTCTGCCCGGTGCGGGCGAACCCGTAGGCCGCCTCGGCGTGCCGGATGGGCCAGGTCTCGTGCAAGCCGTTGACGTACGTACCGTGCTCGAACGCGTGGCGCCCCTCCTCAGGATTGCCACGCATCCCGATGTAGCCGTTGGCGACCGTGAAGAGGGTCTCGGTCACGCCCAGGTCGACTCGGTCGGGGTCGCACTCGACCAGTCGCCAGGGGTCGACCGGGAAGCGGCTGCGGTCGAGCGGGTCGGCCGAGGCGTGACGGGGCCTCACGCCAGGCTCCCGAGATCGGTGACGACCAGGGTGGCACCGGCGGCGGTCAGTGCCCCGGCCCCGGCGCCGCGGTCGACCCCGATGACCAGCCCAAACCTGCCGCCGGCCCCGGCCCGGACCCCGGAGACCGCGTCCTCGACGACGACCGCGCGGGCCGGCGTGGTGCCGCACTCGGTGGCGGCGTGCACGAACGTGTCCGGGGCGGGCTTGCCGGCCAGTCCGAGGGCGGTCGCGACGCGCCCGTCGACCACCGTGACGAACCGGTCGGCCAGGCCGGCGGCGGCGAGCACGGCGGGAGCGTTGGCCGACGACGAGACGACGGCGAGCGGCATCCCCAGGGCGTCCAGCGCGTCGAGCAGGGCGACCGAGCCGGGGTAGGGCGTCACGCCGTCGCGGGCGAGCACCACGTTGAAGGCGTCGTTCTTGCGGTTGCCGAGCCCGCAGACGGTCTCCGCCTCCGGTAGGTCCGACGGCTCGCCGTCCGGCAGTCGGATGCCGCGTGCGGTGAGCAGGTCGCGCACCCCGTCGTAGCGGGGCTTGCCGTCGACGTGGGCGAAGTAGTCGGCGGCGGTGTAGGGCGAGGTGTCGGCGCCCGGGCCGGTCCAGGACGACAGGAACGCGTCGAACATCTCGGCCCAGGCGCGCATGTGGACCTCGGCGGTGGGGGTCAGGACGCCGTCGAGGTCGAAGAGGACCGCGTCGTGGTCGGACCAGACCACCGGGTTCGTCGGGTTCATGCCCCGAACGCTAGGGACTGCGAGAGCGCTTGCGCAATGGCCTGTCGGCCATGATCGGAGTTCAGGCGCCCCAGGCTGCTGCACAGGGCCCACCGCCGCTCCGGGACGTGCCGAAGCCCCGGATCGACGGTTCTGCAAAAGGGTCGCCGCCGAAACCAGGTAGGGCGCACCGCTCCGGCTCACCGAAGAGGATGCCGCTGCGCTGGTGCGAGATGCACTCAAAACTGGGCCTCCCGGCATGAATGTGGGTCGATTTAGGGGTCCGGGCGTGTGGCTCGCTCGTGTGGGAGGACGTGTTCGATGGGTCCGAGGGTGACCATGATCAGGGCGAGGGCGGCGTTGGCGGAGTGGAAGCCGTAGGCCCG
>JBBQWX010000181.1:0-8297 GCA_038210185.1 Actinomycetales bacterium
GTGCCTCGCACGATGACCCAGAGCTGCGGGTGGTCGGGCAGCAGCAGCTCGAACCGGCCGTCGACGACGAGTGGGTGCTCGTGTCGCAGGGCGATCAGGGCGCGGTAGTGGTTGAAGACGGATGCCGGGTCGGCCTGTGCCGCAGCGGCGTTGATCTCCGTGTTGTTCGGGTTCACCGGGAGCCACGGCTTGCCCGTGGTGAAGCCGGCGTGCTGGCCGGCATCCCACTGCATCGGCGTGCGGGCGTTGTCGCGGCCCTTCAGCGCCAGGGCGGCCATCACCGTCTCGATGGGCACACCGGCCTCGAGGGCCTGGGCGTGGTAGCGGATCGACTCGATGTCGCGGTACTGGTCGATGTCGGCGAAGGGCGCGTTGGTCATCCCGAGCTCCTCGCCCTGGTAGACGTACGGGGTGCCCCGGTGCAGGTGCAGCACGCTGCCGAGGGTCTTCGCCGAGGCCACCCGGTGCTGCGCGGAGTCGTCCCCGAACCGGGTCACCGCGCGCGGCTGGTCGTGGTTGTTCCAGTACAGCGAGTTCCACCCGACGTCGGCCAGGCCCTCCTGCCACGCCGCGAGGTTGCGCTTCAGCCTGGGCAGGGGCAGTGGCACCAAGTCCCACTTGGCGCCGCCAGGACGCACGTCGAGGTCGACGTGCTCGAACGTGAACACCATGTCGAGCTCGCGACGAGCCGGGTCGGTGACCCGCCGCGCCAGGTCGATCGTCGAGCTCGGCATCTCGCCGACCGTGAGCAGGTGACCCTCGGACAGACCCACCTCGCGGTTCATCTCGGCGAGGAACTCCTCGAGCCGCGGCCCGTTCGAGACCGCCGCGTGCGCCGACCCGAACCGGCCACCGGGCGGCACCGGGCCGTCGGGCAGGGCCGGGTCGCGTGAGACGAGGTCGATGACGTCCATCCGGAAGCCGTCGACGCCACGGTCGACCCACCAGCGCATCATCGCGTAGATCGCCTGTCGCACCGCCGGGTTCTCCCAGTTCAGGTCCGGCTGCTTGCGCGAGAAGAGGTGCAGGTAGTACTCGCCGCTGACCGGGTCGAGCTCCCACGCCGGCCCGGAGAACACCGACTCCCAGTTGGTCGGCTCGGCACCCGGGGTACCCGGCTCGTGGCCGGGGCGCGCCGGGCGCCACCAGTACCAGTCGCGCCTGGGCGAGCCCGGGTCGCGGGACTCCACGAACCACGGGTGCTCGTCGGAGGTGTGGTTGACGACGAGGTCCATGATTAGCCGGATGCCGCGCGCGTGGCACCCCGCGATGAGGTCGTCGAGGTCGGCCAGGGTGCCGAACAGCGGGTCGACGTCCTCGTAGTCGCTGATGTCGTAGCCGTTGTCGTCCATCGGCGACCGGTAGACGGGCGACAGCCACAGCACGTCGATGCCCAGCCGGGCGAGGTGGCCCAGCCGTGAGGTGATGCCGGGGAGGTCGCCGACCCCGTCGCCGTCACTGTCGGCGAACGAGCGCGGATAGACCTGGTAGACGACGGCGGTGCGCCACCAGTCGGCGGGTCGGCCATCGGTGCCGTGGGGCACCCCGGAGCTGGTCATCGGGAAGTCCTGGTTCCACTCGGGCAGGGGCAGGGGAGAGACGGACGCCACCAACCCTGCCTCATCGAGCCCCCACGGCACCGAGTTGGGTGCTCAGGTGGCTGCCCCGGCGACCATCTCAGCACCCAACTCGGGGAGGTGAGGCCCCGGCATCCCGACTCGGGGAGGCGGGACCCGGCATCCGGACCCGGTCGAGCGTCGAGAACACGCCGTGTCGCGGCACGGCATCCGCCCTGCTTCTCTACTGTCGACCGGGTGGGCAAGGGCAGGCATGGCGGCGGAACCCGGTTCAGGGGACACCCTGACCCGTCCCTGAACCCTGTCCACCGTGCCGGCCACACCTCGCCCACCGCCGCTACCGTGAGCGCCATGACCCCCGTCGTGCGCGTCGAAGGCCTCACCAAGGACTACGGCTCGGTGCTGGCCCTGGACTCCCTGACCCTCGAGATCGGCGGCGGCACCACCGGCCTGGTGGGGGCCAACGGTGCGGGGAAGTCGACGCTGCTGAAGATCCTGCTCGGCCTGATCCCCCCGACCGGCGGCCGGGCCGAGGTGCTCGGCCACGACATCGACACGCAGGGGGAGGCGGTGCGCGCGGCGGTGGGCTACCTGCCCGAGCACGACTGCCTGCCGCCCGACGTGAGCGCCAGCGACTTCGTGGTGCACCTGGCGATGATGTCCGGGCTTCCCCGGGTCGCCGCCCGCGAGCGCGCCGCCGAGGTGCTGCGCCACGTCGGCCTCGCCGAGGAGCGATACCGACCGATGGGGGGCTACTCCACCGGCATGAAGCAGAAGGCCAAGCTCGCGCAGGCCCTGGCCCACGACCCGCGGCTGGTGCTGCTCGACGAGCCGACCAACGGGCTCGACCCGGCCGCCCGCGACGAGATGCTCGGTCTGGTGCGGCGCATCGGCCACGACTTCGGCATCGCGGTCATCGTCACCTCGCACCTGCTCGGTGAGCTCGAGCGGGTCAGCGACAACGTGGTGGTGCTCGACGGCGGCCGGCTGTTGCGTGCGTCGCGCACCGACGAGTTCCTGAATGCCACCGGCGTGCTGCTGGTCGAGGTGCTCGGCGACGACGCCCAGGCCCGGATGACCGCGGCCCTCACCAGCGCGGGCGTGGCCGCCGCCGCCCGCGGGGGCATGATCACCGTCGACGCCGCCGACCGGGAGGTCGACGTGCACGACCTGATCCGCGACACCGCGAGCGACCTCGGCCTGGGACTGGTGCGACTGCAGGTCGACCACCGCCGCATCGAGGACGTCTTCGCCGACGCCGACACCCAGGAGGTGTCGGATGTCTGACCCGTCGGCCGCGACGCCCGAGGGCGCCAGCGTCATCCACGACCTGGGCTACCGCCCCTACACCGGCGCGCGGCGTGGCCCCGGAGCGATCGCGCGGGCCCTGGTCGTCACCGGCTTCCGCAACGCCTTCGGGCTGGGTCGCTCGGGCAAGTCCAAGGTGCTGCCCTTCATCCTGCTGGCGCTGAACCTCCTGCCGGCGATCGTCGTCGGCGGCATCCTGGTGTTCGCCGGGCTCGAGGAGCTGCCGACCGGCTACGCCGAGTACGCCGGCAACACCCAGGTGCTGCTCGGTATCTTCGTGGCCTCGCAGGCGCCGGTGCTGTTCTCGCGCGACCTTCGGCACGGCACCATCTCGCTCTACCTCGCACGGCCGTTGCGCTCGAGCACCTACGCCCTGGCCCGCTGGGCCTCGCTGCTCGGGGCCACGCTGGTCTTCCTCGTGCTGCCGATCGTCATCCTGTATGCCGTGTCCCTGCTGGCCGAGCTCGACGTCTCCGAGCAGACCCGCCAGGCCACGGTCGCCCTCGGTCTGGCAGGGCTGCTGGCGCTGTGCCTCGCCGGCGTCGCGGGGCTGATCGCCTCGTGGTCGACGCGTCGCGGCTTCGCCGTCGTCGCCACCATCGCCGTGCTCCTCATCGCCGACGGCATCGTCTCGGCCGTCCAGGTCATCGCGCAGGAGGAGGGCCGGTCGCAGGTCGGCGAGATCGCCGGGCTCTTCTCGCCCTACTCGCTCTACCGCGGGCTGGTGGGTGCCTGGACCGACGCCGAGACAGCGACACCGCCCACCTCCACCGGGATGGAGCTCGCCTACCTCGGCATGCTGCTCCTCATCTCCGCGGCCTGCCTCGCCCTCCTGGTGCGGCGCTACCGGCGGGTGGCCACCGCATGAGCGTGCTGACCCTCGACCAGACCTCTCGGTGGTACGGCAACGTCGTCGCCGTCAACGGCATCTCGATGACGGTGCGCCCCGGCATCACGGGGCTGCTCGGGCCCAACGGCGCCGGCAAGACGACCCTCATCGCGCTGATGTCGGGGTTCCTCGCCCCGTCGGCCGGCAGCGTCACCCTCGACGGCGAGGCCGTCTGGCGCCGCACCGACGCCTACCGCGGCATCGGGCTGGTCCCCGAGCGTGAGCTGAGCTTCGGCTACCTCACCGGCCGCCAGTTCGTACTGGCCAACGCCGAGCTGCACGGGCTCGAGGGCCCCGGGGCCGCCGCCGAGCGGGCCCTGCAGGTGGTCGACATGGTCGACCCCGCAGGCCGCCGCATCGGCACCTACTCCAAGGGCATGCGCCAGCGGGTGAAGCTGGCCTCAGCCCTCGTCCACGACCCCCCGGTGCTGCTCCTCGACGAGCCGTTCAACGGCGTCGACCCGCGGCAGCGGCTGCACCTCATGGCCCTGCTGCGCCAGATGGGCGGCGAAGGGCGCACCGTGCTGTTCAGCTCGCACATCCTCGAGGAGGTCGAGCAGGTGGCCCGGCAGATCGAGGTCGTGGTGTCGGGCCGGCACGCGGCATCGGGTGACTTCGGGCAGATCCGGCGGCTGATGACCGACCGGCCGGTGCAGTACGTCGTGGTCGCCGACGACGACCGGCGGCTGGCGGCGTCGCTCATCGCGGAACCGTCGGTCGTCGCCGTCTCGCTGCGCCGCGAGGGTGGGGTCGACGTGTCGGTGTCCGACTTCGGCTCGTTCGCGGTGCGGCTGCCGCGGGTGGCGCGCCAGCACGGCATCCGGATTCGTGAGCTGGCGCCCACCGACGAGTCGCTCGAGAGCGTCTTCTCCTATCTGGTGGGCGGCTGAGGATGAACCGAACGGTGCTGCGCCTGGCCGCACAGGCCCTCTTCGGACGCCGACGGGGCGTCGTGCTGCTGCTCATCCCGGCCGCCCTGCTCCTGCTGTCGGTCCTCGTGCGCCTGCTCACCGACGAGGAGGTGGGCGTCGAGGCCGCCGTGGGTCTGGGCTACACCCTGGCGCTGCCGCTGGTCGCCCTGCTCGCCGCCACCGCGGTGCTCGGGCCAGAGGTCGACGACGGCTCGGTCGTCTACCTGCTGGCGAAGCCGGTGAGCCGGCACGTGATCGCGGTGAGCAAGTTCGCGGCCGCGTGGGCCGCGACGATGGTGCTCGGTGCGCTGCCTCTCCTCGTGGCCGGGCTGCTGCTCGACTGGTCGCAACCGCGGCGGGCCCTCGCCTTCGGGGTCAGCGCTGGCGTGGCGGGCACGGTCTACACCGCGCTGTTCCTCGCCCTGGCGGCGTTCACGCGGCACGCCGTCGTCATCGGGCTGCTCTTCGCGCTGCTCTGGGAGGGCGTGTTCGGCTCGGTCTTCGCCGGCGTGCGCTGGCTGTCGATCGGCGCCTGGGGCCGTGAGGTCGGCAGCGACGTCAGCCCTCTCGTGGATGCCGCGGGCACCGGTCTCGCGTACGCCGTCGTCGCGGCGACGCTCCTGACGGCGGCAGCCGTGTGGTTCACCGGCGACCGGCTTCGCTCGTTCACCCTGCGCGGCGACGAGTAGGCGTTCCACCCCTGCGAGGACCATCTCCTCACGGCTCACCCTCGTTCGGGCCGTCCCTGTCGCCGGGCGGGGTGCCCTGCAGCAGCGCGAGCCGCTCCTCGATCGCAGTGAGTCGCACCTCCAGCGGTGCCAGGCTCGCGGAGAGGGCCTCGTCGCTGCCGCGCTCATGCTCCACCCGCGGCCCGCTCCTCCTCTCGGACGAACAAGGCCCCCAAGGACGCGCTGACGAGGGCGAGCAGCAGGAACCCGGGGACCGTGAGGGCTGCCGAGAGCACCTCGCCCGCGCGGGTGTCCGGTGGTTCCCCGATCAAGCCGACCGTGGTGATCAGGCTGGTCGCCCATCAGATGCCACGCCAGGAGCTGCTCACCGAACGAGTCTCGATCGCCGCCGCAGCGGCTGCGGAGAGGACCACGACCAGAACCGCGCCCAAGGACAGCGGCAAGAGCCATCCCGACGCCGGCGGTTCGGCCTCGACGTCCCGGAAGAACGGGCGTCACCGGTGTCTCGCTACTCGGTCGGCGCGGGCCGCTCGCCGGGGCTGTTTCGGGATCCCTCGTCCCCCGACGCGACAGTGCCCCGGGCCGGGCGGCCCGGGGCACCGCGACGCACTCAGCGGTGCAGGTCGAAGCGGTCGAGCTCCATCACCTTGACCCAGGCAGCGATGAAGTCGCGCGCGAACTTCTCCTGCGCGTCGTCGCTGGCGTAGACCTCCGACAGCGCCCGCAACTGGGCGTGCGAGCCGAAGATGAGGTCGACAGCGGTCGCGGACCAGCGCGCCTGGCCGGTGGCCTCGTCGATGCCGGTGTAGACGTTCTCCTGCGAGACCGACGGCTTCCACTGCGTGCCCGGGGCGAGCAGGGTGCGGAAGAAGTCGTTGGTCAGCAGGCCACGCCGCTCGGTGAGCACTCCGAGGTCGGAGCCGCCCACGTTGGCGCCGATCGCCCGCATCCCGCCGACGAGCACCGCCATCTCGGGGGCGGTCAGGTTGAGCAGGTTGGCCCGGTCGAGCAGCAGCGTCTCGGCCGACAGCTTCTCGCCCGGGGGCAGGTAGCTGCGGAACCCGTCGGCGCGGGGCTGCAGCACGCGGAACGAGTCGGTGTCGGTCTGCTCCTGGCTCGCGTCGGTGCGGCCCGGGTGGAAGGGCACGGGAACGTCGTGACCGGCGCCGCGGGCGGCCTGCTCGATCGCCGCGCACCCGGCGAGCACGATGAGGTCGGCAGTCGAGACGGTCGCGCCGCCGCGGGCGTCGAAGTCGTGCTTGACCTGCTCGAGGGCGTTCAGCACGAGGTCGAGCTCGGCGGCGTCGTTGGACTCCCAGCTGCGCTGGGGCTCCAGGCGGATGCGGGCGCCGTTGGCCCCGCCGCGCTTGTCCGTGCCGCGGAAGCTCGACGCCGACGCCCAGGCGGTGCGCACGAGCTGCGGCACGGTGAGCCCGGTGGCGAGCACCGCCTCCTTGAGCGCGGCGACGTCGGCGTCGGACACCAGCTCGCCCTCGACCGGCGGCACTGGATCCTGCCAGAGCTGCGGCTCGGCGACCCACGGCCCGAGGAAGCGCTCGACCGGGCCCATGTCGCGGTGCAGCAGCTTGTACCAGGCCTTGGCGAACGCCATGGCGAACTCGTCGGGGTGCTCGAGGAACCGGCGCGAGATCTTCTCGTACTCGGGGTCGAAGCGCAGCGCGAGGTCGGTGGTGAGCATGGTCGGCGGCCGGGTGAGCGAGCCGTCCTCGGGGTCGGGCACGGTGTCGGCACCCGCGCCGTCCTTGGGCTGCCACTGGTGTGCTCCGGCCGGGCTCTTGGTGAGCTCCCACTCGAAGCCGAAGAGGTTCTCGAAGTACTCGTTGTTCCACCGCGTCGGCGTCTGGGTCCAGGTGACCTCGAGGCCGCTGGTGATGGCGTCACGGCCCTTGCCGCTGCCGTACTCGCTCTTCCAACCGATGCCCTGGTGCTCGACCGGGCAGCCCTCGGGCTCGGGGCCGATGAGGTCGGGGTTCCCCGCACCGTGCGTCTTGCCGAACGTGTGCCCGCCGGCGATGAGCGCAACGGTCTCCTCGTCATCCATCGCCATCCGGGCGAACGTGTCGCGGATGTCGCGCGCCGACTTCACCGGGTCGGGCACGCCGCCCGGGCCCTCGGGGTTGACGTAGATCAGGCCCATCTGCACGGCGCCGAGCGGGTTCGCCAGCTCGCGGTCGCCGCTGTAGCGCTCGTCTCCGAGCCAGGCATCCTCCCCGCCCCAGAAGACCTCCTCGGGCTCCCACACGTCCTCGCGGCCGAAGGCGAACCCGAAGGTCTCGAACCCCATGTCCTCCAGCGCCACGTTGCCGGCGAGCACGAGGAGGTCGGCCCACGAGACCTTCTGCCCGTACTTCTGCTTGACCGGCCACAGCAGGCGCCGGGCCTTGTCGAGGTTGGCGTTGTCGGGCCAGCTGTTGAGGGGGGCGAAGCGCTGACCGCCGTCGCCGGCGCCACCGCGGCCGTCGTAGATGCGGTAGGTGCCGGCCGAGTGCCAGCTCATCCGGATCATCAGTCCGCCGTAGTGGCCGAAGTCGGCCGGCCACCAGTCCTGGGAGGTCGTGAGCACCGCGGCGATGTCGCGCTTGACGCCCTCGAGGTCGAGCTCGAGGACCGCGGTGCGGTAGTCGAAGTCCTCGCCGAGGGGGGTGCTCCGCGGGGAGTGCGCGTGCAGCACCGAGAGGTCGACCTGGTTGGGCCACCAGTCACGGATGCCGTGGGGGCGTCCGCCGGTCTTCACGGTCGGGGAGTCGATCGCGGGGTTCTCGCTCTCGCTGCCCTCGGCCGTGACCGAGTCGCCCATCACGGGACAGCCGGCAGCTTCCTTGCGGTCGACCCCTTGGGGGCTCTCGGGGACGTTGGGGTCCTGGGTCTCGCTCATGTGGTTCCTTCCGTGCTTTCGGGTCGC
>JBBQWX010000182.1:0-8207 GCA_038210185.1 Actinomycetales bacterium
GCCGCACCGACGGACTCGAAGTCGAGCGGCACGTCGAGGTGCTCGGCGGTGAGCATCGGGGTGGAGCTGCCGCCGGGGGTCCAGAACTTGAGCGCCTTGTCGGGGTCGCGCATGCCGCCGGCCATGTCGAGCAGCTCGCGCATGGTGATGCCCAGCGGGGCCTCGAACTGGCCGGGGTTCTTCACGTGCCCGGACAGGCTGAAGATGCCGAAGCCGGTGGACTTCTCGGTGCCCATGCCGGTGAACCAGTCGACGCCCTCGAGGATGATGCCCGGGACCGAGGCGATCGACTCGACGTTGTTGACCGAGGTCGGCCGGGCGTACAGGCCGGCAACACCGGGGAACGGGGGCTTGCTGCGGGGCTGGCCACGGCGGCCCTCGAGGCTGTCGAGCAGCGCGGTCTCCTCGCCGCAGATGTAGGCGCCCGCGCCGGCGTGCACGGTGACGTGGAGGTTCGCCCCTGAGCCGTGCACGTTGTCGCCGAAGTGCCCCGCGGCGTAGGCCTCCTCGACCGCGCGCAGCAGCCGGCGGTAGACGTGCACGACCTCGCCGCGCAGGTAGATGAAGGCGTGCTCGCAACCGATGGCGAACGAGCTGATCGCGACGCCCTCGAGAAGCACGTGCGGGTTGGCCATCATGAGCGGGGTGTCCTTGCAGGTGCCCGGCTCGGACTCGTCGGCGTTGACCACGAGGTAGCGCGGGCCGCCGTCCGGGGGCGCCATGAACGACCACTTCAGGCCCGTGGGGAAGCCCGCACCGCCGCGACCGCGCAGCGAGGAGTCCTTGACGGCCGCGAGAATGGCCGCGGGCTCCATGCCGAGCGCCTTGTCGAGGGCGCGGTAGCCCCCGTGGCGCTTGTAGGTGTCGAGCGTCCAGGACTTCGGGTCGTCCCAGAAGGCCGTGAGGATGGGCGTGAGGGTGGTGGCCATCAGGAGCCCTTCTTCTTCGTCGTCGGGGCGGGGCCGGGCTCGTCGTCGGAGGCCGGGCCCGATGCCGGGCCTGCTGCCGGGTCGGCTGCGGCGTCCTGGGCGGCCGCCGCCTCGGTGCCGGCGGCGTGCGTCGGGGGCACCGAGGCGGTCTGGGCCGAGACGGTGGCGGCTCGCCCCACGCCGGTCGGCTCGGACTCCTGCGGCGGCTCGATGTCGACGGTGTCCTTGGGCGAGGGCACCTCGCGGGCGACCCCGCTGACGCCCTCACCGGTGGAGGAGACCGGGGCGCCCGCGTCGTTCGACGCGTCGGGGTCGGCCTTGTCGCCGCCGCTGGTGGTGGACTGGTCCGCCTTCGCCTCGTCGGAGCCCTGGGTGACCTCGGTGCGACCGGGGGTGCGCCCGCCGTCGGTGGCCGGGCCGGAGGTGGCCGAGGCGCCCTCGGGCGCGGTCCAGCCCTGCTCGTGGGCGATCGTCAGCCCGACCAGGGAGGCCGGACCGGCGCCGACGCCCTGGTCGGCGAGCCCGTCGCTGAAACCGGCCAGCACGCGGCTGACCTCCTTGAAGCTGCCGACCTGCCTGGGGCCACGGGTGGGCGCCACCGGCCGGCCCGCGCACAGGGCGTCGACGAGCTCGATGGTCGACGCCGGGGTCTGGTTGTCGAAGAACTCCCAGTTGGTCATGACGACCGGGGCGAAGTCGCAGGCGGCGTTGCACTCGATGCGCTCGAGGGTGATCGTGCCGTCGGCGGTGGTCTCGTCGTGGCCGATGCCGAGGTGCGCCGAGACGGCATCCCAGATCTCGTCGCCCCCCATGACCGCGCACAGCGTGTTGATGCAGACCCCGACGGTGTAGGTGCCGTTGGGGTGGCGCTTGTACTGCGTGTAGAACGTCGAGACGCCCGACACCTCGGCCGTGGTGAGCTCGAGCAGCTCGGCACACACGTCGATGCCGCGGCCCGTGACGTAGCCGTCGACCGACTGCACGAGGTGCAGCAGCGGCAGCAGCGCCGAGCGCTTGTGCGGGTAGCGCGCGACCACCTCGGCGGCGTCGGCGCGAAGGCGCGCCTCGACGTCGGCGGGGTAGGACTCCTTGGACTCCGCACTGACGGTGAGGTGCCCGGACGCGGTCTGGAGGCCGAAGTCGTGCGACATCAGCGGTCGACACCTCCCATGACGGGGTCGATCGAGGCCACTGCGACGATGACGTCGGCGACCTGGCCGCCCTCGCACATCGAGGCCACGGCCTGCAGGTTGTTGAAGCTCGGGTCGCGGAAGTGCGCGCGGTAGGGGCGCGTGCCGCCGTCGGAGACCAGGTGGGCGCCGAGCTCACCCTTGGCCGACTCGATGGGCACGTAGGCCTGTCCCGGCGGCACCCGGAACCCCTCGGTGACCAGCTTGAAGTGGTGGATCAGGGCCTCCATCGAGGAGCCCATGATCTCGCGGATGTGGTCGAGGCTGTTGCCCTGGCCGTCGCCACCGATGGCCAGCTGCGCCGGCCACGCGATCTTCCTGTCCTGCACCATGACCGGCTGGCCCTCGGTGCGCTGCAGCCGGTCCAGGGTCTGCTCGACGATCTTGAGCGACTCGTACATCTCGTCGATGCGGATGCGCAGCCGGTCGTACGCGTCGCAGCCCGTGCGGGTGACGACGTCGAAGTCGTAGGTCTCGTAGCCGCAGTAGGGCGCCGACTTGCGCAGGTCGTGGGGCAGCCCGGTGGCGCGCAGCACCGGCCCGGTCATGCCCAGTGCCATGCACCCGGTGAGGTCGAGGTAGCCGACACCGACGGTGCGGCCCTTCAGCAGCGGGTTCTCGTTGAGCAGCAGCTCGAGCTCGTGGATGCCGCGGCGCAGCTCGGTGACGACCTCACGCACCATGTCGACGGCACCGTGCGGCACGTCCTGGGAGACGCCGCCGGGGCGGATGTAGGCGTTGTTCATGCGCAGCCCGGTGATCGCCTCGAAGACGCGCAGGATGCGCTCGCGCTCGCGGAAGCCGACGGTCATGACGGTGGTGGCGCCGAGCTCCATGCCACCGGTGCCGAGACAGACCAGGTGGGAGTTGACCCTGGTGAGCTCCATCATGAGCACCCGGATGATGGACGCGCGCTCGGGGATCGAGTCGGTGATGCCGAGCAGCCGCTCGACCGAGAGGCAGTAGGCCGCCTCGTTCATCATCGGCGTCAGGTAGTCCATCCGGGTGCAGAACGTGACGCCCTGCACCCAGGTGCGGAACTCCATGTTCTTCTCGATGCCGGTGTGCAGGTAGCCGATGCCGGCGCGGGCCTCGGTGACCGTCTCGCCGTCGAGCTCGAGGATGAGGCGGAGCACGCCGTGCGTCGACGGGTGCTGGGGCCCCATGTTGACGACGATGCGCTCCTCGTGGAGCGCGGTGGCCTCGTCGACGAGGTCGTTCCAGTCGCCACCGGAGACGGTGAAGACCTTGGCGCCCTCGACGCCCTCGTGAACGGAGGCGCCGTAGGCGTCGGGGACGGAGTTCCCGGCCTCGGGCCGCGCCGGCTCGACAACGGTCGTGTCGTGGTCGTGGTCGTGGGTCGTCATCAGGTGTACGCCCTCCGCTGGTCCGGCGGCGGGACGGTGCCGCCCTTGTACTCGACGGGGATGCCGCCGAGGGGGTAGTCCTTGCGCTGCGGGTGCCCGGGCCAGTCGTCGGGCATCAGGATGCGGGTCAGGGACGGGTGGCCGTCGAAGATGATGCCGAACATGTCCCAGGTCTCGCGCTCGTGCCAGTCGATGCCCGGGTAGACCGACACGATCGAGGGGATGTGCGGGTCGGCGTCCGGAGCGGTGACCTCGAGGCGCAGCCGGCGGCTGCCGTGGGTGATCGAGAGCAGGTGGTAGACCGCGTGCAGCTCGCGCCCCTGCTCACCCGGGAAGTGCACCCCGGAGACCCCGGAGCACATCTCGAAGCGCAGCTCGGGCACGTCGCGCATCGCGCGCGCGACCGCGAGCAGGTGCTCGCGGCGCACGTGGAGGGTCATCTCGCCACGGTCGACGACGACCTTCTCGACCGCCTCGTGGTAGCCGGCGCCGTCGCCCTCGGTGAGCGCGGTGCCCAGCCGGTCGGCGACGTCGTCGAACCACGAGCCGTAGGGGCGGGGGCTGGCCCCGGGCAGCAGGGTCGGCGTGACCAGCCCACCGTAACCGGAGGTGTCCTGGCCGCGGGTGGGGCCGAACATGCCGCGCCGCTCGCCCACGAGGGCGGGCTCGCGCTCGTCGTCGGACAGCTCGCGCCAGGTGGAGATGTTGGCGGAGTGGGCCGGCCGCAGGGCGCCGGGGTCGTCGACCGTGGACGTCGCGGCGGTGTCGGTCTCCTGGTCGGGCACGGCCTGCACGTCGGAGTCCTCGAGCCCGGGGCCGTCCTGCGTCGTGTTGTTCTCGCTCATGCCAGGAGGTTCTTCCCGGTCGGCGCCGCGAGGTGGGCGAGGTGGTCGTGGGTGGGGGCCATCAGCGAGGTCGGGATCGCGGCCATCGCTGCCTCCTCGGCGGCGCGGGCGGCCGCGATGCGGTTGACGCCGAGCTTGCTGCCCTGGATCTGCGCGTGCAGCTCGATGATCGCGTTGAGCAGCATCTCGGGGCGCGGGGGGCAGCCGGGCAGGTAGATGTCGACCGGGATGATGTGGTCGACGCCCTGCACGATCGCGTAGTTGTTGAACATGCCGCCGGAGCTGGCGCAGACGCCCATCGAGATGACCCACTTGGGGTTCGGCATCTGGTCGTAGACCTGGCGGACCACGGGGGCCATCTTCTGCGACACCCGGCCGGCGACGATCATCAGGTCGGCCTGGCGCGGGGTGGCGGAGAACCGCTCCATGCCGAAGCGGGCGATGTCGTAGTCGGGCGTGCCGACCGCCATCATCTCGATGGCGCAGCAGGCCAGACCGAAGGTGGCCGGCCAGATCGAGGCCTTGCGCATGTAGCCGACGACGCTCTCGAGCGTCGTCAGGGCGAACCCGGCGGGCAGCTTCTCCTCGAGTCCCATCAGGCCTCCTTCGCGATCGTGTCGGGTGTGCGGCATACGGAGGTCGTCAGTCCCACTCGAGACCCCCGCGCTTCCACACGTAGGCGTAGGCGACGAACACGGTGACGATGAACAGCACCATCTCGACCAGGGCGAACAACCCCAGCGAGTCGAAGGCGACCGCGAAGGGGTAGAGGAACACCGACTCGATGTCGAAGATGATGAAGAGCATCGCGGTGAGGAAGTACTTGACCGGCACCCGTCCGCCACCCTCCGCGCGGGGGGTCGGCTGGATGCCGCACTCGTAGGCCTCCATCTTGGCCCGGTTGTAGCGCCTGGGGCCGACGACGAGGCTGGTACCCACCGACAGGACAGCGAATCCGAAGCCGAAGGCAAGCAGGATCAGCAGCGGGACGTAGGGGTTGCTCATCGCAGGACAACTCCCCTTTCGGTGCTCGTGTGCATCGGGTGGGCACAGGTCGCCGGAGGACAGCCGACGTCTCGCTCATCCTAGGGGGAGTGACGGACGCCTCACCCGGCGAGGTCGGCTGGGAGTCCGTCCCCGGGGGCGCTTGTGAATGTCTTCACGAACGGCAGAAGTCTAGGACGGCAGTGCGTCGACCCGCACTTAGGCACCCCTAACGTTGAACGGTCGTCGGCACCGGCTTGACGGCGCGGTGCAGCGCCACGATCCCCCCGGACAGGTTGCGCCACTTCACGCCCTGCCAGCCGGCCCCGGCGATGCGCTGCGCCATGGCCCGCTGGGCCGGCCAGGCCTGGATCGACTCGGCGAGGTAGACGTAGGACTCGGGGTTGCTGCTGACCCTGCGCGCCACGGCCGGCAGGGAGCGCACGAGGTACTTGCTGTAGAGGGTGCGGAAGGCCTTGTTGGTCGGCTGGCTGAACTCGCAGAGGACGAGCTTCCCGCCCGGTGCGGTGACCCGCAGGAACTCGCGCAACGCAACATCCGGGTCGGAGACGTTGCGCAGCCCGAAGCTCATCGTGACGACGTCGAAGGAGTCGTCGGCGAAGGGCAGTCTCATGGCGTCGGCCGCGGTGAAACCGAGGTCGGAGCGCCGGCGGTGGCCGACCCGCAGCATGCCGAGCGAGAAGTCGGCGGGCACGACGTCGACGCCCGAGTCGGCGAACGGCTCGCTGCTCGTGCCGGTGCCGGCGGCGATGTCGAGCACCACCTGCCCGGGCACCGCCTCGCAGGCCTGCACGACCGCGCGGCGCCACAGCCGGTCCTGGCCCAGCGAGAGCACGTCGTTGGTGACGTCGTACTTGCCGGCGACGTCGTCGAACATGGCGGCGACGTCGCGAGGGTCCTTGTCGAGGGAGGCGCGGCTCATACGCGCCATCCTCCCATCGATGTCCGGCGTCCCGGTCGCGGGTCGTATCCTGCTGCGCGATGACTTCGTTGCCCGCGGGCGACCCGCCGATCGACACGGTCGGCTCTCCGGCCGCCCCTCTCGTCTCCCGCACCGTGCGGCTCGACCCCGAGCTCGGCGCGGTGATGTTGTCGGTGGTCCCCGCCGTCGGGGCTCGCGACGTCTGCTCGTGGGTGCGCCGTGGTGAGGGCATCGTGGGGTGGGGCCGCGCGGCGCACCACACGGCATCCGGGCCGGGTCGGATCGCGGAGCTCGAGGCCTGGTGGTCGGGTCTGGTCGACAGTGCCGTCGTGCGCGACGAGGTCGACCTGCCGGGGACGGGCCCGGTGGCGTTCGGGTCGATGTCGTACGCGGCCGACTCGGCAGCGGGTGCGACCCTGGTCGTGCCCGAGGTCGTGGTCGGCGCCCGGGGTGGGGCCGCCTGGCTCACGACGGTGGGGGTCGAGCCGGCACCCGCCGTGGCAGCCGTGCCCGGCACCCCCACGATCGCGCGGCAGCCCGCGCCGGATGGGCCGGTGGACGTCGCCTTCGCCGACGGTGCCCTCTCCCCCGCCGAGTGGGCCGGCGCCGTGGCCGAGGCCGTTGCGCGGATCACGTCCGGTCGGCTGGACAAGGTCGTGCTGGCGCGCGACCTCGACGTGACGACCGGTGCGCCGCTCGACGTGCGCTGGCTGCTGCTCCGCCTGGCCGAGCAGTACCGCACGACGTGGGTGTTCGCCGTCGACGGGCTCGTCGGGGCGACCCCCGAGCTGCTCGTGCGGCGCGAGAAGGGCCTGGTGACCTCACGGGTCCTCGCGGGCACCATCCGTCGTACGGGCGACGACGAGCACGACCTGGCGCTCGCGGCGTCGCTGGCCCGCTCGTCGAAGGACCTCGAGGAGCACGAGTACGCCGTGCGCTCGGTGGCCGAGGCGCTGGCGCCGCACTGCTCGTCGATGAACGTTCCCGAGGCTCCCTTCGTGCTGCACCTGTCGAACGTCATGCACCTCGCCACCGACGTCGCCGGCGTGCTCGTCGACGACGCGTCGTCGCTGGCCCTGGCCGCGTCGCTGCACCCGTCGGCCGCGGTGTGCGGCACGCCGACGCCGGTGGCGGATGCCGTGATCGCCGAGCTCGAGCACATGGACCGCGGGCGCTACGCCGGCCCGGTCGGCTGGATCGACGCCACCGGCGACGGCGAGTGGGGCATCGCCCTGCGCTGCGGCGCGGTGTCGGTCGACGACCCGTCGGCGATCCGGCTGTTCGCCGGGTGCGGCATCGTCGCCGGGTCCGACCCCGAGGCCGAGGTGGCCGAGTCGTCGGCGAAGTTCGTGCCGATGCGCGACGCCCTCACGGCATCCGGCCCTGCACCCTGCTGACGGCTCCCCCTCCTCGACCGACCCGGATGCCGGATGCCCCGCGTCAGGTCGGCGGCGTGGCGCCACCGCCGTCCAGCGGCGAGACGCGGACGAAGTAGGCGGGCTCGAGCGTCCGCCACTGCCGCTCGACGGTCTGCGCCAGGTCGCGGTCGTCGTGCAGCACCCCCAGCTCGAGGTTTCGGTTCTCCGCCGACCACGAGAAGTTGGCGCTCGTCACGAGGACCCAGCGAGCATCGACGCTGAGGAACTTCGCGTGATTGCGCAGCGGATGCCGGTCACTGACCTCGGTGCGGAACACTCGCGCTCGCGGGTGGGCAGCGGCGAACCGGCTGGAGGTCTCGCGCGCCACGTGTCCATCGACGTAGAGGTGCACGGCCACCTCAGGGCGTTCGGCCACGTCGGCGAGCGCATCCCACAGGGCCGACGACGGTTCGAAGTTGTAGGTCGAGCAGACGATGGTCGAGCGCACCCGGTGCACGAGGTCGGCCACGGTGCTCGTGAACTGGCCCGACTCGACACCACTCCCTGGCGCCGTGAACCACGGAGCGGCCG
>JBBQWX010000183.1:0-8182 GCA_038210185.1 Actinomycetales bacterium
GCACCAGCGCGCGGTGACGGCTCGAGATGGCGTCGACGATGACCGTCAGCTCGTCGATGGAGGCCGGTCGGATCTCCCGGGCTCGAGGCGTGTTCGCCGCGCCCCTTTTGCGACACGGGTTGCTGTCGATCACCTCGTCGGTGACGGCCGTGTTCATGACCGCCTTGAGCAGCGCATAGCTACGAGCCCGGACAGTCGGAAGGTCCGCCGGCAGTTGCGCCCACCAGGTGCGCACGACGCTGGGTGTGATCGTGTCGATGACCAGCGGACCGAGCACGGGGCTGAGGTAGCTGCGCATCAGGTGCTCGTAGCCCTCCCGGGTGCGAGGCCTGAGGTCGCGCTCTCGCAGCCACTGGGCCGCCTACGCGTCGAAGGTCAAGGGCGCCGCCCGCACCACTGGGACGGGCGGCTGCCACTCCCCCGCCACCACATCGGCCTGCCGCCGGCCGAGCCAGCCCTCGGCATCGGCCTTGGCCTCGAAGGTGTGCGGGGCCGACCGCCTCACGAGGTCGGGTCCCACGTAACTCGCCTGCCACCGACCCGAGGGCAGCTTTCGCACGTAGCCGAAGCCGCGTCGGCGGCTCCGTCCACTCATGACGTGCCTGTTGCGTGCCACAGTCGTGCGGTATCTCTGACTTCTCGTGATCATCCGTGACCACTCCTGTCCCTACCAGCGGCGCGGCTGCGTGTGCTCAAAAGCATTACGGGACAGGGGTTTTGAGCAAGCACTACGTTTAGCTGGCGAAGGGACTCGAACCCTCAACCCCCTGTTTACAAGGAGTATGGGATTTCGTCCCTCCCCGCCCCTGACCTGCGTCGATGCGGTAGCTAGGCCTCGAAAGGGGCCCCGTGCGACAGCCGTGCGACAGTGATGTCCATCTATGTACACCTGTGTCGTGCGACATCCCGTCCACCTGCTCGAAGGGCTAACGCGGTCATCTCAGTGGCTGTCGTCTCCCCGGACTACCCTTTCAGCTTCACCGCGCGCTCCAGCCTCTCGAGGGATTCTGCGGCGTTCTCCACGGACATCGCGGCACTGTCGTCGCGGCACACGACGAGCATCTTGCGCAGCCGGGCGCGGTCCTTCTTGGACAGCTCCTCCGCTCGGAAGTCGCGCGCCGAGAGGATGTTGGCCAGCACCACGAAATCGGTGCAGTGGCGCGCGCTGGCTCGGTCCTTCGCGATCTCGGTTCTGGCGGCGGCCTTACCGACGAGGGCGCCGACCAGGTTGGGGCGCAGGACCGTCCCAGAGCGGCCCTCGACGAGGATGGTCACCGGCTCGCTGCGGTTCAGTGCCTGCGTGGTGCCGGGCGCTGCGATGGTCGGGGCCCCGCCGGCCCCGTGGCGCGCGGCTGCCTTTGCGCCTGCCCCTTCAGGGATGAGGACATCGAGCTGGGCCTCGTCACGGCGCCAGCGATGCTGGATGCCGTCACCGGTGGTCTCTGGGCTGAACCCCATGCCCTTGAGCGCACCAGTGAAGGTCGCCAGCATCGTCTGGGAAGCTCTGATGTCGACCACCGTGTCTGCGTCGTTGGTCGGCCGAGTCGGTGACACTCCACGTTCTGCGCAGTGCAGATGCACCAGTTGGCCGCCGATCAGAGCCCAGTCGGTGCTGACGCGCTCATAGAGCTCCATCAGCGCGTGCCAGGACTGCCGCTGTGCCACGTTCATGACAGGCAGCTCGATGGGCTCAGCCACGGTCGGCTCCGGCAAGGTGAGCACGTAGGTCGGCGACAGCGCGGATCGCCTCGTTCTTCTCGCGGACGCCGTCGTGCTCGGCCAGGTCAGCCGCGAGGACGAGCGGGGAGTGCGCAACATCGTCAAGGGCTTGGTGGTGCGCCCACGATGGGACGACGTGCAGGATGACGTTGGCGCGGGACTGGTCAGCCGGGGAGAGCAGGTAGCGCTCGACCAGGTCTTCGACGTCGTCGCGGGACACATATCCCTCGGCGACAGCGCCGACGGACACGTTTGACGCGGGCAGGGAGACGCCGGAGAGATGCACGCGTGCGTCGTCGCGGACGTCCGGCAGATCACGTGGCGAGGCGACGAACAGGACCCGCTCAGCTCGGTTGCGCAACGCGTTCATGATGAGCGCGGCAGCCTCGTCGAGCTCGGCCGAGGATGCGTGGGCTAGCAGGTTCCGCAGTCGCGACCGGGCGCGCGATCTGGCTGATGGGCTCAAGCTTGACGCGTCGCGATCGCTGGCGGAGACGGCGATCAGGTCCCACGCGGACTTGGCCGATAGGGGGCGGCCGGGGCCGGCGTGATGCTCGATTCGACGTAGGTCGCTCATCTCGACTGCCCACTGGTGCCCGACCTTCTCCGCGGGCAGCGAACCTTCCCGGATGCGTTGATGGATGCGTTGCGGGTGCACGCCAAGGAACTTGGCCGCTTCGGCCACGCTGAGGTACGCGTCGGACATCATGCAACTTCCCTATAAGGACTTAGAGGTTTACGACAATCATATAAGTTCTTATAGGGTTCCTGCAATGCGCAGCTCACGTCCCCTGCCGGATCCGCGGCTGCACCCGGCCAGCACCGCCAACAGGGCTAGTGTCGCGCGTCTGAGGTTCGTTTACGGGTGACGTGGCGCCCAGCCCGCCACTTGCTGGCCGTCCCGCGTCGAACGCCTCGCCCGGCTCCCAGTCCTCGCGCCTGCTCATCCGAAGACCACCCTCCATCGGTGACCGACTCGAGACACCCTCGCCTCCCGCAGCGCATGCGACCCGGCGCTTGCGGGCCATCTCGCCGAGGCCCGCCCGCGCCAATCGCTGCAGTGCCCGACCGGACCCCACCCAGCGCACAAGGCTGACTGCCGCCACAGACGAACAATGTCACCGGCACCGCCCGCTGCATGGCGACGTACCTCCCTCGCCCACCGCGACGGCAGCAACCCCGAAAGCAAAATGCTCGTCGCCTGCACACCCGGTGCATTGTCGGTCACGATTCGGTAACGGCTGGCCGCCAGCTGGCCACAAAGGGCCTCCCCGATGGCGTTGGTAGGTATGACGATGAGTTTGCACAAGCTCACGGCCGGCTCGGGGTACGCGTACCTGACCCGGCAGGTGGCTGCCCACGACCGTGCCGGCGGGCCACGCACCTCGCTGGCGTCCTACTACGCCGAGCGGGGTGAGACGCCGGGGCGGTGGGTGGGGTCCGGGGTGGCCGGGATCGACGGCCTGAGCGTTGGGGACGAGGTCACCGCGGAGGCGATGCGGCTGCTGTTCGGGTTCGGTCTGCACCCACTCGCGGACCAGCGTGAGGAGCGGCTGCAAGGGCCCGGCCTGACCGAGCGGGACTACCGGGCGGCGCGGCGGCTGGGGGCCCCGTACAAGGTCTACACGGCCGATGCGACCGCGTTCCAGGTGCAGGTCGCCCAGCGGATCGAGGACCATGCCGCCTCGCTGGGGCACCCACGCGACTACCCGGTTGAGCCCGAGGTGCGGGCCCGGATCCGGTCCCAGGTCGCCGCTGAGTTCTTCCGTGCCGAGCACGGCCGCGACCCCCGCGACGCCCGCGAGCTGTCCGGTGCGATCGCGAAACTGTCTCGGCCGCGGACCACCGCGGTGGGCGGGTACGACCTGACCTTCTCCCCGGTGAAGTCGGTCAGCACCCTGTGGGCGATCGCCCCACCGGACGTCGCCGCGCAGATCGAGCTGGCCCACCACGAGGCCGTGACCGACGCCCTGGCGTTCATCGAGGCTCGCGCCCTGTACTCGCGCGAGGGCACCAACGGGGTGCGTCAGGTCGACGTCACCGGCCTGGTCGCGACCGCGTTCACCCACCGCGACTCCCGCGCCGGGGACCCCGACCTGCACACCCACGTCGCTGTCGCCAACAAGGTGCAAACGTTGTCTGGGAAGTGGCTGGCCATCGACGGGCGGATCCTGTTCAAGGCCAAGGTCACCGCCTCGGAGACCTACAACACCGCGCTGGAGAAGCACCTACGGACCCGCCTCGGACTTGTCTTCGCAGAACGTGCGGGCACCGAACGCGGCAAGCGCCCGGTCCGTGAGGTGGTCGGTGTCGACCCCGCCCTGAACCAGCGCTGGTCGACCCGCCGGGCCAGCATCGAATCCCGCCGTGGCGAGCTGGCCACCACGTTCCAGGGCGACCACGGGCGCCCACCCACGGTGGTGGAGGCCATCCTGCTGGCGCAGCAGGCCACCTTGGAGACCCGCGACGCCAAGCACGAACCCCGCACCCTGGCCGAGCAGCGAGCCGCCTGGGGCGAGCAGGCCGAGCAGGTACTCGGCGGCCCTGCGGGTGTGTCGTTCATGGTGGCCAATGCCTTGTCCACCGGCCGCGCAGCACCCGCGGCCACGGTGGACGCGGCGTGGGTGCGCGAGGCCGCGCAGCGGGTCCGCGACGAGATCCAGTCCCGCCGCTCCACGTGGCAGGTCTGGCACGTGCGGGCCGAGGCGCACCGTCAGGTCCGGGCCGCGAACCTGCCCGCACACCAGGTGGACGCCGTGGTGGACCTGGTCACCGACCAGACCCTGGCCGCCACCTCCATCAGACTGACCCCCATCGGCGACGGCGTGGAGGAACCGGCGGAGCTGCGCCGGGCCGACGGGTCCAGCGTGTACGAGATCGCCGGCTCCGCCGTCTACACCAGCGAGGAGGTCCTGGCCGCGGAGAAGCGACTCCTGCACGCTGCCGGGCTCACCGACGGGCACCGCGCCAGCCAGGGCGCGGTCGAGATGGCGTTGCTCGAGCAGGCCGCCAACAGGGTCGCCCTCAACCCGGGGCAAGCCGCCCTCGTCACCCAGATGTCGACCTCCGGTGCCCGGCTCCAGCTGGCCATCGCGCCCGCCGGGGCCGGGAAGACCACCGCCATGCGCGCCCTCACAGCGGCGTGGGTCGAGGACGGCGGCACCATCCTCGGCCTCGCCCCCTCGGCCGCCGCAGCTGCGGTCCTACGCGAGCAGACCGGCGCCACCACGGACACCCTGGCCAAGCTCACCTGGTCCATCAGCAACGACGACATGCCCGACTGGGCGGCGGCGATCGGGCCGCGCACCTTGGTGGTGATCGACGAGGCCGGGATGGCCGACACCCTCTCCCTGGACACCACCGTCGCCTTCATCACCGACCGCGGCGGGCAGGTCCGGCTCATCGGCGACAACCAGCAGCTCGCCGCCATCGGCGCCGGCGGCGTCCTGCGCGACATCGCCGCCACCCACGGCGCGCTGCACCTGTCCGAGCTGATGCGGTTCACCGACCCTGTCGAAGGCGCCGCCTCCCTCGCGCTGCGCGACGGACGCCCCGAAGCCTTCGGGTTCTACCTCGACCACGACCGAGTCCACGTCGGCGACCTCGCCACCATTACTCAACACGTGTTCGCCGCCTGGGCCACCGACCGAGCCGCTCGTTTGGACGCGTTGATGCTGGCCCCCACCCGTGACCTGGTCTCCCAGCTCAACCAGCAAGCCCAGCATCACCAACAGGCGCAGGCCCACCGCCTGGCCGCCCGTGACCCCGGGCCCGGGGTGCGCCTGGCTGACGGCAACGCCGCCCACGTCGGCGACACCATCGTGACCCGCAACAACGACCGCCGACTGCGGGTGGGCGCGGACGACTGGGTCAAGAACGGCGACCGGTGGACCGTCCACACCGTCCACCGCGACGGTTCACTCGGCGTGCACCACCTAAGCACCGGCCGGCCCGTGAGCCTGCCAACGGAGTACGTCGCGGCGGCTGCCGAGCTCGGGTACGCCAGCACCATCCACGGCGCTCAAGGCATCTCCGTCGACACCGTCCACAGCGTGGCCACCGGTGAGGAGTCCCGACAGCAGCTGTACACGATGCTTACCCGAGGCGCCGACGCCAACCACCTCTACCTGCAGGTCGTCGGCGACGGCGACCTGCACGACATCACCACACCCGAGAACGTCCACCCGCCGACCGCGACCGACATCCTCGAGAACATCCTCGCCCGCGACGACGCACCCGTCTCGGCCACTACCACCGCCCGTGAGCACGCCTGCCCCACCCTGCGACTCGGCGCCGCGACCGCCCGCTACCTTGACGCCCTCCACGTCGCCGCCGAACACCACCTCGGACCAGCAGCCACGGCCGCGCTCGAGGCCGGTGCCGACCGGATCGTGCCCGGCATCGCCAACGACCCGGCGTGGCCGACCCTGCGCGCCCACCTCGTCCTGCGAGCCGCCACCGGCACCGACCCGCTGGTGGACCTCCACGCCGCGGCCAGCGCCCGCGAGCTGGACACCGCCGACGACCGCGCCGCCGTCCTGCACTGGCGCCTGGACGACCACGGAACGCCCGGCAAAGGACCACTGCCCTGGCTCCCCGGCATCCCGCCCGATCTCCGCCAACAGCCGCACTGGGGGCCGTACCTGAACGCCAGAGCTGACCTGGTCACCACACTCACCGACCAGGTCCGCCACCGGGTCATCAGCACCCCCAACACCCCACCCTGGTGGCCGTCGGGTCGCTCGCTCCCCACCCCCGACCTGCTCGCCGACCTCACCGTCTGGCGGGCCGCGAACGCCGTCCCGGACAGCGACCACCGCCCCACCGGGCCCACCCAGCCCGCCAAAGCCCAGAACCGGTGGCAGCACGAGCTCGACGCCCGGCTGGGCGCCAAGGCACCCGCGACGCTCACCGACTGGACCAACCTCATCCACACCTTGGTCCCCGCGACCCGTCGCGACAACTACACCCCGCACCTGGCCGAACACCTTGCCGAGCTCACAGGAACCGGCGTCGACGCCAACACCCTGCTCCACACCACCACCGGCGCGCCCCTACCCGACGACCACGCAGCATCCGCCCTCTGGTGGCGCATCCAACGCCACCTCGCCACCCCCGACCACCCCGGCCGGCCCCGCCGGCCCGACGAACCCGACCTCACGGACGCGCACCTCGCACTGCTGGAAGCCCGAAACGTCCGCAGCGGCGCGGACTGCAACAAGCCCAGGGACCCCACCCCCACCAGCCGACCCCGAGGAACAGGAGTCAGCCGATGACCACGACACGGCCACCCTCCGCCGGGGGCTCCGTGGCCCATCCCAAAGATCTCTCGCCCGTCATGGCCACGAAAGGTCTCCGACGGACGTACGGGAACAGGAGGAACACATGACCACCACAGCCCGCCGAGAGTTCGAGTCCTTGTCCTCAGCCGCCCAGCGCACCGGGCTCAGCGTCCGCACCCTACGCCGAAGAATCGCCAGCGGCGACCTCATCCCCTACCGCACAGGTCCCCGCGCCATCCGGGTCGATCCGGATGACGTCGACCGCCTGATGGTGCCCATCCCCACAGCCCGGAACTGAGTGTGCCGCCACCCAGACAAGCCGCGGAGGCACGCCCTGCCGTCCTCTACAGCCGACAGGCCGAGCGCGCCGAAAACGAAACCGCCGATGACTTCAACCACGAAGAGTGGGGCGTTGACACGCAATGCCCAGCCCAGGGCACGCCGCTGACGAGTCCGGGCGGGATCCGGAGGGTGATCGAATGCATCCTCGCCCCCCGGCATCAAGGTGGCGTTGGACCGAGTGTCCTCAGGGGTCCGGGGGGCCGAAATGACGGGGCTGAGGTTCCCCCCGGATCGTGGAGGCATCGGCTATGAGGAGAGCCATGCCAGAGAAGAGACGCTGGGTGCGGGCAGCCCGTCTCACGTAGTTCTCGATCCCTGGGGCACTGCGGGGCACTATTGAGTCTGCGTCAGGTTGGAGGACTCATGGGGTATCGACTGCTCGCTGACGCCGCCATGGTGGCGCACTTCTTGTTCTTGGCGTACCTCGTGATGGGCGGGTTCATGGCGTGGCGGTGGCCGTAAACCATCTGGACGCACATCGCGGTCGCTCTTTATGGCCTCTTCAACGTGCTCATCGGTTGGCCGTGCCCGTTGACACACGTTGAGAACTGGGGCAGGGCGCGGGCCGGCGAGTCGACCCTGCCCGGCACCGGATTCATCGACCACTACATCGCCGGCGTCGTCTACCCGCAGGAGCACGAGACCCTGATTCAGGGACTGGTAGTCGTTGTGGTCCTCACCTCGTGGATCGGCTTCCTCATCCGTCGTCGACGCATCGGAGTCCGGCTCGTTAGGTCCCGTGCGCCAGTGGCGCGACAGCGTGGGCCATACGCCAGCCGAAGGTGACGGGGTGACGTGCCCGAATGCGCCCTTGCCCTCCAGGCAGCGGCTTAGGCGCT
>JBBQWX010000184.1:0-8176 GCA_038210185.1 Actinomycetales bacterium
GCCTCGGTCTGAAGCGCATCGGCGACGTCGTCGTCAAGGAGGACCGTCCCGAGATCCGCGGGATGGTCAAGACGGTGACCCACCTGGTGGCCGTCGAGGAGGTTGAGTGAACATGGCTGACACCACGAAGGCTGCCAAGGCTGCCGAGGGTTCCGCTGCACTGAAGGTGCACCATCTGCGCCCCGCGCCCGGTGCCAAGTCCGCCAAGATCCGTGTGGGTCGTGGTGAGGGCGGGCGCCGTGGCAAGACCGCCGGTCGTGGTACCAAGGGCACCAAGGCCCGGTACCAGGTGCCGCAGGGCTTCCAAGGTGGCACCACCCCGCTGCACATGCGGTTCCCGAAGCTTCGCGGCTTCAAGAACCCGTTCAAGACCGAGTACCAGGTCGTGAACCTCGAGTGGCTGAGCGCGCACTACCCGACCGGTGGCGACGTGAGCATAGAGGACCTGGTCGCCAAGGGCGCGGTCCGCGACGGGCGCCTCGTGAAGGTCCTCGGCAGCGGCGAGATCACGGTGGCCGTCAACGTCACGGCCAACGCGTTCTCCGGCAGCGCCAAGGAGAAGATCGAAGCAGCAGGCGGGTCGGCGACGACCGCCTGACGCTCATTCCATGACCATGTGCCGCAGGGCAGGATCCCGGGTCTCCTCGGGATCCTGCCCTGCGGCACGCGGCGTCAGCCCCTCGATGTCGGGTGCACCGGCGTCGGCGGGTATCTTGTGACGGATCGTTGACGACGCGGCCACTACCCTGGCCGCACGACTGGAGGACCTGTGCTCACCGCTTTCGGACGCGCGTTCAAGACGCCCGACCTGCGCAGGAAGATTCTTTTCACGCTGTTCATCGTCGCGGTCTACCGCCTCGGCGCCCACGTGCCGACCCCGGGCGTGAGCTACCCCTTGGTGCAGCAGTGCATCGGGGGAGCCGACAACACCAACGGCCTGCTCGGCCTGGTCAACCTGTTCAGCGGTGGGGCGCTGCTCCAGCTGTCGATCTTCGCGCTCGGAATCATGCCGTACATCACGGCGAGCATCATCATCCAGCTGCTGACCGTCGTCATCCCACGGTTCGAAACCCTCAAGAAGGAGGGCCAGGCCGGTCAGACCAAGATGACGCAGTACACGCGCTACCTGACGATCGGGCTCGCGGTCCTGCAGTCCTCGACGCTGATCACCTTCGCGCAGAACCCGCAGTCGCTGTTCAACAACCCGTCGTGCACCAACATCCTGGTCAACGACTCGGTCGTCACGATCCTCATCATGGTGCTCACCATGACCGCCGGCACCGGCATGATCATGTGGCTCGGCGAGCTCGTCACCGACAAGGGTATAGGCAACGGCATGTCGATCCTGATCTTCACCTCGATCGCCGCCGGCTTCCCGGGCTCACTGTGGGCCATCCAGCAGCGGTCCGGCTGGACCGTCTTCCTCGGCATCATCGCGATGGGGTTCGCCGTCATCTCCCTGGTCGTCTTCGTCGAGCAGAGCCAGCGCCGCATCCCCGTGCAGTACGCCAAGCGGATGGTGGGGCGGCGCGTCTACGGCGGCACGTCGACCTACATCCCGCTCAAGGTCAACATGGCCGGTGTCATCCCGGTCATCTTCGCCAGCTCGCTGCTGTCGCTGCCGATGCTGATGGCGCAGTTCCAGACCCGCTCGGACGGCACCATGCCGGGCTGGGCCGAGTGGATCAACGCCTACCTGGTACGCGGCGACCACCCTTACTACATGGCGCTCTACACCGCGCTCATCCTGTTCTTCACGTTCTTCTACGTGTCGATCACGTTCAACCCGACCGAGGTCGCCGACAACATGAAGAAGTACGGCGGCTTCATCCCGGGTATTCGAGCCGGGCGACCCACGGCCGAGTACCTCAGCTACGTCCTGACCCGGATCACCGTGCCCGGCGCGCTCTACCTCGCGCTCATCTCGCTCATCCCGCTCATTGCCCTGGTCCTCGTGGGAGCCAACCAGAACTTCCCGTTCGGCGGCACCTCGATCCTCATCATCGTGGGTGTCGGCCTGGAGACGGTGAAGCAGATCGAGGCCCAGCTGCAGCAGCGTCACTATGAAGGGTTCCTCCGCTGATGCGTCTTCTCATCCTCGGGCCGCCCGGTGCCGGTAAGGGCACCCAGGCGTCCCGGATCGCCGAGTCACACGGCCTTCCCGCCATCTCCACGGGCGACATCTTCCGCGCGAACATCAAGAACGAGACCCCATTGGGGCTGCAGGTCAAGCAGATCCTCGCGTCCGGCGGCTACGTCAGCGACGACGTCACCAACGCGATCGTCGAGGACCGTCTCGCTCAGGACGACTGTGCACGGGGCTTCCTGCTCGACGGCTACCCGCGCACCCTCGCCCAGGTCGAGGCCCTCGACACCATGCTGGCGGCCCACGGCTCCTCGCTCGACCACGTGCTCGAGCTGACCGTCGACGACGACGCCGTCGTGGCGCGGCTGCTCAAGCGCGCCGAGGTCGAGGGCCGCGCCGACGACACCGAGGAGGTCATCCGCGAGCGGATGGCCATCTACCACCGCGAGACCAAGCCGCTGTCGGACACCTACCGCGGGCGTGGCCTGCTCGTCGAGGTCGACGGTCTCGGCGGGGTCGACGAGGTCACCGCGCGCATCCTCGCCGCCCTCCCCTGAGCCCCTGACCCACCTCTTCCAGTCGAGGGTAGAGAACACGCCGCGCGTCCTTCGGGGCACGCGGCGTGTTCTCTACCCTCGACCGGTCGGTCATGGGCCTGTGGATGACGGCGGATGCCGTGCGCCCGTTTGCGCGACGCTGTCACGGTGCGCCCCTCACCGCTCCCGGCCGAGCTGGGCCCTGGTCCGTTCAGCACGGCCGGGGCCCGACGCCTCGGCGTGCCTTCGGGGCGGCTGCGTCGCCATGACCTGCTGCACCCGACTCGGGGATCCCACGCTCGGGTGGAGCCCGAGACGCTGGTCGAGCGGGCCGCAGCCTTCGCGGTGGCGATGCCGGGTGATCGAGCCTTCTCGCACCTCACAGCGGCGCTGCTCTGGGGCTTGCCGCTGCCCGGAGCACTCGAGAAGGCGGCCACGGTCGAGGATGCCCCACTGCACGTGATCGCGCCCACGCAGGACGGGATGGCGAAACGGAAGGGCGTCGTCGGTCACCGCGGGCTGGAGGTTCGTGCCGTCGCCGGCCCGTCGGGAGCGGGAGTGCGAGTCGTCGACGTCGCCGACACCTGGTGCGACCTGGGTGAGCTGCCACGCGGCTCGCTCTCGATCACCGACCTCGTGGTGGCGGGTGACGCCGCCGTGGCCCTGCTCGACGCCAGATCCGGCCGGGCGGTCGGGGCCGCGGCGCTGCGGGAGTCATTGCGGGCACGCAACCGTCCGCGCGGTGCACTGGCCCTGCGGCAGGCGCTGACCCTCGTGCGCCCAGGGGTGCGGTCGCCGATGGAGAGCCGGGCCCGGCTGATGTTCGTCGACGCCGGTTTCCCCGAGCCCGAGGTCAACGCACCGGTGACCGACTCCGTGGGAGAGTGGCTGGCGGAGGGCGACCTCGTGTGGCGTCGGCAGCGTCTGGTGGGGGAGTACCAGGGCAAACACCACGCCGATCGTCATCGCCGCAGCGACGACGCCTTCCGCAGGGGCCTGCTCGAACACAACGGCTGGCGGGTCAAGGAGCTGTGGACCGAGGATCTTCATCGAGGGCCACGGCGGCGGTGGACCCTGACGCGCTTCGCCGAGGCACTGGACCTCGACCCCGCGACCCTGCGCATCGCCTGATCCGCCGACCTCGTGCGGTCGAGAGTGGAGAACACGCCGCTGACACGGCATCCGGCACGGCGTGTTCTCTACTGTCGACGGGAAGGCGGGGCGGGGTGAGCCGAAAAGGGGCGGGGCAGGGCGGGGCAGGGCAGGGCAGGGCGGGGCGGGGCAGGGATGTGAGGGGCTGGACCGCTCGCCGGTAGGGTTCCACGGCATGGGTCTGTTCAACCGTGACCGCTGCGAGGGCAAGACACCCGAGCAGCTTGCCGGCATGCGCACCGCCGGCCTGCTCGTCGGGCGCACCCTCGAGCTGCTCCAGGCCACCGTGCGCCCCGGCATGACCACCCTCGAGCTCGACACGCTCGCCGACACCCACATCCGCGACGGCGGCGGCGTCCCCAACTTCCAGCTCGTACCCGGCTACCGGCACACGCTGTGCACGTCGGTCAACGAGGAGATCGTGCACGGCATCCCCGGCCCGCGCGTGCTGCTCGAGGGCGACCTGCTCTCGGTCGACTGCGGTGCCCAGGTCGGGCTGTGGAACGGCGACGCCGCGATCAGCCTGGTCGTCGGCGGGCCCGACGCCGCCCGCCCCGAGGACCTCGCACTGATCGAGGACACCGAGGCCTCGCTGTGGGCGGGCATCACCGCCCTGCGCGTGGGCGAGAGCATGTATGCCGTCGGCGCGGCGGTCGAGGACAGCCTCACCGACAGCGGTGCTCGCCGCGGCTGGCAGTACGGCATCGTCGAGGACTACGTCGGCCACGGCATCGGCACCTCGATGCACATGGACCCGCAGGTGCCCAACTACCGGGTCAGCGGCAAGGGCCCCAGAGTCGTGGACGGCACGACGATTGCCATCGAGCCGATGGTGGCGCTGGGCGACCAGGACAACATCGTGCTCGACGACGAGTGGACCGTGGTCACCCGAGACCGGTCCCGAGCCGCGCACTGGGAGCACTCGGTCGCGGCGACCGAACAGGGCCTGTGCGTGCTCACCGCGATCGACGGTGGGCAGGCACGGCTGCGCGCCCTCGGGGCGCCCTTCGCCCCCATCGACCCTGCCTGAGCCACCGGGCGACCGACCGGCCGACCGGCCGACCGGCCGACCGGGCGACCGGCCGTTCGGCGCCTCCGATGGCGCGCCCGCCTCAGGGCGGGGCACCACGTCCCACCTCCTGGTGAGCCCCCCGAGCGACACCACTAGGCTGTCCGCACGGGCTCGTCAGGGGCCTGCCCCGACCACGTCCGGCCCCCACGAGCCGGAACCAGGTGGCCGGGTGCGTGGCACGGGCGGCCGCGCCGGCACCGCTGCCGGGCGCCGTCGGAAAGGGAGCACGATGACGGACGCGTCGGTCGCCCAGACCCCCGCCGAGACCCCCATCGGGGCCCCGGCCTCCGCCGAGACCCCCATCGGGGCCCGAGCCCCCGGCCTGGCGGCCGGCTTCCCGCCGCAGGCGCGTGAGGACTGGCAGCGCCTCGTCGCCGCCGTGCTCAACAAGGGCCGTGCGGATGATGCCCGGCTCGACGGCCCGCAGGCGGAGGAGGCGCTGCGCCGCCACCTGGAGGGCGGCCTCGAGGTCGACGCCCTCTACCTGAACGAGGATCGTGCCCTCGGCGTCCCGGGCGCGATGCCGTTCACCCGCGGCCGCTCGCTGCGCGACGGCACGACGCCCTGGGACGTGTGCCAGCGGCACGACGACCCGGATGCCGCCGTCACCCGCGCCGCCGTGCTCGACGACCTCGAGCACGGCGTCACCAGCGTGTGGGTGCACCTCGGCCACGATGGCATCGCCGTGGCCGACCTGCCCCAGGCCCTCGCCGACGTGCGCCTCGACCTCGCCCCGGTGGTCGTCTCGTCGGTCACCGACCAGCCTGCCGCAGCCCGTGCGCTGCTCGACCTCGTGGCCGATCGCGAGTCGGTCGGCGGCAACCTCGGCCTCGACCCGTTCGGTGCGGCCGCCAGGCTCGGCACCACCCCCGACCTGGCCCCCCTGGCCGACCTGGTGCGCGAGTGCGCCCACCGCGACGGCTGGCGCGCCATCACGATCGACGCCCGGATCCTGCACGAGGCGGGCGCCACCGACGTCGACGCCCTTGCGGTGGCCGTGGCGACCGGCGTCGAGTACCTGCGCCACCTCGAGGCGGCCGGCATCCCGGCGAACGAGGCGTTCGGCCAGATCGACCTGCGGGTGGGGGCCACCGCCGACCAGTTCCTCACCGCAGCCGCGCTGCGTGCCGCCCGCCGCGTCTGGGCCCGGGTCGGCGAGGCCTGCGGTGTCGTCGAGGACCACCGGGGCGTGCGCACCCACGCCGTGACCAGCCTGCGGATGTTCACCCGCGAGGACCCGTGGGTCAACGTGCTGCGCAGCACCCTCGCCGCGTTCGGGGCCTCGGTCGGCGGCGCCGACACCATCACCGTGCTGCCCTACGACACCGTGCTCGGCCTGCCCGAGCGGCTGGGCCGGCGGCTGGCCCGCAACACCCAGATCCTGCTCGCCGACGAGTCCAACGTCGGCCGGGTCACCGACCCGGGCGGCGGCTCGTGGTACCTCGAGTCGCTCACCGACGACGTGGCGAAGGCCGTGTGGGCCCGCTTCCAGGAGGTCGAGCGCGCCGGTGGTGCCGTGGCTGCGCTCGCCGACGGGATGCTGCACCGCTGGGTCGCCGAGGCCGTCGCCGAGCGCGACCGCGAGGTCGCCACCCGGCGCCACCCGATGACCGGTGTCTCGATGTTCCCCGCGCCTCCAGCAGTGCCTGCCGCCCGACGTCCGCGGACCGCCCTTCCCGGCACCGACACGGCGTTCGCGCCCCGCCGCGACGCCACGGCCTTCGAGGCGCTGCGCGACCGGGCCACGGCGCTCGGCGAGCCCGCCGTCGTCGTCCGCACGCTGGGCACCCGCCGCGACTACGGCGCACGACAGGCCTTCGTGACCAACCTCCTCGCCGCTGGTGGCCTGCGTGCCGCGGATGCCGGATCGCCGGTCGCCGTCCTCGCCTCCAGCACGGCGGTATATGCCGAGCACGCCGCCGCCGCGATCGCCGAGCTGCGCGCCGCGGGTGCCGAGCAGGTGCTGCTCGCCGGCCGCGCCCGCGAGCTCGGCGAGGCCGCCGCCCTCGTCGACGGCGAGGTGCACGACGGCATGGACGTCGTGGCATTCCTGTCCGAGGTGCTCGACAGGCTCGGGGCGCCCGCCCATACCGACAGCACGACGGAGGGTCCGCGATGAGCACCGTCCCCGACTTCACCGCCCTCGACCTCGGTGACGGCCGCCCGGGCGGCGCGCCCGTGGCGAAGGGCGAGCCGTGGGTCACGCCCGAGCAGATCCCGGTCAAGCCGCTGTACACCGAGGCCGACCTCGACGGCCTCGACTTCCTCGACACCGTGCCCGGCGCTCCGCCGTACCTGCGCGGCCCCTACCCGACGATGTACACCACCCAGCCGTGGACCATCCGGCAGTACGCCGGTTTCTCCACGGCAGAGGAGTCCAACGCGTTCTACCGGCGCAACCTCGCCGCCGGGCAGAAGGGCCTGTCGGTGGCGTTCGACCTCGCCACCCACCGCGGCTACGACTCCGACCACCCGCGGGTCACCGGCGACGTCGGCATGGCCGGGGTGGCCATCGACTCGATCTACGACATGCGCACCCTGTTCGACCGCATCCCGCTGGACCAGATGTCGGTGTCGATGACAATGAACGGCGCCGTCATCCCGATCCTCGCGCTGTTCGTCGTCGCGGCCGGGGAGCAGGGGGTGGCCCCCGAGCGACTCACCGGGACCATCCAGAACGACGTACTCAAGGAGTTCATGGTCCGCAACACCTACATCTACCCACCCGAGCCGTCGATGCGGATCATCAGCGACATCTTCGCCTTCTCGAGCCAGAAGATGCCGCGCTTCAACTCGATCTCGATCTCCGGCTACCACATGCAGGAGGCCGGGGCGACGCAGGACCTCGAGCTCGCCTACACCCTCGCCGACGGCGTGGAGTACATCCGGGCCGGCAAGGCGGTGGGGCTCGACGTCGACGCGTTCGCCCCGCGGCTGTCGTTCTTCTGGGCGACCGGGATGAACTTCTTCATGGAGGTCGCCAAGATGCGGGCGGCCCGCCTGCTCTGGGCCCGACTGGTTAAGGACCAGGGCGCGACCAACCCCAAGTCGCTCTCGCTGCGAACCCACAGCCAGACCTCGGGGTGGTCGCTCACGGCCCAGGACGTCTTCAACAACGTGGTGCGCACCTGCATCGAGGCGATGGCGTCGACCCAGGGCCACACCCAGAGCCTGCACACCAACGCCCTGGACGAGGCCGTCGCGCTGCCCACCGACTTCTCCGCCCGGATCGCCCGCAACACCCAGCTGGTGCTGCAGCAGGAGTCGGGCACCACCCGGGTCATCGACCCGTGGGCCGGCTCCGCCTACGTCGAGCGGCTCACCGCCGAC
>JBBQWX010000185.1:0-8129 GCA_038210185.1 Actinomycetales bacterium
CGACTTCGCGACCCCCGACACCGCGACCCCCGACTCCGCGACCCCCGACTCCGCGACCCCCGACACCCCCGACTCCGCGACCCCCGGTGCCGTGGCGTCGCCGGCCGTCGGCGCCAACGCCGACGTCGCCGCTCTGTCCTACGAGAAGGCCCGCGACGAGCTCGTCGACATCGTGGCCCGCCTCGAGAACGGCCAGGCCGGCCTCGAGGAGAGCATGGGTCTGTGGCAGCGTGGCGAGGCTCTGGCCGCGCACTGCGCCAGCTGGCTCGACGCGGCCGAGGCGCGCATCACTGCCGGCGACTGAGCAGGTCAGGGGGCGACGGGCTCGAGGTAGGTGACGAAGTCGGCCATCTCCTCGAAGCTCGCGGTGCCGGTGATGAGCGTGGTCAGCTCGCCCGCGGCCTGCGGGTCGTCGACCAGGCTGTTCTGTACCTTGGTGTCGCGCTCGTACTTGGTCCAGGTGCGTCCCCCGGCCTCGAGGGTGCCGACCCGGGGCGCGCGGTTGGTCTGCGCCTCGACCCACAGCGACGACGGGTCCATCGTCTGCTCGACGGCGACGTAGGTGCCCGACGGGGCCTGGTACCCGGCGTGCCAGGTCGAGAACCCGTCGGTCGTGCGCACGAACCGCGCGGACGTCGTGGTCCAGCCCTCCGGCAGCGCGATCGCCTCGACGATCGGCCAGCCCGTGCGCTCCTTGACGTCGACGGCGACGGCGTGGACGTCGACCGGCGGGCCGCTGACCGAGCTGACCCGCGGCACGACGAGCACGAGCACGAACACCATGCCCACCACGGCGAGCAGCGACAGCACGAGGTTCTTGGCCGACCCCATGGAGTAGCGGCTGCGGGGAGGTGCGGGCGTCGTCACCCCCATATCGTCGCCGACAAGCGCCCGGGACGCCCAATCGCCCCGGCGATAGGGTTGGACCATCGCCCCCACGTCATGGAAGACAAGGACGAGATGCCCACCACGACCTCGACCTCACCGCCGGCCCGCCGCTCCCCGAGGACGCACCCGTGAGCGCGAGCACCGCGCCGGTCGTCGTCATCGGAGAGCTGCTCGTCGACATCGTCCACACCCCCGACGGCCAGAGCGCCGAGCACGTCGGCGGCTCTCCGGCCAACGTCGCCCTCGGCCTGGCCCGGCTCGGGCACGACACCTGGTTCGCGACGCTCGTCGGCACCGACCTGCGCGGCATCCGCTGCACCGAGCACGTCGAGTCCGGCGGGGTGCGGCTGTTGCCCGGCAGCACCAGCCCCACCCACCCGACATCCACGGCGGCCGCCACCCTTGACGAGTCGGGCGCCGCGACCTACGTCTTCGACCTGCACTGGAACCTCCCGCCCGTGCAGCTGCCCGACGGCACCGCCCACCTGCACATCGGCTCGATCGGCACCACCCTGCGCCCCGGCGACCGGGAGGTCACGGATGCCGTGCACCGCGCCCGGGCGGCCGGCACGATCTCGTACGACCCGAACATGCGCCCCACCATCATGGGCAGTGCCGACGAGGTGCGCCCCCGTGTCGAGGAGCTCGTCGCCCTCAGCGACGTCGTCAAGTGCTCCGAGGACGACATCGAGTGGCTCTACCCCGGCGAGGCGCCCCCGCAGGTGATGGCCCGCTGGGCCGGTCTGGGCGCCGCCCTCACCGTCGTCACCCTCGGCCCGCGCGGCGTCACCTGGCGTGCCGCCTCGGGCGACGAGGACAGCGAGCCCGCCCAGGACATCGCGGTCGTCGACACCGTCGGCGCCGGTGACTCGTTCATGGCGGGACTCGTCAGTGGACTGCTCGACGACGGCCTGCTCGGCAGCACCGAGGCACGCGAGCGGCTGCGCGCGGCCGGGCTTCCGCAGGTGCGCCACGCCATCGACCGTGCCCTGGCGACCAGCGACCTCACCGTGCGCCGCGCGGGCGCCTACGCCCCGACCCGTGAGGAGATCTGATGACCGACTTCACCTATGCGGACCTGCTGCCCGTCGGCGCCGACGAGACGCCCTACCGCCTGCTCACCACGCAGGGGGTCTCGGTCGTCGACGGACCGGGCGGGCGCCGGTTCCTGCAGGTCGAGCCCGAGGCGCTGCGCCTGCTCACCGAGACCGCGATGCACGACATCGCCCACTACCTGCGACCGGCCCACCTGCAGCAGCTCGCCAACATCCTCGACGACCCCGAGGCGAGCGACAACGACAAGTTCGTGGCGCTCGACCTGCTCAAGAACGCGAACATCGCCGCGGGCGGCATCCTGCCGATGTGCCAGGACACCGGCACCGCCATCGTGATGGGCAAGCGCGGGCAGCACGTGCTCACCCCCGGGCGCGACGAGGAGCCGATCAGCCGCGGGGTCTACGACGCCTACACCCGGCTCAACCTGCGCTACTCGCAGATGGCGCCGGTGACGATGTGGGACGAGCGCAACACCGGGTCGAACCTGCCGGCCCAGATCGAGCTCTACGCCGACACCGCTGCCGGGCACGAGACCACCTACAAGTTCCTCTTCATGGCCAAGGGCGGCGGCAGCGCCAACAAGTCGTACCTGTTCCAGGAGACCAAAGCGATCCTCAACCCCGACGCGATGATGCGCTTCCTCGACGAGAAGCTGCGCGGCCTGGGCACCGCGGCCTGCCCGCCCTACCACCTCGCCATCGTCATCGGTGGAACCAGCGCCGAGTTCGCCCTCAAGACAGCCAAGTACGCCAGCACCAAGTACCTCGACCAGCTGCCCAAGGCGGGCGACCCGGCCACCGGCCACGGCTTCCGCGACACCGCGCTCGAGCAGGAGGTGCTCGAGCTGACCCGGCAGTTCGGCATCGGGGCGCAGTTCGGCGGCAAGTACTTCTGCCACGACGTGCGCGTCGTGCGGCTCCCCCGGCACGGCGCCTCGCTGCCCGTCGCCATCGCGGTGTCGTGCTCGGCCGACCGTCAGGTGCTCGCCAAGATCACCCCCGAGGGTGTGTTCCTCGAGCAGCTCGAGACCGACCCCGCGCGCTTCCTGCCCGACCAGACCCACACCGGGCTGGCCGACGAGCACCTGGGTGCCGTGGGCGCCGCGTCGACCGGCCAGGGCGCCGCGTCGACCGGCCAGGGCGCCGTGGTCTCCATCGACCTCAACCGCCCGATGGCGCAGATCCGCGAGGAGCTCTCGAGACACCCGGTGAAGACCCGGCTCTCCCTCACCGGTCCGCTCGTGGTGGCCCGTGACATCGCGCACGCGAAGATCAAGGAGCGACTCGACGCGGGAGAGGAGATGCCGGCGTACCTGCGCGACCACCCGGTCTACTACGCCGGCCCCGCGAAGACCCCGGTCGGGATGGCGTCGGGCTCGTTCGGCCCGACGACGGCCGGCCGGATGGACTCCTACGTCGACCAGTTCCAGGCTGCCGGCGGCTCGATGGTCATGCTCGCCAAGGGCAACCGCAGCCAGCAGGTCACCGACGCCTGCAAGACCCACGGTGGGTTCTACCTCGGATCGATCGGTGGCCCGGCGGCTCGGCTCGCCCAGGACTGCATCAGGAGCGTCGAGGTGCTCGAGTACCCCGAGCTCGGCATGGAGGCGATCTGGAAGATCGAGGTCGAGGACTTCCCCGCCTTCATCGTCGTCGACGACAAGGGCAACGACTTCTTCGCCTCGGTCACCACACCCGTCGCGTTCACCATCGCGAAGCGCACCGGCCTGCTCTGACCCGAGAGCCTGGGGAGTCGGGCGCTGAGGTGGCTGCTCTGGCAACCACCTCAGCACCCGACTCGCGGATGTGGCCTCGCCCGGCCGCTGGTAGCGTCCGGCACATGATCGATCGGCACCGCACACAGCCGGGGACGCGCCCCCGCACGCCTGAGGAGGCCTGGCGCGTGCTGGCCGCCGGCAACGCCCGGTTCATGGCCGACGAACGCGCCCACCCGCACCAGGACGTGCACGACCGGCACCGGGTGGCGGCCGCGCAGAACCCCTTCGCGATCTTCTTCGGCTGTGCCGACTCCCGGGTCGCGGCGGAGATCATCTTCGACCAGGGCCTGGGCGACCTCTTCGTCGTGCGGACCGCCGGACACGTCGTCGACCCCAGCGTGCTCGGCTCGCTCGAGTTCGGTGTCGGCGTGCTCGACTGCCCGCTCATCGTGGTGCTCGGCCACGACTCGTGCGGTGCCGTCAAGGCCGCCGAGGTGGCCGTGCGCACCGGTGAGGTGCCCGGCGGCTTCGTGCGCGACATCGTCGAGCGCGTCATCCCCAGCGTACTGGCCGCCACCAGGGGCGGCCGCACCCCCACCATCGAGCAGATCGAGCGCGAGCACGTCGAGCGCACCTGCGACCTGATCAGCGAGCGGTCCACGCTCATCGCCGACCGCATCCGCTCCGGCTCGCTGGGCGTCGTCGGCGCCCAGTACGACCTCGCCCACGGCGAGGCCACGCTGGTGCGCACCATCGGCGGCGTCGGCGTCGGCGTCGAGGTGTGACCCGGCTCGACGGCATCCACCTGCACCCGGTCAAGAGCACCGCGGTACGGCCGGTGCTGCACGGCGACGTCGAGCCGTGGGGGCTGCGCGGCGACCGCCGCTGGATGGTCGTCGACACCACGGGCGAGTGCGTCACGGCCCGCGAGGAGCACCGGATGTTGACCGTCACCGCCGACACCACCGCGACCGACCCCGGGCTGGGCTCGGCGCTGCGCCTGTCGGCGCCCGGCCGCGAACCGCTCGAGGTCGAGGAGCCGCACGGGCCGGCCCTGCGCGTGACCGTGCACGGCCGTGGGCTGGAGGGTGTCGCAGCACCCGCCGACGCGAGCGCCTGGCTCTGCGAGCTGCTCGACCGTGTCGATCTGCGCCTGGTGCACGTGCACCGCCCGCGCCCCATGAGCGCCGCCCATACCCGGCCGGGCGAGGCCACCGCCTTCGCCGACGCCTACCCGGTCACGCTCGCCTCGGCCGCCTCCCTGCGCCGGTTGCGCGAGTGGGTGGCCGAGACCGCCGTGGAGCGCGGCGAGGAGCCCGGCCCACCCCTGGTCGTCGAGCGGTTCCGGCCCAACCTGGTCGTCGACGGCGACCTCGACCCGTTCGAGGAGGACGGCTGGAGTGGCGTGCGCGTCGGGGCGGTCGAGTTCCGGGTCGTGAAGCCCGTCGACCGCTGCGTCATGACGACCGTCGACCCCGCGACGCTGGAGCGGTCGCACGAGCCGATCCGCACCCTGGCGAGACACCGGCAGTGGGACGGCGCGACGTGGTTCGCGGTGCAGCTGGTGCCCGAGTCCCGCGGCGTGGTCAGGGTCGGCGATGAGATCTCCCCCGGACGGTAGCGTGGCCGACATGGAGAACTTCGCGCGCACCTTCCCTGACGGCTTCCTGTGGGGCGCAGCCACGGCCAGCTACCAGATCGAGGGCGCGCACGACGAGGACGGCCGCACCCCGTCGATCTGGGACACCTTCTGCCGCACCCCCGGCAAGGTCGCCAACGGCGACACCGGCGACGTCGCGTGCGACCACTACCACCGGATGCCGCAGGACGTCGCCCTGATGCGCGACCTCGGTCTCGACGCCTACCGCTTCTCGGTGGCGTGGCCCCGGGTCGTCCCCGGCGGCACCGGCGCCCTCAACGCGAAGGGCCTCGACTTCTACTCCCGGCTCGTCGACACGCTGTTGGAGAACGGCATCCGGCCGGTCGTCACCCTCTACCACTGGGACCTGCCGCAGGCACTCGACGACCGCGGGGGCTGGCTGAACCGCGACAGCGCCGAGTGGTTCACCGACTACGCCGCCGCCACGGTCGCGGCCCTCGGTGACCGGGTCACCAACTGGACCACGTTCAACGAGCCGTGGTGCTCCTCGGTGCTCAGCTACTCGCTCGGCGCCCACGCGCCCGGGCACCGCGACCCCCTCGAGGGGATGGTGGCCGCCCACCACCTGATGCTCGCCCACGGCAGCGCGGTGCCCGTCATCCGCGAGCACGCCCCGGCAGCGGAGGTCTCGATCACCCTGAACCCGACCCAGGTCTGGGGCCCCGACGACGGTGACGAGGCCGACGCCGATGCCGTGCGCCGCGCCGACAACGCGCTCAACGGCATCTTCTTCGGCCCGATCTTCCACGGCGCCTACCCCGACGGGTTCCTCGACGACACCGCGCACCTCACCGACCCCGCGTACATCCGCGACGGTGACCTCGCGACCATCTCGGCGCCGCTCGACAACCTGGGCGTCAACAACTACTTCCCCACCCGCGTGCAGGCCGCTCGCGACGGCGAGGCCGACGCTTCGGCGATGCCCGGGTGCGAAGGGGTCGCCGAGGTGGCACCGCGACCGCCGCTCACCGACATGGGGTGGGAGCAGTCGCCCGACAGCCACCGCCTGGTCCTCGAGCGGTCCGCGCGTGAGTGCGGCCTGCCGATCTACGTCACCGAGAACGGCTCGGCGTGGCCCGACACCGTCTCGGGCGACGGGCAGGTGCACGACCCGCAGCGCACTGCCTACCTGCAGGCCCACCTCGGGGCCGTCGCCGATGCGATCGAGGGCGGCACGGACGTGCGCGGCTACTTCGCCTGGAGCCTGCTCGACAACTTCGAGTGGGCCTACGGCTATGACAAGCGCTTCGGCATCGTGCACGTCGACTACGACACCCAGGTGCGCACGGTGAAGGACTCCGGGCGCGAGTACGCCCGCATCCTCGCCGCCCACCGCGCCCGCTGAGCCTTCGGCGGATGCCGTGACACGCGGCCGTCGCGTCGTCGTCATCGGTGGCGGCATCGTCGGGCTGGCGGTCGGCGAGCGGGTCCTGCGTGACGACCCGTCGGCCCAGGTCACCGTCGTCGAGAAGGAGCACGACTGGGCGCGGCACCAGACCGGTCGCAACAGCGGCGTGGTGCACTCAGGCCTGTACTACCCGCCCGACAGCCGCAAGGCCCGGTGGTGCCGTGCCGGAGCCGCGTCGATGCTCGACCTGGCACGCGACGAGGGCGTGCCGCACCGGGTCACCGGCAAGCTGGTCGTCGCGACGTCGGAGGGCGAGCTGGCCGGGTTGTCGGCGCTCGAGCGGCGCGGCTTGGACAACGGCCTGGCCGTCACCCGGCTCGGTGCGGCGCAGGCCCGGGAGCACGAGCCGCACGTGGCCGCCGTCGCAGCCCTCCACGTGCCCGAGACCGGTGTCATCGACTACCGCGCGGTCTGCGCGGTGCTCGTCCGACGGCTGCGGGACGGTGGCGCCCACCTGCTGCCCGGAGCCGAGGTCGTCGGTGGGGCCGACGGTCCACGCGAGGTCACGCTCGAGACGACCCGGGGCGACCTGGTCGCCGACGTGGTCGTGAGCTGCGCCGGCCTGCACGCCGACCACGTGGCGCGGGTGCTCGGCCACCGGCCCTCGGTGCGCATCGTGCCGTTCCGGGGGGAGTACCACGAGCTCACCCCCACCGCCGCCCACCTGGTGCGCGGTCTGGTCTACCCGGTGCCCGACCCGGACCTGCCCTTCCTCGGGGTGCACCTCACCCGCGGCATCCAGGGGCACGTGCACGCCGGCCCCAACGCCGTGCTGGCCCTGGCTCGCGAGGGTTACGACTGGGGCCGGGTCGACGCGCGCGAGCTCATCGGCACGCTCGCATACCCCGGCTTCTGGCGGCTCGCCGGGCGGCACGCTCGCACCGGCGCCGCCGAGGTGGTGCGCTCGCTGTCGGACCGGCGCTTCGCCGAGAGCGTGCGCCGGCTGGTGCCCGACCTCAGGGACACCGACCTGGTGCGGGCTCCCGCGGGCGTGCGCGCCCAGGCGGTGCGGCCGGACGGTGGGCTGGTCGACGACTTCCTGCTCGAGCGGCACGGTCGGGTCGTGCACCTGCTCAACGCCCCGTCACCCGCGGCGACGGCATCCCTCGAGATCGCCCGGCACATCGCCCGGCGCGTGGCGGAGGGCTGACGACTTCGCCCTGCGCTACGGGCTTCGCCCCGACCGGGCCGACCCGGCGCTGGCGAACGTCGACCACGAGGTGATGTCCCTGACGTGGGGAGGCAAGCGGGACTAGCGGGACTTTCCTAGTTAGCTCGAGGCAGTCACGTAAACGTGCAGGTCAGGGCCGTGTTGGTGGTGGGCTGGGTGTATGACTTAAGTGCGTGGAGCCCATCGGGTGAGGGTGAAGACCTCGCTGAGCTGGTCTTGGGTTTGAGTG
>JBBQWX010000186.1:0-8089 GCA_038210185.1 Actinomycetales bacterium
GCGCTTCCGCCGACGCCCGCAAGCACCCAAGCTGCCCGAACGAGTCACCATCAACGACCCCGCCAACCACGGCGGAACCAGAAGGAGTATGAACTCAACTAAATAGGCTGGAACGTCTCATTTGACTTGACAACTACCGCGCGTGCAAGATACTGAGGGGGTGCCCCTCTCCCCCGCCCACGGGATTGGACTGAGCAACACGACGACCCTCCGTCACTGAATGCGGCAGAGACACTTGCGGAGTCCGATCGGCACCTGCTCTTCCGCGCAGCGCTGCCGACGGGCGTCTTGGCCGGGCTCCTCGCCTGGGCGAGTTGGGAAGGGGGAAACCTGGTTGCAGGGTGGGTCCTGTCGGGCCTCCTGCCTGCGGCCTCGCTGGCTCGGACCGCCTACTGGGCTCGCGGCTTCGGGTCGCGCCCTTGACACGCGCAGCTGGTCACTACACCGACTCACCTGGTCTTGTGCAGGTCCGGGGAGCCGGAGCAGTGGGTGGCCTGGGGGGGAGGTCGAGCGCATCTCCGTTGTTCTTAGCGACCCGCTGCCTGAGTGGTCCCGAGCCCGCAACGAGTGGTTCCACGTGATCCCACACCCGGAGCTCGCCGTGATGCCACCGGCCGCATTCGTCGGAGGTTTCTACGACATGCTCGTTTCGCCAAGCAGGTCACGCGCTGCTGCTGCGCGCGTCCGAAGGGCAGCTCACGCCCGCGGCATCCCGAGAAGGCGCGCAAGTGCGCCCACTGTCTTGAGCGATGACCTGTGGCGCATTGCAAATCGGTCGTCTGCTCTGAGCCCACCTAGCTACTCTGCGTCGACTCGGCCCGAGTAAACGACCAGTCGACTCGTACCCGGTCCTGCGGTCGCCACAGCTTCCCCGATGTGTATCGCGAGGAGAGCCGCCCCCGGCGACACCGTCTTTGACCCAGGGCCTCCGGTTCCAGCCTGTTCGCCAGACAGGGTGCGGTTTGCGGCTTGAGCGGCGATCGATTGTGTGGATCCGACGACGGTCCACCTGCGCCTCGTGCTCGCTTCGATCACCTGGACCGATTCGTCTGGCTCAATCGTGATCTCCAACTCTGAACCTAAGGCGGAGTTGATTTCTTCGATGACTACAGCGTCCGGGTCGGGCATCGATCGGTCAGCAGCCCGTGGTAGGTACGCCTTGCGGAAAGGCCGTAATGATGTTGTAGGAGGTTCGTCCCGTCGGCACGCGAGGGTAGTAGGTCCCAACTACCTGTCCCTTGCTGTTCTTGATCTGAATCAAGCCCACATAGTTGACAGTGTTTGCACCCGTGTTGGTGCACCACGTGTATGGATACGAGAGGGACTGCGCGATCGCCCAATCGGTGAACGACCGCCAGTCGGAGCCCACGACAGCGGCAATGGCAGCCCATTGACTTGAGTGTTTCGCCAAGATGTGCCTGTACCCGTACGAGGAGTTACCGCAACGCAGGTTGACGGTCCGAATGTATACCGGGGCCATGGGCGCACGTCCTGCCGCGAACGCTCGGACCAACTTAGAGGCTGGGTCGGAGACGCCACAGGCCGCCCACGTCTGAGCAACAAGGGATTCTCGCGCTGTGACTGCGTTGTTTAGGCTGAACCTGTTCGAATGGCCACGCCCGTCTTGGTACTCGACAGTGTATCCCCGGGAGATCGGTGTGGGCGCCGGAGCTGCCGTTGCTGCCATGGGGGTTGCGATCAGACTCACCACGAGGGCGAGCACTGATGCCAAGCTGGATCGGATGGCGACGACTCGCATGTCCAGTCCTATCGGTCGGGTCGGTCGCGCCAGATTGGCATCGAGCATTCGGTCTGTCAATGGCCAATCTCAGGTCACCACTGGTGGCCAAGTAGAAGGGGCCCCTCTATAGACGCTTGACCTCTCTCGCCCGCCAAACACCCGCTGCTTACGCACGCACATCGGCAGTTGAGGACGGATCACCCACATATCCCGGATGACCGGTCGACCCCCCCGAAGAGGTAGCAGGCGGCGCCCGGGCAGGCATACGCTCCAAAGGATGAGGGCTGAACGCAGAAGCGATCCGCTGCAGCGGCAGGACGTGTTGAGGGCTGGCCGCAGAAGCGATCCGCTGCAGCGGCAGGACGTCAGGATCGTCAGCGTGCTCGCTCTGTCCCTGAGCCCGATGGTGCGGTCCGTGCTGCTGATGACCCTGGGCCGCTGGGCGCGGCCGCGCGCCAGCCGCAGCCTGGGTTTGGTGCCGTCGCCGACCTGGACGCCGGACCATCCGAACAATGGGTAGGCGCCGACGTCTGGGAGGACGTTGCGTGGCGGGACCGGCGGACCTTCCTTGCCCGCAGCCCGGCGGGCAAGGGCGCAGGCCCCAGCTGGCGTCCTGGTTGAGCTTGCGCCGGTGCGGCAGCGACTCGCCCGAAGTGCATAGAAGATGGTCTATGACACATAGGAACCGCGTATGACAACTTCGCTGCTCTCGACAACACGGCCTCCCGAGGCGAGGACACGGCATCCGAAGGGGTGGCCGCGCGGCATCCGGGCGCGGCGGCTGGCCACACGGCTCGCCAGAGGTCGTAGTCTCGAGGGGTGTACGAAGGCGCGGTCCAGGACCTCATCGACGAGCTCGGCAGGTTGCCGGGCGTCGGTCCCAAGAGCGCGCAGCGGATCGCGTTCCATCTGCTGCAGGCCGACCCGGCCGACGTCGACCGGCTCGTGCTCTCACTGACCGAGGTCAAGGCTCGGGTGCGCTTCTGCGAGCTGTGCTTCAACGTCGCGGAGGCCACGCGCTGCCGCATCTGCCTCGACCCGCGCCGTGACGTGCACGCGATCTGCGTCGTCGAAGAACCCAAGGACGTCGTGGCGATCGAGCGCACCCGCGAGTTCCGCGGCCGCTACCACGTGCTCGGCGGCGCGATCAGCCCGATCGACGGCATCGGCCCCGACGACCTGCGCGTTCGCGAGCTGCTCGCCCGGCTCGGCGACGGCGTGGTCACGGAGGTGATCATCGCGACCGACCCCAACCTCGAGGGCGAGGCCACTGCGAGCTACCTCTCGCGGATGCTGAAGGTGTTCGGGCTGCGGGTCACCCGGCTCGCGTCGGGTCTGCCGGTCGGGGGTGACCTCGAGTACGCCGACGAGGTGACCCTGGGTCGTGCGTTCGAGGGACGGAGGCTGCTCGATGTCTGACGACTGGACCGTGCTCGCCGAGGAGTCCGCGGCTGACGCCCGGATGTTCCTGATCACCCTGCGCGAGATCGCGGCCGGCAACAGCCCCGACGCCACGCTGCCCATGGCGCTGCTCGCGCTGTCCCAGGTGCTCGTCATGGGGGCGCGGCTCGGCGCCGTCGAGGACGTCGTGCCGGTGGCGCGCTTCGAGCCGGACCCGGGGCCGGACGCCGAGGTCGACCCCTTGCGCGCGAGCCTGGCCAACGTCTTCGAGGGTCTCGACGAGTATGCCGACGTCGCCGACCCGGTGCTCGACCCGGAGCCCACGGTGGGCTACCTCAGCAACGACCTGGTCGACATCGCCTCGGCGCTGAGCCACGGCCTGAGCCACCACGAGGCGGGGCGCCCGGTGGAGGCACTGTGGTGGTGGCAGTTCAGCTACCTCTCGCACTGGGGTGAGCGGGCGGCCGCCGCGCTCCGCGTCGTGCAGGCACTGCTGGCGCACGTGCGCCTCGACGCCGATCCGGATGCCGTGTCCGAGGCCGAGTTCGACGCCCTCCACCCCTGACCCGAACCCACATCGACCTGTGGGCCGGTCTCGGATCAGGAGGATGCCGGGAGGTCGCCTGACGCGACGGCCGCACGCAGGTCGTCGGTGGCGTCCCAGTCGTTGGCGTGCATCGCCGCCACGACCCGGCCCCCGCGCAGCCAGAACGCCCGGAACGCCAGCCCGGCGAGGTCACCGTGCACGACGACCTCGTCGTCCGCCCCGGCGTGGCCGACGTACTCCATGCCGAGGTCGTACTGGTCGGTGAAGAAGTAGGGCATCGCGTCGTACACCTCGTCGGCGCCGGCGAGGTTGTGCGCGGCGACCTTGGCCTGGTTGATGGCGGTGTCCCAGTGCTCGACCCGGATCCGCCGGCCGAGCACGGGGTGAGCGTGGTTGGCGATGTCACCGACCGCGAGCACGCTGGGCACCGACGTGTGCAGGCCCGCATCGACCAGCACGCCGTCGTCGACAGCCAGCCCCGCCGCCTCGGCCAGGGCGACCCGGGGCGTGACCCCGACCCCGGCCACGACGAGGTCGGCGCCGGCCAGGTCGCCGGCCGTCACCGCGGTGCCCAGGCGCAGGTCGACGCCGTGGCCGCGGTGCAGGTCGGCGAAGACCTGCGCGACGGTGGGCCCGAGCACCCGCAGGAGGGGTAGCTCGGCCGTCTCGAACACGGTGACCTCGCACCCCGCCGTGCGGGCCGCGGCCGCGGCCTCGAGCCCGATCCAGCCCGCCCCGACGACGGCGATCCGCCCACCCTTCGCGAAAGCTGCCTTGAGCCGGTCGCTGTCTCGAATCGTGCGCAGGTACGCGGTCGGCACGCCACTGTCCTCGGCCACCGCGAGCCTGCGAGGCTCGGCGCCGGTCGCCAGCAGCAGCCGCTCGTAGGTGAGGTCGCCGCCGCTCGTGTGCACCACGTGGGCGCCGGTGTCCAGCGCCGTGGCCTCGACCCCGAGGCGCAGGTCGACGTCGTGCTCGGCGTACCACTCGAGCGGGTGCACGAACGCGTCGTCGATCGGGTCGTTGCCGAGCAGGTAGCCCTTCGACAGCGGCGGCCGCTCGTAGGGCGGGTGCTCCTCGGCGCCGACGAGCACCACCGGCCCGTCGTGGCCCTGCTCGCGCAGCTCCGTGGCGGCGGTGCCGCCGGCCAGGCCGGCGCCGACGATGACGATCGACATGGTGTCTCCTCGACGTGGGGTGGTTGAGGTGGGGCGGGTGCTCGCGACGCTACGCCCGGCCCGGCCCGCGGAGTGCCGGGTGACCGGCATCCGGGCATCGTGTCCGGTCCGTGACGCCGAGTTAGAGTGGGCGCACCCACCGAGCCACCGTCACGGGAGTCAGTACGTGCCCATCGTCGTCCAGAAGTTCGGCGGATCCTCCCTGGCCGACGCCGAGAGCATCAAGCGGGTCGCCCAGCGGATCGCGCAGACGAAGAAGGCCGGACACGACGTGGTCGTGGCCGTCTCGGCGATGGGCGACTCCACCGACGACCTTGTCGACCTCGCCCGCGACGTGAGTCCCGTGCCGCCACCGCGCGAGCTCGACATGCTGATGACCGCCGGCGAGCGCATCTCGATGGCCCTGGTCGCGATGGCGATCTCCGACCTCGGGTACAGCGCCCGCTCGTTCACCGGCAGCCAGGCCGGCGTCATCACCGACGGCGTGCACGGCAAGGCCAAGATCATCGACGTCACGCCCGGCCGCATCACCGAGGCCCTCGGCAAGGGCCACATCGTGATCGTCGCCGGGTTCCAGGGGGTCAGCCAGGGCACCAGGGAGATCACCACCCTGGGCCGGGGCGGCACCGACACCACCGCCGTCGCGCTCGCCGCCGCCCTCCGCGCCGAGGTGTGCGAGATCTACACCGACGTCGACGGCGTCTTCACCGCCGACCCCCGCATCGTGCCCACGGCCCGCAAGATCGCCCGCATCTCCAACGAGGAGATGCTCGAGCTCGCCGCCTCGGGCTCGAAGGTGCTGCACCTGCGCAGCGTCGAGTACGCCCGGCGCTTCGACATCCCCATCCACGTGCGGTCGTCGTTCTCGCAGAATGAGGGCACGATCGTCACGGACCAGCCAGGACCCGAAGGAGACGCCGTGGAAGCCCCGATCATCGCCGGTGTGGCCCACGACCGCAGCGAGGCCAAGGTGACCGTCGTCGGTGTGCCCGACCGCACCGGAATGGCCGCCCAGATCTTCGAGGCGGTGACCCTGGCACAGATCAACATCGACATGATCGTGCAGAACGTCTCCGCCACCGACACCGGGCTCACCGACATCTCGTTCACCCTGCCCAAGACCGACGGCACCGCCGCGGTCGAGGCGTTGCAGCGCATCCAGGACGAGGTCGGCTTCTCCTCGATCCAGTACGACGACCAGATCGGCAAGCTCTCGCTCGTCGGTGCGGGCATGCGCTCGAACCCCGGGGTCTCCGCGACGTTCTTCAAGGCGCTCGCCAACGTGGGAGTCAACATCGAGATGATCTCCACCTCGGAGATCCGCATCTCGGTGATCACGCGCGACGACCTGCTCGACGAGGCGGTGCGTGCGGTGCACACGGCGTTCGGGCTGGACTCCACCGAGGGAGAGGCCGTCGTCTACGGTGGCACCGGCCGCTGACGTGGGTGTCGTCGGGGAGGGAACTGTCGGTCGCGCGCTGCCGACCCTCGGCATCGCGGGGGTCACCGGGGCCGTCGGCCGCGTCGTGCTCGACGTGCTGCCGACCCGCCACTCGCACTGGAGCCGGGTGCGCCTCTCGGCCGGGGTCGAGGACGTCGGATCCACGCTGCGCGTCGGTGCTGAGCAGGTCGTCATCGAGGCGTTGACGCCGGAGTTCTTCGACGGGCTCGACGTCGTCATCTTCGACATCCCGCCCTCGATCGCCCGCGAGTGGGTCGAGCTCGCTGCGGCACGTGGCGTCGTGGCGATCGACAACAGCACCGAGTTCCGCACCGAGCCCGACGTGCCGCTCGTCGTGCCCGAGGTCAACCCGCGCAAGGTCGCCGACCGGCCGCGCGGCATCATCGCGAACCCCGGCGCCACGGTCATGACGATGATCGACGCCCTCGCTGTGCTGCACGGCGCGTGGGAGCTGACCGGGCTGGTGGTGACCACGTTGCAAGCCGCGTCGGGGCTGGGGCGCACCGGCATGACCCGCCTGCACGACGAGCTCGACGTGGTGCACGGGCACCGCGAGCTCGGCACCCGTCCGGGTGATGTGCGCCGCCTGATCGAGCACGAGCTGGGGCCCTCGCCCTTCCCGGCACCGTTGGTGCTCAACGTGGTTCCTTTCGTCGGGCACCACGTCGGCGGCGGCTGGACCTCCGAGGAGGTCAAGGTGCGCGAGGAGACCCGCAAGATCCTCGACCTCCCGGACCTGCCCATCTCGGCGACCTGCGTGCGCGTGCCGGTGGTGTCGTCGCACTCGGTGACCATCCACGCGACCTTCGCGCAGAAGGTGAGCGTCGCCAAGGCCCGCCAGGCACTCATCGAGGCGCCCGCCGTCGTCGTGCTGGACGACCCCGACGAGCCGGAGTTCCCGACGCCCAACGACGTCGTCGGTGCCGACCCCCGCTTCGCCGGGCGCCTGCGCCAGGCGCCGGAGTCGCCGAACACGCTCGACCTGTTCATCTGCGGCGACAACCTGCGCAAGGGGGCCGCCCTGAACATGGTGCAGACCGCCGAGCTGGTGGCCCGCGAGCTCACCGGCCGCTGAACGGCCGCACCGTTCGAATCCTGGCCGGGTGACCCTCCGGAGGCCGGACGCGCCACAATGGGGGCGCGGCGCACGCACGTGCCCGTGCCCAGACCCACCTCGGCCACGACCACCGCACCGCAGGAGCGCACCATGACCGTCCGCACCGTCGCCATGCTCACCGCCGGAGGCCTCGCCCCGTGCCTGTCCTCCGCCGTCGGAGGGCTCATCCAGCGCTACAGCGAGCTGGCCCCCGACGTGCGGATCATCGCCTACACCAACGGGTATGCCGGGCTGCTCAAGGGTGAGTTCGTCGAGGTCACCCCGCAGGTGCGTGAGCGGGCCCACCTGCTACACCGCTTCGGCGGGTCGCCGATCGGCAACAGCCGGGTCAAGCTCACCAACGTGGCCGACTGCCTGGCCCGCGGGCTGATCACCGAGGGGCAGGACCCGCTCCACGTCGCCGCGGAGCAGCTGGCCGCAGACGGGGTCGACGTGCTCCACACGATCGGTGGAGACGACACCAACGGCACGGCGGCCGACCTCGCGGCCTACCTCCACGACAACGGCTACGAGCTCACGGTGGTGGGGCTGCCGAAGACGATCGACAACGACGTGGTCCCGATCGCCCAGTCGCTGGGGGCCTGGACCGCGGCCGAGCAGGGGTCGTTGTTCGCCCAGAACATCATCGCCGAGCACTCGTCCA
>JBBQWX010000187.1:0-8066 GCA_038210185.1 Actinomycetales bacterium
CCTACGGCTTCCACTCCGCCAACGCCGCCCTCGCCCTGATCATGGTCACCCTCGGACCCATCGAACACGTCCTCCCACACGAGCGAGCCACACGCCCGGACCCCTAAATCGACCCACATTCATGCCGGGAGGCCCCGAAAACCATGGGAGGTGACGGTGTGGGTGGGGTGGGCGTCACAGGTGCTTGAGGGCCTCTCGCCTCGACAGGCCGCTCAGCCGGTCGCCGCGCGCCTCGACGAAGCCCCGCACCCACTCGGGCTCGACCCGCGCATGCTGACGCAGCGCCCAGCCGATCGCCTTGCGGATGAAGAACTCGCTCCCGTACCTCGATTCCTCGAGGTTGGCGTCGATGACGTCGCAGAGCAGGTCGAGGTCGGTCTCCTCGCGGTGCTTGAGCTGGGCGAGGATGGCGGTGCGGCGTACCCACAGGTGCTCGTCCACGGCATACGCACGCATCATCGGCGTCACGAAAACCCTGTGCCGCAACAGGATCGGCCCGACCCGGTCTGCGGCGACGACGTCGACGTAGTCCCACCACGCGCCCGTCTCGACGAGGTGGCGGTAGACGCCCAGCGAATGCGGGTCCTGCCACGCCCGAGCCGCCCGGTGACCGGTCAGTGCGAGCGCGGCGTAACGCTCCTCGCGGTAGGCCGCGTCGTCCCACAGTGCGCGCACGTCCGCCTCCCACGCCTCCCGCGACGCCGGCGCCAACGACGCGTCGGCGAGCAGCGGCCGCAGCAGCACCCGGAGCTCGGGCGAGGTGAGGCCGCGGTACGGCATCACCGACTTCATGTAGCGCTGCTGGCCGGCCGCCTTCTCGGGGTTGCCGGCATCGGCCAACGCACTTCGCACCGCCCTCACCAACGCCGAGTCGGGTGCCGAGGTGGTCCTCAGGGCAGCCATCTCAGCACCCAACTCGCCGGGGGAGGGGTGCAGGGATCAGGCCAGACCGAGGTGGGCGGCTTCCTCCCACAGTTCGTCGCGCACCTGCGGGTGGGCGGCGTCGCGGATGATGTGTCGGCACTGGGCCTGCTGGTCGTAACCCCACAGCTCGGCGATGCCGTTCTCGGTGACGATGGCGCTCTGCTGGAAGCTGGTGACCGGTTCGTCGAGCAGCGGCACGACGGTCGAGACGTCCGCCTTCGGGTGCCAGGAACGCAGTGCGATGAACGACTGCCCACCTGCGGAGTGCAGGGCCCCGACGATGAAGTCGGTCTGCCCGCCGAACCCGGAGTAGATGCGGGCGTTGATCCGAGAGGCGTTCGCCTGGCCGAACAGGTCGACCTCGAGCGCGGTGTTGACCGACGTCATCATTCGCTGCTGGGCGATCAGGCCCGGGTCGTTGGTGTGCTCGGTGCGCATCATCCGGACGCGGTGGTTGCCGTCGAGCCAGTCGTAGAGCTCGCGCGAGCCGAAGATGAACGATGCGGTGAGGGGGTGGTGCTTGTCGAGCGCCCCCACCCGGTCGAGCTCGAGCACGCCGTCGGAGAACATCTCGGTCCACACCCGCAGGCCACGGCGACCGGTGAGCGCGTTGAGCGTCGCGTCGGGGACGCCACCAATGCCCATCTGAACGGTTGCGCCGTCACCGACCCGGCTGGCCACCCGCTCACCGATGGCCGCGCTGTTCGCGTCGGGGGCCAGCGGGTCGTGCGCGGGCAGCGGCGCAGAGACCTCGATGGCCACGTCGACCGCCTCGACCGGGATCTGCGCGTCGCCGAAGGTGTACGGCATCTGGTCGTTGATGACGGCCACGACGCGACCGGAGCGCTGACGGCATCCTTCGATCGCGGCGGGCAGCACGTTCACCTCGATGCCCAGGCTGAGCTGGCCGTCGCGCGGCGGCGCGCAGTGCACGATGACGACGTCCGGCGGGATCCGACGCCGCAGCAGCACCGGCACCAGCGACAGCCGGCTCGGCACGTAGGACAGGTCGGAGTGTCGTCGCATGCCGGACCCCACGAAGCAGGTCTCGGCGGTGACGCCCTCGCGGTCGGGGATGCCCGGCGGCGCGTTGAGCGCGTGGATCGTGTACGTGTCCTTGTTCTCGTCGAGCGCACGCACCCCGGCCCACGGCACGCCGAAGTTGCCGGAGACGACGACCCGGGGCTTGCCCGGCAGGGATGCGAAGTGGCGGCCTAGCTGCTCGACACTGAGGGTCCTCATGGGCGTCATTCTTCCTTGGCCGCGCCGAACTTTCAGGTGAGGCTCTGCTGGCCTTTCCTCGAGCGACAGCCGGATGCCGCATTGCTGCGCAGGGTGTACAGCCTCAGGGGCTGGTGGGGCCTGTCGTGTACGTCAACGGGTGACCCTGTTGTGCACGGTGCCGTACTTGCACCACAGTCGGCCCATGTCCGTGTCGCAGGCCGCGCCCGAGCACGTGGCGGCGGGCGTGCCGGCGCCCCCACCCCACACGCTCCTCGAGGGCGCCGTCGGCGTCGTCACGGGGGCGTTCCTCGCCCCGTTGGGTCTGTTCGTGCTGGCCTTCGGTGGTGTCGAGGCTGATCGCCGCAGCATCCGAAGGGGGGCACGGATGCTGGCCGCGGCCTACCGTTGACCCATGTGCCGAAACATCCGACCCCTGAACAACTTCGCGCCCCCGGCGACGACGGACGAGGTGCGGGCCGCCGCCCTGCAGTACGTGCGCAAGGTGAGTGGCACGACCAAGCCGTCCACGGCGAACCAGGAGGCCTTCGACCGGGCCGCGGAGGAGGTCGCCGAGGTGACCGCGAGGTTGCTCGACTCGCTGGTCACGACGACGGCGCCCAAGGACCGTGACGTCGAGGCCGCCAAGGCCAGGGACCGGGCGGCGGAGCGGTACGGGCGGGTCGGCTGAGCCCTCGCGGGCCCTCGAGAGATGCAGCTCGCGAGGCTGCTGGGACTGCTGCTCGAGCCGGTGGCGAACGGTGCCGCCACGGTGCTGTGACGCCGGTCATGTGGATCGTGACACGCCCGAAACTTTCTCGGCTCCACATGGGGTGGATGGCGTTCTCGCAGGTCAGCGGGCCGGCGCGCCGCGACGTGAGGCTCGGTCCACAGGGTTGTCCACCGGCTGTGCACATCGTGACCGGGCGTTTCGCACAGGTTGTCCCCCCCTCGTGCACAGCCGTTCGGCCGATCCGGCCGCCTGGGCTTGGAGGGCGGTGGCCGGTGCGCCTACGGTGAGCCGCGGTTGGTTGTCGGTGGGCTCTGGTGTGCTTCCCGCAGACCAGCCGGTCCGGACGCAGCAGTGGTCGATCGAGCCCGGCACAGCCGGACGTGAGGGGTTGAGCGGGTGTCCATCGCGGAGCTGAGCACGGCGTTCGGCGGGCCCACCCAGGGTCGCGCCGACGAGCGCGTGCCACCCCAGGACCTCCACGCCGAGCAGTCGGTGCTCGGGTCGATGCTCATCAACAAGGACGCCATCGCCGACTCGCTCGAGGCGGTCAAGGCCCACGACTTCTACCGCCCGGCGCACGAGCTGATCTTCGACGCCGTCCTCGACCTCTTCGGTCGCGGCGAGCCGGCCGACGCCATCACCGTGGCCGACGAGCTCTCCAAGCGGGGCGACCTCACCCGCATCGGCGGGCAGGCCTACCTCCACCAGCTCATCCAGGCCGTGCCCACCGCGGCGAACGCCGGCTACTACGCCGAGATCGTGCACGAGCGGGCCGTCCTGCGCCGGCTCGTGGAGGCCGGCACCCGGATCGTCCAAATGGGCTACGCGCAGGGCGAGGGCGACATCGCCGACATCGTCAACCGCGCCCAGGCCGAGGTCTACAACGTCGCCGAGAGGCGCGGCGGCGAGGACTACCACGTCCTCGGCGACATCCTCGACGAGACGCTGACCGAGATCGAGGCGGCCTCCGGGCGAACCGACGAGATGATCGGGGTGCCGACCGGCTTCCTCGAGCTCGACGAGCTGACCAACGGCCTGCACCCCGGCCAGATGATCGTCGTCGCGGCGAGACCGGCCGTGGGCAAGGCCCTCGCCCTCGACACGCCGTTGCCGACGCCCGCCGGGTGGACGACGATGGGCGCCGTCCAGGTGGGCGACCTGCTCGTCGATGCCCACGGCCGTCCCACCCAGGTCGTCGCCGCGACCGAGGTGATGACCGACCGCCCGTGCTACGAGGTCGAGTTCTGCGACGGCACCGTCATCGTCGCCGATGCCCAGCACCAATGGCTCACCGACACCCGCGCATCTCGCCGCTCGTTCCTGGCGGCTCGCGACCACCGGAACCGGACGCGGAGCCAGGGGACGTTCGCCGCGGTGTGCACCACCGAGGAGATCGGCGCCACCCTGCGGACGCCTGCGGGCGATAGGCGGCTCAACCACAGTGTGCGGCTGACGGAGCCGCTCACGCTCCCCGAGCGGACCGATCTGCCCCTGCCGCCGTACGTCCTGGGCGCTTGGCTCGGTGGCGGCACCTCAGCGGCGGCGCAGATCACCACGGCCGACGACGAGATCGTGATGTTCCTGGAGGCCGAGGGGCTTCAGGTCACCCCCCAGGCGTCCCCCATGCGGTTCTCGCTCACCCTTCCCACGCCCGGCGTTCTCGTTCGGAGCTGTGTCGTGTGCGGGGTCGAGTTCACGCCGCGGACCAGCCAGGTCAAGACCTGCGGTCGATCCTGCGGGGGCGAGGCGAAAGGCACACTCCAGGTCGAACCACGGTGCCCTGACTGTGGGGAGCTGTGCACCGGTTTGCGTCAGTGCCAGCGGTGCCGTGACGACCACGGAACCGTGAAGGCACTCCTGCGACGCGCGGGTGTGCTCGGTGACAAACACATGCCGATCGAGTACCTGCGGGCGAGCGAGGCGCAGCGACGGGCCCTCCTCGCGGGCCTGCTCGACACCGACGGCACGGTAACGGCGGGTGGATGCCCGCAGTTCACCACGACGAGTCAACGTCTGTGCGATGACGTGGCGGAGTTGGTCGCCGGTCTGGGCTACCGGTACGGGGTCTCTTGCAAGGCGGTTGGCGGCCGGTCCGAGGCCAGCTCCGTCGCCTTCACCCTGACCTTCAGCTCCGACGAGCCCGTCTTCCGGTTGTCGCGGAAGATGCAGCTCCACAAGGAGCGTGCCGGCCGGCGGTTCCAGCGCCGCAACTCGCGCTTCATCGTCGACGTGCGGTCGGCACCATCGGTCCCGGTGCGTTGCGTGGAGGTCGCCGACGACGAGCATCTCTACCTCGCTGGTCGATCCATGGTCCCGACGCACAACTCCACCCTGGGGATCGACATCGCGCGCGCGGCTGCGATCAAGCACAACCTGGCCACCGCCGTCTTCTCGCTCGAGATGAGCCGCACCGAGATCACGATGCGTATCCTCTCGGCGGAGGCAACCATCCAGCTCCAGGACCTGCGAAAGGGCCTGAAGAGCCAGGACCAGTGGAACAAGCTCGCCCGGATCATGGGCAAGATCTCCGACAGCCCGTTGTTCATCGACGACAGCCCGAACATGTCCCTCATGGAGATCCGGGCCAAGTGCCGCCGGCTCAAGCAGCAGCACAACCTGAAGATGGTCATCATCGACTACCTGCAGCTGATGAGCTCGGGCAAGAAGGTCGAGTCGCGCCAGCAGGAGGTCTCGGAGTTCTCGCGGGCGCTGAAGCTGCTCGCCAAGGAGCTCGAGGTGCCGGTGATCGCGATCAGCCAGCTGAACCGTGGCCCCGAGCAGCGCACCGACAAGCGGCCCCAGATGTCCGACCTGCGCGAGTCGGGTTGCCTCCCCGCAGACGCCCGCATCCTGCGGGCCGACACCGGTGCCGAGACGACGATCGGCGAGCTGTGTGCGAGCGGCGAGCGTGACATCTCCGTCTGGGCCCTCGATGACGGCCTGCGCTACACCAAGCGCACCATGACCCACGCGTTCTCTACTGGGACGGCTCTGGTCTTCCGTCTCACGCTGTCCTCGGGAAAGACGTTGCGCGCCACCGAGAACCACCCGTTCCTGACCTACTCAGGGTGGGAGCCGCTCGCGGCGTTGCGCCCGGGTGACCGCGTCGCCGTTCCACGCCACGTCCCCTCCCCGAAGGCCCTCACGGACTGGGAGGACGCAAGGGTTGTCCTGCTCGCCCACCTGATCGGCGACGGTTCCTTCGTGCGCCGACAGTCCTTGCGCTACGCCAGCATCGACGAACACAACCTCGAGGCGGTCACGAAGGCAGCGCTGGTCTTCAACGTCGTCGCGGTGCGCGATGACGACCCCGCGGCGCGCGATGACGACCCCGCGGCGCGCTGCAGCACGCTGCGGCTGCGGGCGCCCTTCCGCCTCACGCACGGCGTCCGCAACCCGATCGCCGAGTGGCTCGACGAGCTCGGCCTGTTCGGTGCCCGGTCGCACGAGACGTTCGTGCCTGCCCCGGTGGCCAGCCTCCCGACGGAGCAGATCAGCCTCTTCCTCCGACACCTGTGGGCCACCGACGGATCCGTGACGGTACGTAAGGACAACCGTGGAGGGCGCATCTACTACGCCTCCACCTCGCGACGCCTCGTCGACGACGTGTCCCGCCTCCTGCTCCGGTTCGGCATCCAGACAGCACTACGGGTCACCCGCAAGGCCGGCCACCGATCGGGATACACGATCGACATCTCCGGGGTCGACAGCCAGCGCCGCTTCCTCCAGGAGATCGGGGTGCACGGCGAGCGCGGCGTCGCAGCAGCTCGACTGCTGGAGATGGTCCGGGCCACGACGGCCAACACCAACGTCGACACGGTGCCCCAGCAGGTCTGGGACGACGTGCGCGAGTCGATGTCCGCACACGGCATCACCACCAGGGAGTTCCAGGCCACACTGGGCGCCCAGTACTGCGGTTCGGCGATCTACGCGACCCCGCCGTCTCGCCCCCGGCTGGCCCGCGTCGCGCAGGTTCTGGGTGACGCCGACCTCGAGATGATGGCCGTCAACGACGTCTTATGGGACGAGGTCGTCTCCGTCGAGGCCGACGGGGTCGAAGAGGTCTACGACGCGACCGTGCTCGACTGCCACAACTTCGTGGCCAACGGCATTGCGGTGCACAACTCGATCGAGCAGGACGCCGACCTCGTGATCCTGCTGCACCGCGACCGCTCCGACCCCGAGCGCGACGGTGAGGCCGACGTCATCGTCGCCAAGCACCGCAACGGCCCGACCAAGGACATCGTGCTGGCCTTCCAGGGCCACTACTCGCGGTTCAACAACATGGCCCGCGACGGCGGGTTCTGACCTGTTTGTCGAGATGCAGTGTCGAGATGCATGTGTCGAGATGCAGCGAAGATGTCATAAACCCGTCTCGTATGTAACATAACCGCCGCGTTATGGAGCGGGACGCGCAAGGGGGCACGCCGTTATGTGTTGCGCGTGCGCAGGCGAGAGTGCAGGAGAGCTCGATCTGGCAGACCCGACGCCGACGAACACAGGTGCGGTTTGGGTCCGACCAGCACTCGCACGCCAGCCCGCAGTCATCGGGGTCATCGGCGACCTCCTGGCAGCCTTGGTGCGAACCCCCCTTAGCCGGCCTGATGGTCAGCTGACCGCCAGGACTACCGCAGCGTCGGTTGTAGGTCTTGCCCGACAGGTTCTGGGCAAGGGGTGAACCCGTCCGACTTCGCCGACGATCGGATGCCCCTTTCCGCCCAGATAGACGCGGGTCGAACACGCCGCGCATCGACCTGTCCGCGGCCGTCGCTCGCTCCGCCGCGACAGATCGACAAGACCGGGCAAACGCCCGGTGGCCGGTAGCGCTCGCCCGCAGCGCCACTCGCGGTCCGGACGGCGATTCCCACCGAAGGCTCGACGAAGCTGTCGATGAGCTAGCCAGGTCAGAGCCCTTGAATGATGGCAACGACGAGCGTCGCGACCGACGCACTGACGTAGACGGCAAAAGCAAAGATCGCCGCGCGGAGAGCAGCGAACTTTTTCCTGGCAAGCACGGACAGAAATCGGACCTGGTCCCAGATCTCCGTGACGGGGTCGGCGGTGCGTACGTGTTGACGGATCTCATCATTGGCGTGGGTGGCCAGAGACGGCCAGGCAAACCGGTTGAGGGTGGCGTCGGTGTCCGTTCGTGGGCTGATGGCTTTGACGAGGTTGAGCAATGCTGCTG
>JBBQWX010000188.1:0-8035 GCA_038210185.1 Actinomycetales bacterium
ATCACATGACCACCCTCGCACCGCGGTGTGACAGCTGCTCGCTCACTCATCGCTGGTCACCTCGCCCTCGTCGCCCTCGACCAGCGGAGGTGCGCCGTCCTGGAGGGCGGCGCGGCGGTGGTTCTCCTCGAGCAGCCGGTCGAGCAGCTCGACCCGCGCCGCGGGGCTCACGGTCCACCGGGTCATCTGCCGGTAGGTGTGGAAGCCGTGGTCGAGCGGCACGTCGCTCCAGCCATAGGCGGCGGCGACCACCTCGTCGAGCTCGCGGTGGATGGCCCGCATCCGGGCGACATCGGCATCGACGGCGTCGGGCAGTTCGGGGTCGTTGACGAGGTTGTAGAGCCGGGTCAGCCCGAGGTCGCGACGGAGCATGATCTCGCGGCGCTCCACATCGAGCACCCGCCCGACCCGATCGAGGTTCGGGCTCGGCGTCGGGCGAGGGAAGGTCTCGAAGACGTCCGAGGGTGTGTACCTCACGCGTGATTCAAGTGTCGACCCGTACTTGATGGCCCAGGCCTGTGGGAGGGACGACGACAGGACTCCCTGATCCCCGTACGCGTCGGTGGCGAAGACGCCGAGCGCATGACTGAAGACCTGGCCGTTTGGCACCCGCATAGGCATGACGGTCTTGCTCACGAGTGCGATGATGAGCACTTCGTCCAGTTCCGCGATCGCTCTCCGCAGCGCGGGCCTCTTGTCCGCGTAGATCCACCAGCGCGTGCGGTGCACAGCCCGGTTGACCTTGTCACGTTCCGGTTTGACCAGCTCTTCCACCCGCGAGAAGGCACGCACGTACTTTTCGGCGGAGCCCAGATTGCGATCGTTGAAGTCGATGACCCAACGGCTGGCGGAGCTGTCTGGTCGAGAGTTGAGGTCCTCGCCGTTGAGGTAGGGAAAGAGAACCTCGGCATTGCGCGGATCCTCGTCGAGCCAACGGTTCGCTTCGTCGGGCTCGAGCACGAACCCCATGCCGAGCACGTAGCAGCCTATGAATGAGATGCCCACGTTCTCCGCCAAGCGGATCGGTCGGCCCGAGACCCGACCCTCAGGCTCGAGCAGGGTCGAGATACGCGCCACGTCAATGTCGTCGCAGGTCCGAGGCACATCGTCGGCGACCGGCCCGATCGTTCCCCACACGGCGGCATACTCGAGGTTGGCCGATCGGGCGGGCCACGACCGCGACTGGATCGCCCGGGTGATCGTCAGGCCCGACTCGACCATCCGGTCCAGCCCGACCTCGCGGGTGTCTCCCTGGGCGATGGTGTTCGTCGCGATGAGCCCGATCGTGCCGCGCTCCTTGAGCAGCCCCTGAGCGCGCAGGAAGAAGTAGGCGACGAGGTCCGCATTGCCCTTTGTCCCGTCCGCCAGCTGGTTGACGAGCCACTCGCGAGCGTTGCTCCCGATCGCGCCGGACACCTTCTTGCCGCCGAGGAAGGGTGGGTTGCCGATGACGGCATCAAAGCCGGGGCGTGGGCCGGTCATGACGTCAGGCACCTCGAGCACCCAGTGCAGCGGGCGCCAGCGGGGTTCATCCGTGTCGACGGTCGGGGTCAGCCCCTCGGCGACAACGCGGTCGAGCCACCGGTGGTCACCCTCGCCGTGCTCCGGCCACGCCGTCTGCACGGCGAGGCGCAGGTCCTCGTACGCGGCATCCAATGCCTTCCCCGGCTTCCCGCCGAGGCGCAACCCGGCCGCGACGACGCCGTCTGCGATCCGCGCGAGCGGAGCGACCTCCGCCCGGCTCTGCTCGGTCTGGCGGCGCATCGCGGCCCCGTCCCGTTCCGGGTCGTTCGGCTCGACGACGTGGGTGAGCCCCTGCCGCAACCGGATGGCGGACGCGATCCGCTCCTCCAGCTTGACCGTTTCGAAGACGTGGACCAGGGCGTTGTCAGCCGCCGAGAAGGTCAGCCCGGTCTGCACGTAGCCCGGCGCCACCGCGGGCGTGTTGATGTGCAGCCGCTCGAGCTGGCGGCGATGCGTCAAGCCCAGCAGCGAGTTGCCGTGGACAACCTTGTCGTCGACGAACGAGAACGGCAGCCCTCTGTCGAGGGAGACCAACCACAGCGAGAGCTTGCACATCTCGACCGCCATCGCGTTGATGTCTGCTCCGTAGATGCACGAGGCGACGACGTGCCGGATCGCCGTGACCTTCATGATCCCTTCGTCGCGACCGACCATCCTCCCCTGCGCTCGCCAGGCCTCGATGACCCGATCGGCGAGGTAGCGGGCCGCGGCGACGAGGAACGCCCCCGAGCCGCAGGCGATGTCGGCCACCTTGAGCGCGAGGATCTCGGTGCTGTCACGCAACACCCACTGCGTCGCGTCGGCGGTCTCGTGCGGACCGGGCGAGTAGACGAGCGGGGCGAGCGCGTGGGTGACGACCTCCTCCGCGAGCTTCTTCGGGGTGTAGTGCGCCCCCGCGTTGCGCCGCGACGGCGTCTCGACAACAAGCAGACCGCCAGGCACGACGACCACCGGCCGCTCACGCAGGTCGAGGCGGATCGCCCCGAGGAACGGCCGCAACCGGGCCTGCAGCTCTTCGTCGTGCGGCGCGACCAACCGCAGCAACGCCTCGGCCTGTGCCGGCGCGTCGCCAAGGGCCTTGGTCAACGCCGCGACCGTCGGCGCCTTCGCCCCGGGCTGGCTCTCCTTGACGTCGGCGAGCAGGCGCTCGGCCAGGGCCTTCACCGTCGGCGTGGCCGCGGCACACTCCTCGAGCCCGGCCAGCGAGATCTCGGGCTCCTCGCCCTCGAGGCGCTTGGCCGAGCGCTGCCCGACCAGGCCGACGTGCACCTCGTCGACGACCTGCGCCGAGTACCCGAGCAGGCCCTCGTAGATGTAGCCGATCTGCTCGACGTCGATGTCGCGGAACGACAGCCGCCGTGCCTCACCATCGACCTGGGCGACCTGCACCGAGCGCAGCACGTGCAGCATGACCCGGTCCGACACCCGCACCGCCAAGCCATGAACGCCGGTCCCCGTGAGGAACGCGAAGCGCGCGGGGTCGAAGAGCGAGCCGCCGTACGACGGCATCCGAAGATCCTCGAAGGACGAGCCCTGGTGCAGCAGCCGCGACGTCGCGAGCAGCCGGTGCCAGACCTCGGTCGTGCCGTCGAGCGACTCCTCGTGCTCAGCCCTGGCCCGGTCATCGAGGCTGTCCAGACAGCCGGCCAGGCCATAGGCGTCGGAGAACAACGCCGTCTCGGGGAGCAGCCCCCGCTCCTGCGCGAAGAGGAGGAAGACGACCCGCATCATCACCGTGACCGCGGCGTCGTAGACGACCGGGCCCTGCGGGAGCGGATCGGGGGAACCGCCCTCACGGGCGTGCGCGCCCGCCTCCGAGAAGGCTGCGACGAGCAGCTCGACGGCCCGGCGCACCTGCACCCCGAGCGAGACGGTGATGTCCTCGGCCCGCAGGGTCGACTGCGCGAAGAGCTCGGGCAGGCGGGTCTGCGGGTCGCCGAGCACGAGGGTGCCCGGGTCGAGCAGCGTCACCCACGCGTCACGGGTGCGGCCCTCCTCGACCCAGGTCAGGGCGTCGACGATGCCCGAGGCGGGCAGGGCCTCGCCGCCGACGTGCACCAGCGCCCACCACCGGCCGTCGGTGACGACACCGATGCGCACTTCCCCGGCCCGCAGCAGCGCCTCCATGCGGTCGACGGCACTGGCCGCCCACCGGTCACCGGGCGAGCTGCGCAGCGAGTCGAGCGGGTCGACGACGAGCACCAGCGCACCGCGCTCGCCGTCGTGCGTCAGGGCAGCCGTGGGTCGCACCTCGACGGTGCGGCTCGGGGAGTGAGCCGCGATGCCGGCATCACCCATGACGAGCAGGTCTCCCCAGCCGACGACATCGCGCAGCACCGTCTCGACGAAGGCGTCCCGCGCCACCCGATATGCCGTGAGCGTCGCCTCGTTGCGGGTGCGGTCCCAGCGATCCCAGGCCGCCGTGAACGGGCGCTGCCCTTCGGTGAGCAGGCTCCGCTCGAGGTCACCGAGGCGGGGCATCCCCTGCGGCCAGTGCTGCCGCAGGACCGGCGCTGCGAGGAACGGGCCGTCGGTGTCGACTGCGGCCAGCCAGTCGCGGTGCGACTCGAGGACTACGGTCACGGTGGGGGCGGTACCGCGGCGTGGGCGCGTAGCTGGGTTGCGGGCGGGGCGGGCCATCACGCACCACCCCAGGTGCGCGCGTCGGCCTCGGCGATAGCGAACACCACGGCAGCCGTCGAGACGAACGGCCGCACATCGGCATACCGGGTACGCACGGCCTCGAGCTCGCGACGCTCCTCGTCGCCGAGCTCCATCAAACGCTCGCCCATGCGGCGCAGGTCTTCGCGTCGCTGGCGCTGCTGGTCATCGGCGAAGAGCTGGTAGGCCGCGTCACGCTCCTCGTTCTCCAGCCGGGTGATCGACTCGGTGAGGTTGCGCCGGAAGGCGGTGAAGATCTGCTGGGCCCGCTGGGCGTCGGCCCGCTCGCGCTCGGCGAGCTTGTCGGTGACGAGCTGCTGCTGGCGCAGGGCTCGCTTGCCCGTGTCGGCCTGAAGTCGGGTGCGCAGGTGCGAGTCGGACTCGTTCCACCGGGTGGCGACGTGGGTGCGCACGCCGCCCTCGGCGGCGGTGAGGCGAGCGCTGTCGAGGGCGCGGTCGAGAAGGGTCAGCACGGCATCCTCAGCGACCGCCTGGCCCGTGAAGCGCACGCCGGTGACGAAGACCTCCTCGTGCAGCCGCAGCCCACCCCTCCCGACGAGCACGAGGCGCGACACCGACGCCACGCACGAATGCTCGAGGCCGGGGACGACGACGGCGGTCCACCCGTGCAGCCGCGAGTCGGGGCGCAGCAGCTCAGTGCGCAGCAGCCTTGCGCTGCGCTGGAGGAGCGGGTGACCGAGGTGGACATGCACGAGGTGGGCGCGGTCGCGCTCCCCGCGGCCGGAGACCGCGGCGTCGTCGAAGGTGATCGGCCGCAGCACCCCGGGGTCGAGGATGGTGTCGAGCCCGCGCAGGCTGGACTGCCAGCGAGCCGACAGGGTGGGGACGGTGAAGACGGGCGCGTCGGTGTCCTGGCTGCCCTCCTCGACGAGCGGAGGCTGGCCGTCGAGGCGCAGGGCCGTGTCTACGACCCGCTGGGTGCTCTGCGGCGTGAGGTGCAGGGCGACCTTGCGATCGCCGTACGACTGCGAAAGCGCGGTGAGCTCGGAGTTCAGCCGCATCCCCGCTGCAAGCTGTTCGGTGATGACCTTCGCGTCGTGCATGGCGCGCTGGGAGCGTGGGACGCTGCCCGTGCGCTTCGGAGCGAAGTGATCGAGCACCTGCGCGTCGACGATCTCGTTGACCGAGCCCAGCTCGGCCTTGATCCGCTCGATCTTGCCCACCAGCCGGCCCACGAAGTCGAGGTCGGCGGCATACCGGCCGCTCGTCGACGTCGGGGCGAAGGTGAGCATCACGGGGTTGTGACGCTGGCCCCAGCGGTCGATGCGGCCGAGTCGCTGCTCGAGGCGGCTCGGGTTGAAGGGCACATCGAGGTTGACGAGCCGGTGGCAGTAGGTCTGCAGGTCGATGCCCTCGCCGGCGGCATCGGTCGCGACGAGGATGCGCAACGGCTCGGTCGTGGGGTCGGCCGTGAAGCGTGCCCGGGTGCGCTCGCGGTCGTGCGCGGCATCCGAGCCACTGATCGTCGCGAGTCGCTCACCCCCGAGGCCCCGTGACTCGAGCACGCGCACCACCCAGCGCATCGTCTCGGTGTACTCAGTGAAGATCACGACGCGTTCGTTGGACCAGTGCCGACCGTCGGGGCGGCAGGTGGCCTTGAGGTAGTCGATGAGCGCCGTGAGGCGAGCGTCGGGGCGGTGCTCGTACCCGCGCCCCCACGCGATGAGTTCGTCGAGGTCAGCCGAGGATGCCGCGACGAGCGGGTCGGTGCCCTTGCTCGCCCGGAGGGCCGCGAACTCCGGCTGGGCACTGTCACCTTCCTCCTCGTCGCTGGCGCCGCTGCCGAGGACCTGCTCGTAGTAGTCGTCGACGACCTCGGGCCAGCTGCCGATGGCGCGGGCTTGGGTGTAGAGGTCGAGGGTCTGGGCGAACGACCACGGGCTCGAGAGGAACCGCTTCTTGAGCAGCATGGCGAGGAGGTCGCCGGTGCGCTCGCGGCCGTTGCGCTTCGCGCTGTCGGTAAGGAGGTGGTGGAGGTGCTCGAAGTGGGCCTCTTCGCCCGGGTCGGGGTCGAACGGGATCGACTCGAAGACCCGAGGCGGGAACGCGCCGTCGTTGGCCAGCGACGACTTCAGGCGTCGCACGGTGACCTCGGCCAGGGCGGTGGCATCGATGGCGGCGCCGCGGGTGAAGCGGCGGTCGTCGACCATCTCGAGCAGCGCCGTGAACGACTCGGAGTAGCCGTTGTGCGGCGTCGCCGTGAGGAAGAGGCGGTGCTCGCAGACCTCGGCGAGGGCCCGGGTCGCAAGCGTGCGCTGGCTGTCGACGGCATACCCCCGGCCTCCGCCGAGAGCGCTGGGGCTCGACGGTGCGACGTGGTGCGCCTCGTCGACGATGAGCGCGTCGAAGGCCCAACGTCGGGCGGAGCCGGGGGCGCCGAGACCCTCGCGAACGTCGCGGAACAGCCGCTGGGCCCGAACCCCGGGCAACCACGACATGCTGAGGATGACGCGCGGGAACAGCTTGAGAGGGTTGGCGGCCAGGCCGTGGCTGCGGCGCACCTGGGCCATGAGGGCGCTGTCGACGATGACGAAGTCGAGGCCGAACTTCTCCCGCATCTCGCCCTGCCACTTCAACGACAGGCTCGGCGGGCAGACGATGACGACGCTTCGGGCCCGGTGCCGCAGGAGCAGCTCCTGGATGACCAGACCGGCCTCGATCGTCTTGCCGAGCCCCACGTCGTCGGCCAGCAGGAGGTTGGTCCGAGGTGAGCGCAGGGCGCGAGCAAGCGGCTCGAGCTGATACGCCTCCACGGACGCCCCACTGCGGAACGGCGCCTGGTAGGCGCGGTCGTCGGCGCTGGTGACCGCCCCCCACCGCACGGCGTCGACACAGGCGCCGAGGAGGTTGGGGTCGTCGACGGCATCCGCGTCGATCTGTGTGGGCAACCCTCGCTCGGGGTCGACGCTGTGACCCAGCTCGAGCTCCCAGACGATCGAGAGCTCTTCACCGAGGCGGTCGTCCTCGAGGGACTGCAGGTCGACGACGTGCTGCAGGGCTGCGGTCGCCTCGTCGGCGGGGCTGCGAGGCAACCCCTGAACCCGGACCTCGACCACCGCCCAGGTCGAGCCGCGGACCGTGACGATGCGGCCCGGGGCCGGCACCTCGGGGAGCGTGGCGATCGGCGCCGAGGGCAGCCCAAGGCCGCCGTCGGTGCTCGCTGCCATGCTGGGCATGTCACGCTCCGGGGTTCGAGGGGGGATTCGGATGACAGCCAACCATGGGGTTGGCCACTGGTCGGGTGCTGCCGTCGCCAACCCTGACACAGCATTGCGAAAATCGCAACAGATGGCTACGGTGGGTCCCATGAGCACCACTCCAGAGCGGGTCCGCGAGGTCATCGAGCGCAGCGGGCACAGCCATCGAGAGTTTGCCGAGCTGGTCGGCCTCGATGCCCCCAAGCTGTCGAAGTCGCTGGCCGGCATCCGCCGGTTCACCTCCGTCGACCTCGCTCGGATCGGTGATCTCGGCGACGTGAGCATCGAGTGGCTGCTCGGCGGCGAGGAGCCCGCACTCGCGCTGGCGGCGCGGGCGGCCTCCGGCTCCTCGACGCGTCGCGCCGTCGAGGAGGCGCACGCCCTGACGTCGCAGCGCGAAGGGCTGAGCGAGCTCGGGCACCCACAGCACTGGCGCTTCCCCGCTGTCCCGCCCCGCACGGGGACGTGGACCGCTGACGGTGAGCACGAGGCTGCCGCCGCTCTCAGCCACCTGGCGACGGTGGGCATCGACCCGCAAGGGCCGAGCCTGGCGGCCGTCGTGGAGGAAGGGTTCGGCATTGACGTGGCCGTGCGCGACCTCGGCGCCGACTTCGACGGGCTCTCGGTGGCCA
>JBBQWX010000189.1:0-7932 GCA_038210185.1 Actinomycetales bacterium
GCATCAAGATCACCGACGCCCAGATGCGGGTACTAGAGAAACAGCACCTCACAAGGCACGACTTCCACCCCGAGTGGAACTACAGCGTGAGCCCAGCCGCTCAACCCTGAACTATGCGTGTCTTTGATTTACGAGCCCTTAGTCACGCGGCGTTGTGACGCAGTTGATGGCCAGCACCGGAGAGCGGCCTACATGCCGAAGCCGTCATTCGTCTCCATGTACCTGGGCCGTTCGTCCCTCATGCCTGGAAGGTCACTGGTTCGGCTCGCACCTTACGAGCCGCCGCTGCTTGAGGACGGTTGCTACCCCGACGAGGCTCTCGCGAAGCCTTGGGCAGTTCGTCATGCTGTCCAGTTCGCGAGGCCGGCGTGCAGCGTGTCCAGAGCCGGTGTGGCCGTGGTGACCGCGCGGGCCAGGGACTGGAAGTCCGTCGACACCATCTCCATCTCGTCGAACGCGGCCAGCGTGTGCCGGGTGGCGATCGTGTCGAAATGCCTGGTGCGGGCCCACGCACGCAAGACCGCCACCAGAACGGGGAGGGGAATCCGCTCGAAGGCCCTCAGCTTCGCGGGTGTGATCGGGATGCCCAGGGCTCGAAGCACCGCGAAGCCTTCCCGGATGGCAAGGACCGTCAGACGCGCCACGTCAGGACGGCTGGCCAGCGCGTCCCCGCTTCCGCCGGCCACGTACAGACCGTTCGCCGTCGCGCTGACCCAGGCCACATGCGTCTTCTGCCAGGCGTCCATGTCAGAGCAGACCGCGGTCGGGAAGCCCGCTCGCTTGAAGACCTGTGCAAGTGCCTCGACGCGGTGCGTCACATCCCCTTCGGGCTCACCAAAGGTCGTCGGCTGCAGAAGACGCGAGACCACGTGGTAGTAGACGACGCCGTCCACCCGCGTTCCGCCCGCCCCGGCGAAGCCGACGAGCAGTCGGTCGCGACCGACCGCGGTCAGCCACTCCTGGTATCCGAGGGGGTTGTTGACCATGAAGACGACCAGCGCGCTCTTCCTGCTAGCCGCCAACGCAGGCAGGACATCCCCGACCTGGTTCCGGCGCACCACGACCAGGACCAGGTCGTAGCAGTCACCGGGCTTGAGATCCCTGGTCACTTCGACGGGGGTGACGCTCCGCGTCCCCTTGAGCGCGTGCTCCAGCACGATCCCCTGCGCTTCGATCTCGTCGAAGCGCTTGCCTCGCGCCAGGACAGTCACATCGTGACCCGATCCCTTCAGGCGCGCGGCGTACAAACTGCCCAAGACTCCGGCCCCAAACACAAGGATCCTCATCTCGTTCCTTTCAGTTCCTCACGCTACTTCGTCGACCATGGAGCCATGCAGAAGTCACCGGGTCCCGCTGGGTGACAGGACAACCCGCGTGGATCGCCGACCAACCCGCGTCCTGAGCCTTGTCGGCATGTCATGCGCGGCAGATCCCTGGTCGTCGCAGCCGGTGCCGCAACCTTCGCCGCCGAGGGCCACGGAGACGGGATCATCACGACGCCGGCCCCGGTCAACGGGTCCGGCCTCGCGTCGGCGACCAGCGGGTGGCGCGCCTCACGCAGCCCGTCGCCGTGTTCAGGGCGCAGGCGTGACTCTCATCCTCCGTGAGGGGCGGGCCCCCGTCAGACCCGGTGCGATGCCCGCTCGTCGAGCCGGGCAGCCGCTGCAGTCTTCGGCCAGGTCCAGGCGTAGTAGACGATGCCCGCGAGCAGGGCTGCCTCGATGGCGCTGCCGAGGATGTAGTAGCTCCATTCCCCGACAGCGCCGCCGACGATCGTCAGGCCGTAGATGACCGGCAAGACGACGTTCGGCAGGCGGGTGATCTTGACCGGCAGGACCAGGCTGAGGAACACCATCAAGCTGGGTAGGGCGACGTACAGGGTGATGCCCAGCAAGAAGCCGCCCGATTGCGAACGCGAATAAACAGTGTGTCCGGCCCGGGATTCCGGGGGTGAGGCGGTCCGACGCCAGGCGGTCCAGCGGAGGTACGTCGCGGTGTCCTGCGGGCACTACACCAGTCCGACGACGATGACCCACGAGGGCGACCAGCTCGAGCAGCGATAAGGGTTGTCGGCTCCCCGCCACAAGGCCGCACTGCTGGCCTGCCCAGGGCGGGTTGCGCCGGCAGGATCAGACGGTGGATCCAGCGGTGCATGCCAGCCTGCTGCCAAGGGCTGACGACCGCCCGCTGCCGAGTCGCTGAAGGCATGACCCCGGTGACGGCCCGCGACGCGCCACGGCATGCGGATCGGTGCAGGAAGTGCAGGGGTGGTGACGGGCCCGTCTCGGCCGACGTCGCCGTCGCACCTGACATGACCGCACCAAACGGCACCGAGACTCCACTGGGCACTGCCACGACGCGCCCCGAAGCGTCATCGGATCGTCGACGACGCGACACCGAGCGGACGTGCCGTTACCCTGCGCGACTGCTTTCCTGTGTCTATGCGGGTGGCGATCGCGGCCGAGACGTTCCTCCCCCACGTCAGTGGTGTGACAGGTTCGGTGATCCGGGTACTGCGGCACCTGCGCGAGCACGGTCACGAGGCGATGGTGCTGGCGCCCGGGGACCCGCCACCGACCTGCGAGGGTGCACCCGTCGTGGCCCTGCCCTCTCTGCCGTTCCCGGGCTATCCGCAGGTGCGACTCACGGTGGCCACGGTTGGCGCCATCGCGGCACCGCTGGCCCGGTTCCGACCGGACGTCCTGCACCTGGCCTCACCCTTCCTCCTGGGCGGGCCGGCGGTGCGCGCCGCCGGGCGCCTCGGCGTCCCCGTGGTCGCGGTCTACCAGACAGACGTCGCGGGCTTCGCCAGCCGCTACGGCGCCGGGTCGGTCACCGCCATGGCGTGGCACCACATCCGTTCCATCCACGAACGCGCAGACGTCACGCTGGCACCGTCGCGCTGGGCGGCAGCCGACCTGGAGCGGCACGGCATCCCGCGCGTCGAGCTGTGGCCTCGTGGCGTGGACAGCCACGCCTTCTCTGCTGCGCACCACGACGCCACGCTGCACCGTCGGTGGGCACCCGAGGGACAGGTGGTCGTCGGCTTCCTGGGGCGCCTCGCGGCGGAGAAGCAGGTCGATGACCTGCGGGTCCTGTCCCGTTGCGACGGCATCCGCCTCGTCGTCATCGGTGACGGGCCCGAGCGTGTGCGGCTGCGCCGCATCCTGCCGGACGCCGTGTTCACCGGGCTCCTGACAGGGAAGGAGCTCTCACGTTCAGCCGCGACACTCGACGTCGCCGTGCACCCCGGCCCACACGAGACGTTCTGCCAGTCGGTGCAGGAGGCGATGGCCAGCGGGGTCCCGGTCGTTGCGGTGGCTGCAGGTGGCGCCGCCGAGCTCGTCGACCACAGCCGCACGGGATGGCTCTACGCACCTGAGGACCTCCTCGGTCTCCGCGACCGGGTCTTCGACCTCGCCGGGGACGAAGCGAAGCGACGCGCCATGGGTCGCGCCGCCCGAGCCGCGGTGGAAGGGCATACCTGGGACGCCGTGTGCCGCCGGTTGCTGCACCACTACGACTCCGTGCGGGCAGCGCAGCATTCGCTGAGTGTCGCCCACGCTATGAATGGGTGCGCCCGACCGAGACTCAGTTGGTCCCCCGTCCTTGGACGACTGAGCCACGCGATGCAACTGGTCGAAGGGGGCACCCGGGATCCGGCATCACGGGTTAGGCCTGGTGGATCGGATCTATAGGAAGCCTGCGCACCTTCGCGCGGCGGCGGCGCCGCTCGGGCACCATTGAGCGCATCTCGTCGAGCTTGCCGAAGCACAGCAGACGGTCCTGGGCCTCGAGGACGTGGCCGGGGCGCGGGTTGGGGAGAACCGTCGTGCCGCGGTGCAGCGTGAGCACGGTGATGTCGCGCTCGCCCAGTCCGGACTCACGCAGCGGCTTCCCGACCAAGTCGGATCCGGTGTGGACGACGAGCTCGGCCACTCCGTAGCCGGTCGAGATCGTGAGCCGCTGGCGGACATCGATCTCGGGGAAGGCGACCTGGTTCGCGACGTGGTCGATGATCGCGCCCGCGACGTCGAGATTGGTCGCGATCTCGATGCCCTGCAGGCCGGGGGATGAGTTGACCTCGATGACGAGCGGTCCGTCGTTGCCTTCGAGCATGTCGACGCCAGAGACGCGCAGGCCCATGATCTGGGCGGCGCGCACGGCCGTCTGCTCGTAGGCAGGGTCGAGCGTGACCGCCTCGGCCGAGCCACCCCGGTGGACATTGGAGCGGAACTCGTCGCCGTGGGCGGTCCGGCGCATCGCCGCCACCACCCGGTCACCGACGACGAGTGCACGGATATCGCGGCCTTTGCTCTCGGTGACGAAGCTCTGGATCAGCACGTTCTGTTTGGTGCTGTGCAGGGTCTCGATGATCGCCTCGGCGACTTTGGCACCCGGAGCGAGGATCACGCCGATGCCCTGGGTGCCCTCGAGCAGCTTGATGACCACCGGCGCGCCGCCTACGCGCTCGATGGCCGGGCGCACGTCGGCGCGGTTGCGCACGAACGTGGTCGCCGGCATACCGATGTTGTGGCGGGAGGGGATCTGGGTGGCGCGCAACTTGTCGCGTGAGTTGCTGATGCCGTTGGCAGTGTTGGGCGTGTAGACGTCCATCTGCTCGAACTGTCGCACCACGGCGGTGCCGAAGTAGGTGATGGAGTTGCCGATCCGTGGCAGGACCGCGTCGTAGTCGGACAGGCGGCGCCCGCGAAACAGCAGGTCCGGCTCAGGGCCGGTGAGGTCGATCGCGAACAGCAGTGTGTTGAGCACCTTGACTTGGTGGCTGCGGTCGAGGGCAGCGGTGCGCAGCCGTTGGGTGGAGTACGTCCTGGGCGCGCGCGAGAGGATCGCCAGCTTCATGAGGTTGCCTGCCAAGATGGTCGTGTGTCCGGGCCGAACCATTCAAGCAGCACGACAGGGTGGCGGGAGTGGGTGAGACTGCCCGGCGTGGACGTGCCATGGATCAAGGCCAAGCTCGACACCGGGGCGCGTTCCTCCGCCCTGCACGCGTTCGACCTGCACGAGCTGGACCGCGACGGCGAGGCGTGGGTACGGTTCTCGATCCACCCGTGGCAGCGATCTGGCGAGGACGCCGTCGCCTTGGATTGCCCCGTGCACGACCGCCGCGCCGTGCGCAGCTCGTCCGGGCATGTCGAGGAGCGCATCGTGGTGCTTGTGGATCTTGAGCTGGTCGGTCGCAAGGTCACTGCCGAGATGACCCTGTCCCGACGCGACGAGATGGGTTTCCGGATGCTGGTCGGCCGTCAGGCGTTGCGGCAAGGGTTCGTAGTGGACTCGAGCCGCTCCTACCTCGGTGGGCGGCCCGCCCTAGCTGTCCGTCGCCGGAACCAGGGGCGCTGAGTACCGCGCGCGAGTGTCCATTGCTCCCGCGAGAGTGCTCAAGGTGCGGCCCAGATCGACACGATCCGCGATCGTGGACCAGCCACCACGGTGCCGTCGAGGACAAGCTCGTTGAGCTAAGCAACCAGCCCTGACCCAGCCAGACGCAAGTCGCGGATCACCGCGCGGTGGGCGTGTTTGGTGAGCTGGCGGAGCAGGCCTCGAAACGGCCGGGGTGTCTCGGTCAACGTGGCACTACCGGTCGAATCCGCGGGTGCGGGTCGCCGAACCGATCCCGCACAGGGATCGGGCGTATCCATCGAGGATGAGCAATGCCGACCGTGCCGTGGCCGCGGCTCGGATCACGGCCGGCTGGGCGGACGGGCAAAGCGCGGCGACGGAGCACCTTGGGGACCTGGCGGGCAGTTGGTCTGGATATGGTCAGTCGCTCGACGAGCGGTGCGCCGATCGTCGGATGATCGATCACGGACCTGCTGAGGGGCCTGAAGGAGACCCTGTGTCCGAGGTTGCCCCCTCACGGCTGCCTCCAGCCCGGCGTGAGGGCCCCTCAGCGACCATCGGGATTGCTTGGACCACGTCGTCGCTTCCAACCGCGCGCAGGGGAGTGCGCCTGCCTTGGCGTGGAAGAGAGCCTGTGCACTGGAACCGGCTCTTCGAACGCGAGCGGGCACGCAGAGAGTGCGTGCCCGCTCAAGCGGGGTACCACCTGCGTTCTGTATCTCGTGCCAACACTCCAACCTTCCCAAGGTTCGGAGCCTCCGACCTCGCCGGAGCGATTTACCCGCGAGCGCGGGGACAACGGGCTTCATCCTCTTACGAAGACGGCCCGGCGGGACCCTTCGGGGCCGGCTGGGAAAGGGTTTCGTCAGCGCCGGGCGGGGGCGGGGCGGGGCAGGGTCATGCCCTTGACCCGCAGCACCTCACGCAGTGCGTCCGGGTAGTCGGTGATGAGGCCGTCGACGCCGGCGTCGATGAGTGCCTCCATGGTCGCGGGGTCGTCGACGGTCCACGGGACGACGTCCAGGCGGCGCTCGTGGGCGCGCTTCACGAGTTCGGTGTCCGTGTAGAACCGGTAGCCGGCCTGCCCGATCCGGCCACCCTGCGGGGTGCCGTGCACCGGGGAGAGGATCTCGACGCCGGGGATCGCGTCGGCTACGGCGACGAAGTCGCCGCCGAAGTCGTCCGCATCGAGCCCACCGAGCCACGGCGAGGCGCCAGGTTGCCCGACCTGGAGGAAGTCGATGTTGGTCAACGCAACGAGCGGCACCTTGGGCAGCAGGCGATGCATCGTGCGCAGCGCGCCCCAGTCGAACGACTGGACGACGACCTGCCGCTGCAGGCCGGACCGGCGGATCTCCTCGGCGACCCGTCCCACGAAGACCTCGCGAGGTGCCGTCTGCTCCGGGGCTCCGGCCTCGACCTTGGTCTCGATGTTGAGGGTGACCCCGCTGGCGCGGTGCGCCGTGACGACGTCGAAGACGTCGGACAGCTCGGCGAGCCGGTTCCCGCGAACGACCTCCTGTGCGGGGAATCCGGGGAGCTGCTGGTAGCCGCAGTCAAGAGTCTTGACCTGGGCGAGGCTGAGGTTGCGGATGTACTTCCCGACGTAGGGATACTCGGGGTCTTCACTGAAGACGGGTGCGGTGTCGCGGCACTTGCTCGCCTGGACCTGCCGGTCGTGGGTGACGACGACCTTCTCGTCCTCGGTCACCTGGGTGTCGAGCTCTAGCGTGGTGACGCCCAGCGCGAGCGCCTTGCTGAAGCCCTCGAGGGACTCCTCCGTCGTCATCCCGATCCCGCCGCGGTGTGCCTCGACATCGAAGCGCTTGGCGGGGTCGCCGACCGAGCCGCGAGGTAGCATGGACCGCGAGACCTCGAGCGCCTGGGGCAGGCGGATCTCGAGGTACTCGTTGACATCGGGCGCCGTGGCCGATCGACCGCCCGCGGCCGGGAAGTTGTTGTCGTTCATCACGGCGATGGTCCGCGAGTCGATGACCTCGACGTCCTCGATCGTCACGAACGGGAAAGTGAACGGGTCGCCGACCCCGCCGAGCCTGTGCGGGTTGGGCAGGTTCATCAGGTCGACGAGGAGCTGCTTGCGCACCACGCCGTCGCGGTCGACGCGGTCGAGGTCGACGAGGTAGACGCGCTTGGTCACCGCCGCAGCGCCCTGGGCGCTGTCCCGCTCGATGACAAGGCCTTGGTGGTCGTTGACGAGGGCGAAGTCCCCAATTGCGTTGGCCGCGTGGTCCATCCGGTAGTAGACCCAGTCGGGGTCAAAGGAAGCCCGGCCCTTCTTGGTGGGGACGCTGTAGATACGCAGGTCGCGATCGCGTCCTTCCGCGCGGTCCTCGGCAACGGCGCCCTCGAGCATCGGGTGAAGGGTGCGCAGGTCGGGGGCGATCGCCATCCCCTCGAACCCCTTGGAGTTCGCGAGGTTGGTGCTGTCCCCGGGGGCGAGCTCGGGGTTGGAGGGGGAGCGCACGCCGGGCGTCGGGATCGGCGCCTGGAGCAGGCGTCCGGTGGCGTCGGTGTGCAGGAGGTAGGGGCCGAACTCATCGCCGAACC
>JBBQWX010000190.1:0-7761 GCA_038210185.1 Actinomycetales bacterium
TTCCTGCAGGCCAAGGAGGCCCAGCGCTCGGTGCTCGCCGACTACTGCGGCGCCAGCCGCCACCGGAACGAGGGCCAGCGGGTGGTGGCGGGCCAGCACCTCATGCAGGCCGCGAGCGACATCTTCCTGGGCTGGCAGCACGTCGACTATGGTCTGGACGGAGGCTCGCGGGACTTCTACGTGCGCCAGCTGCGTGACTGGAAGTACTCCGCCCCCATCGAGCAGATGGTGCTCGCGGGCCTGGTCGCCTACGCCGAGCTGTGCGGCTGGACCCTCGCGCGCGCTCACGCCCGCTCGGGCGACCGGTCCGCGATCGCGGGCTACCTCGGCAAGAGCGACAGGTTCGAGCGCGCCTGCGCCACGTTCGCCGAGCGCTACGCCGACCGCACCGTCGGTGACCACGCCGCCCTGGCCGCCGCGGTCACCGACGGCCGCATCGAGGCCGTCACCGGCATCTGACCCGCGGACGCCACCCCGCGAGACGGCACAGGTCCACGCGTTTCCAGCCAGGCTGGCTAGTCTCGCTCGCGTGGCAGACCTGCGCACCGCGCTCGCCGTGCCCCGACCCAAGGTGTCGGTGCCCCGTCGCATCGATCGAGCCGTCGAGCGGCCGCGACTCCTGCGCGACCTCGCCGGGGTCCCCGCCGTCGGTGCCGGCGCCGCCGACACGGCCGACAGTTCCGCGCGAGAGCCGTCGCCCGGGCCCGTCGTGCTGCTCGCGTGCGCCCCCGCCGGCTACGGCAAGACCACCATGCTGGCCGACTTCGCCGACTCCCAAAGAGCCGCCGGGATGCCGGTCGCCTGGGTCACCTGTGACCGGGACGACGACAGCGCGGCCTTCTGGAGCGCGGTGATCGTCGCCGCCACCGAGGCCGCTGCGGAGACCCCCACCGACGCCGCCGCCATGCTCGCCGGGTTGGATGCCCCGGCCGGGCGGACCGACTCGACCTTCGTCGCGAACCTGATCGGGGTGCTCGGAGACGAGATGCCGGGGCTGTTCCTCATCCTCGACGACGTGCACGAGGTGCGGGCACGGGAGGTGCTCGACGGCATCCAGCACCTGGTCGAGTGGGCCGACGGGCGGCTGCGGGTGGCACTCGGATGCCGGTTCGAACCACCGATCGGGCTGCACCGGCTGCGCTTGACCGGTCGGCTGCACGAGGTGCGGGCGGCGCAGCTGTCGTTCACCGAGGACGAGGCCCACGACTTCTGGAACCGCCACGACATCGTGCTCGACTCCGCCGCCCGGGCGACCCTGCACGGCCTCACCGAGGGCTGGCCGGCCGGCATGTGCCTCGCGGCCCTCTCGCTCGAGCACGGCGAGGACCCCGCGCAGTTCGTCGCGGAGTTCAGCGGCGCCGACCGCCCGGTCGCCGACTACCTCGCGGGCGAGGTGCTCGTCCGCCTGCCCGACGAGGTCGTCGACTTCCTGCTGCGCACCTGCGTCGTCGAGGACCTCGACGTCGACCTGGCGGCCCGCCTCTCCGGACGTGACGACGCCGCGGCCATGCTCGCCGACCTGGCCCAGCGCAACGCGCTCGTCGTGCCCCTCGACCGCAGCGGCACCTGGTTCCGCTACCACGCCCTGCTGCGCACCTACCTCGCCGCGGCGCTCCAGCGGCGAGACCCGGCGGAGCTGGCGACGCTGCACCGCATCGCGGCGCAGTGGTTCCTCGAGCAGGGCGACCCGGCCCAGGCCCTCGAGCTGGCCTCGGCCTGGGGCGACACCGAGCTCGTCGACCAGATCCTCCACACCTGCGGCCTGGGGCTCGTGCTCGCGGGCGCCGGCCCGGTGGTTCGCCGGGCGATCGCCCTGCTGCCACGCTCCGCGCAGAGCACAGCCACGGTGCTCGTGCACCAGGTGCTGCTCGCAGTCGACGAAGGCGACGCCGTCGCTGCCGACGAGGCGCTGGCCGTGCTGGCCACCGTGCCCGACCAGGGCACCGTCCCCCGGCTGACCGCACTGCGCAAGGCAGCCGCCCTGCACCGCGCCCGCCTCGCCGCCGACCTCGCGGTCGCGCACGCCAGCGACCTCGTCGAGGACGTGGGCCCCTCCCACCTGCCCGCGGACCTCGACCCCGATGTGCGGTTGCTGGTGCTCGCGGACCGTGGCGCCCTGCGCCTCTTCGAGGGCGACCACAGCGGCGCCCGGCGCGACCTCCTCCAGGCCATCGAGCTCGCCCGGGTCGCCGGGCTGCACTCGGTCCAGCTCTACTGCAAGAACCTCGTCGCGGGAACGTACGTGGCGGAGAGCGACTTCATGCAGGCCCGCGTCGCTGCTGAGAAGGCCATCGCATTCGCCACGGCGCGCGGGTGGGACCGCGCCCCGAGCCTGGCCTACTCCTACGTGCTCGCCGGGTGGACCTCGTTCCAGGTGCTCCGCCCGGAGGAGGCCTCGACCTGGGCGGCCATCTCGATCGACGTCATCGACACGACGTCGAGGTCGAGGTCGAGGGCGCGGCCCGCACCGGCGAAGCCATCATCGCCTTCGACGAGCCGCCGCAGCGGAGGTCGGCGCTCGAGCGGCTCGAACGCACGACGGCCTGGCTCACCGAGCGTGGTGCGTCACCGGCGCTTACCGCGCTGGCCGCACCCCACGAGCTGCGGATGTGCCTGAGCCTAGGCGAGTGGCACCGGGCCGAGCAGGCCGTGGAGCGTGCAGAGAGCCGCTTGGGCACCAGCGGCGACGTGGTGGTCCTGCAGGCCCAGCTCGCCTCTGCCCGGGGGCGACCGGCCGATGCGCGCCGGTTGCTGCGGGCGGTGGTGGGTGGTGAGCTCACCCCGATCCGCTCCACGGCCCTGACCGCGGCCTGGTTGCTTGAGGCGCTGCTCGCCGAGCGCGCCGACCGTCGCCCGGCCGCGACCGAGGCCCTGCTGAACGCCCTGCGGACCGCGGCCCCCACCGGGGCCACCCGGCCCTTCTTCGACGCCGGCGTCGAGGTGCACGGCATGCTGGCGGCGCTGCGGGGACGGGCCGGGCACCTCGAGCCAGTGCTCGACACCGTGCTCGCCGGCATCGCCCACGTGCTTCAGTGGCAGGGCGTCGCGGCCGCCGGGGTCCCCCTCGGCACCACGACCGCGCCGACCGGTGGGTGGCTGACCGAGCGTGAGCTCGTCGTGCTCCGTGACCTTCCCTCGATGATGACCCTCGGCGAGATCGCGGCCGCCCAGGGCATCAGCCTGAACACCGTCAAGACCCACGTGCGCTCCATGTACGCCAAGCTCGGCGCCGGCACCCGTCGTGAGGCCATCGGCATCGCCCGCGGCCTCGGGCTCCTGTGAGCAGGGCCCACCCCGGCCACGGTCCCGGTCTCAGGAGGCGGGGGCCGAGGACAGCGCGTCACTGGCGCGCATCGGGTCGGCCCCCGAGACGGCGAACCGCTCCCGCTCGTGCGCCCCGTGCCAGTCCAGCAGCATGATGGTGGCGTCGTCACGCAGGTCGTGCCCGGTCGACTTCAGGACGATGTCGGCCAGCCGGCGAGCAGCTTCCCTGGGGTGCAGCTCGCGCGTCTCCAGGATGGCCTCGGGCAGGTCGATGCCGGCCGCGTTCCGCTCGAGCATGCCGTCGGTGACGATCACGACCCGGTCTCCCCCGTCGAGGGCGAGCGTCGTGCTGCGGTAGTCCGTCTCGCCGAACAGCCCGAGCGGCGGGTCCACCGGAAGGTCCAACGCCCGCACGACGCCGCCGCGGACGAGGTAGGGGGCAACGTGCCCCGCGTTGATCAGCTCCAGCGTTCCCGTGCGCAGGTCCAGGCGTCCGACCAGACCGGTGACGAAGTCGTCGAGGGCGTTCGCGGCAGCGTTCTCGACCAGGGCCGCGTTCGTGGCCGCCGCCTGCGCGAGCAGTGAGGCACCCTCACGGCGGGCGTTGCGCAGGCCACCCACGCACAGCGTCGCCGTCAGGGCTGCGCCGACACCATGGCCCATCGCATCGGTCATCGACAGGTGCAGCACGTCGCGGGCCAGGCTGTAGTCGAAGGTGTCCCCGGCGATCTCGGCTGCGGGCTCCAACCACGCCGAGAGCGTGAACGCCCCTGCCTCACAGGTACGGGGCCCGGGGAGCAGTCGCTGCTGCACCTCGGCGGACAGGCTCGACGGCCGCGCGCGTTGCCCCCACTCGAACAGGTCGGTGTGCCGGCGGCTCGCGATCACCACGAATGCGAGCAGGTGTGCGAGCCGGGCGATCTCGGCAACCGCGTGGGGGCTCGGCTCCTGCGGGAGGCACAGCTCGAGCAGGCCGATGACCTCGCCGCGCTCGGTCATCGGGGCGAGCACCGTCCAATGGGCGGCCGGTGCGGATGCCGGGTCGCCGTCGTCGGGCGCCAGCACCTGCACGCGCTGGGTTCGCACCGCCTGCTCCGCCGGCCCGCCGTCGAAGGGCAGCCCCGTGGCCGACTCCTCGTCGTCGCGCCGTTCGCCGGAGGCCAACGGCCGGCTCGCCCTGCCGGCTCGCTCGTCGTGGCCGGCGGCCGGGCCCGGGCCCGGGCCCGGGGCCCCCAGAGGAACGTGTGCGAGCCGCACCAGGCCCCGCCCCGAGAGGTCGGCGATCAGGAAGGACACCTCGATGGCCCCCAGCGCCAGACCCAGCTCGCGGGTCACGGCCTCCACGACATCGACCGGTGAGGCGGCTTCCGCGGCGTCCAGAACCCGCCCCCATCCGCCGGACGACGTTTCGGGGGTCATGCGCGGAGCATAGGGGAGTTCCGCCTGACGGGCGCTGCCGGTCCGGCGCGTGCCGGACCGGCAGCACTCACCCGTCACGCGTGAGGCGACGCGGCTCGCGCGGTGCCAGAGTCGAGTGCATTGGCGAAGAAGTGGCGAGCCGTTCCTCGGTGTCGAGAGGGAGTCCATGCGATACGAGTTCATCATTCGAGGCTCGGTGTCCGAGGACCTGATGGCTGCCCTCCCCGAGCTGTCCTCGACGCCGTACCCCACAGGCGGCACCGCGCTGTTCGGCCAGGTGCAGGACGAGTCCGACGTCTCGAGCCTGCTCGCGCGCTTCTCGGACCTGGGGCTGTCCGTCGTCGAGATGCGACGGCTGCCCGACTGACCCGCCCATGACCGACCCCGCACGACGCGCCCTCAGCACGGCATCCGCGACCCGCCGGGTGCTCACCGGCATCGCTCGGCATCGCTCGGCTGGGGTCGGCTGGGGTCGCTGGTCCGCTTCGTCCCAGCCTCGGTGCTCGCCGGCTTCGTCAACGCCGTCGCCATCAACATCAGCATCATCATCCTGTCGCAGGTCGACGAGATCACCCGCTACACGGGCGACGCGGGGAACCGGGTGGGCAGGGCCATCGACACCCTGCTGCACCCCGGGCAGCTCCACTACGGCAGCGTCCTCGTGGCTGCCCTGACGATGGGCCTGATCCTCGTCCTCGAGCGCACTGCGCTGGGCGCGCTGGGCATGGTCGTCGCCATCGCGCTCGCGTCCGGCCTGCTCCGGCCCTCCCCCCAGTTCCGGCCCGCCACCGTTCCCCGCGCGCCACCGCTCCCCGCGCGCCACCGCTCCCCGCGAAGTCAGGAGCACTTCGCGCAGTCATGGCCGTATAGGGCCCTGACTCCGCGAGAACCTCCTGAGGGCGCGAAGTGCTCCTGACTCCGCGGTTCCGACCCGGCGGGCTGGTTGGGGAAGATTCCCACGACTCTTGACTCGTTCAAGAAAACCGACGACACTTCCAACGTGCCCTCACCTCCGGACGTCGAGCAGCTGTTGCGCGGAGCGTCGCTGCGGGTGACTCGCCCTCGGGCGGCCGTGCTGTCCGCGGTGCAGGAGCGCCCGCACGCGAGCACCGACACGATCATCGAGGTCGTGCGGCGCGACCTCGGCGAGGTCTCGCACCAGGCGGTCTACGACGTGCTGCGGGCACTGACCACGGCCAGGCTGCTTCGCCGCATCCAGCCGTCCGGCTCCGTCGCGCGCTACGAGTCGCGGGTCGGCGACAACCACCACCACGTGGTGTGCCGTTCCTGCGGAGCCATCGCCGACGTCGACTGCGCCGTCGACGCGACCCCGTGCCTCACGGCGGCCGACGACCACGGCTTCGTGATCGACGAGGCCGAGGTCGTCTACTGGGGCACCTGCCCGCAGTGCGCGGCCAGGTCGACCAGCTGACCACCACACCCGACCAGCACACCTGACCTCCACCGATCCGAGTACCGAACACCGAAGGAGACCGACGTGACCGACCAGGCAACCGACGGCGTGACCGACCAGGGCAGCGAGAGCGAGAACCCGGCGATCGATGCCCCCACCCCGAAGGCCAGGCGGCCGCACACCAACCAGGACTGGTGGCCCGAGCAGCTCGACCTCTCGGTACTGCACAAGCACTCTCCCGCCACGAACCCCCTGGATGCCGGGTTCGACTACGCGGCACAGGTCGCCTCCCTCGACGTCGAGGCCCTCAAGCGGGACCTCGTCGAGGTGATGACGACCTCGCAGGACTGGTGGCCGGCCGACTTCGGTCACTACGGCGGCCTCTTCATCCGGATGAGCTGGCACTCGGCCGGCACCTACCGCATCTGGGACGGCCGCGGCGGTGCGGGCGACGGCCAGCAGCGGTTCGCGCCGCTCAACAGCTGGCCCGACAACGCCAACCTCGACAAGGCGCGCCGGTTGCTCTGGCCGGTCAAGCAGAAGTACGGCCGGAAGATCTCCTGGGCCGACCTGATCGTCTTCGCCGGGAACTGTGCCCTGGAATCGATGGGGTTCACGACGTTCGGCTTCGGCTTCGGGCGAGAGGACATCTGGGCGCCTGAGGACGACACCGACTGGGGGCCCGAGGCCACCTGGCTCGGCGATGAGCGCTACAGCGGCGACCGGGAGCTCGGCGGTCCGTTCGGCGCCGTGCAGATGGGCCTGATCTACGTGAATCCGGAGGGGCCCAACGGCAACCCGGATCCGCTCGCTGCCGCCAGGGACATTCGAGAAACGTTCCGCCGCATGGCGATGAACGACGAGGAGACGGTCGCGCTCATCGCCGGCGGCCATACGTTCGGCAAGTGCCACGGTGCCGTCGATCCCCAGTACCTTGGTCCCGAGCCCGAGGGTTGCCCCGTCGAGGCGCAGGGGCTCGGCTGGAGGAACACCTTCGGCAGCGGCAAGGGCGCCGACACGCTCACCAGCGGGCTGGAGGGCGCCTGGACCAGCGAGCCGGTGCAGTGGGACAACGGGTACTTCGACAACCTGTTCAACTACGACTGGGAGCTCACGACGAGCCCCGCCGGTGCGAACCAGTGGACTCCCAAGGATGCCTCGGCCCAGGGCACCGTTCCGGATGCCCACGATCCGTCGAGGAGGCACGCCCCCATGATGCTGACGACGGACCTTGCGCTGAAGCTGGATCCGATCTACGGGCCGATCTCCAAGCGGTTCCACGAGAATCCGGACCAGTTCGCAGAAGCGTTCGCCAAGGCGTGGTACAAGCTGCTTCACCGCGACATGGGGCCCGTCTCGCGCTTCCTCGGCTCGTTGGTTCCGGAGCCGCAGCTGTGGCAGGACCCCGTCCCCGCGGTCGATCATGAGCTGGTCGGGGAGGAGGACATCACTGCCCTCGAGGCCAAGATCCTCGAGTCGGGGTTGTCCATCTCCCAGCTGGTCTCCACCGCGTGGGCGTCGGCGGCCACCTTCCGCGGCACCGACATGCGTGGCGGCGCGAACGGCGCGCGCGTTCGACTCGCACCGCAGAAGGACTGGGCGGCCAACTCGCCGACCGAGCTCGCGACCGTGCTGAACAAGCTCGAGCAAGTCCAGACCGATTT
>JBBQWX010000191.1:0-7750 GCA_038210185.1 Actinomycetales bacterium
TACAAGCTCGCCATGCTTTAGGTCATACACTATTCCGACCCCGCAGAACAGCCGACACGCCGAGAAACCGCAGGTCAGCCCGGGTGTCTCGTCCGCCTCACCCGATCAAGACCCGAATAGCCCGGAAACTCCCGCTAGAGCGGGTCGTGCACCAACGCGCCATCGTCGAAGACCGATGCCGACCAGCGTGCGCCGCCCCACCAACGCAACTGGTGCCTGCGATTCGGGTCCCTAGCCCAACGCCCAGCGGGCGTACCGCGTGCCTGACGGGGCCCGCGCGCGGAAAGCACGACCACGGCAAGGCCCGCGAAAACCAAGCCCTGCGTCGCCAGCACGATAAAGATCTCAACCGGTCCGATCCGCCCCATGCGGCGACCGTACCGTCACAGCGGGAATACCGCCTCGATTCCCCTGCCAACCCAGAAAGCCAGCAACGCACAAGGCGCGTGCGCGCCCCAGAAGCCGGCACGAGCCAGCGTGCGCGGACGTTTCCTCGTCGCAGCCAGGCATGCCGCGCGCTGTCCGCACGGACAGAGCAGGATGCGTCGTATGAGCACACAGCCGCGTCTGGAGCGTTGGGAACGACGCTCCGAATGGCCCTTGACCGCAGCCGCCCTGGTCTTCCTGGTTGCGTACGCGTGGCCGATTCTGAACCCCGGTCTGGACGGCGAGAAGGCCGAGACACTGCGCCTGGTTACCTGGGCTGCCTGGGCGCTGTTCGTCGTGGACTACGTCGTGCGCCTGGCCCTGGCCACCAATCGCGGCCGGTTCTTCGTCCACAACATCTTCGACCTGCTCGTGGTCGCCCTGCCTCTGCTGCGTCCGCTGCGGTTGCTGCGCCTGCTCACCCTGCTACACGTCTTGAACCGACATGTGGCCGGTTCCCTTCGCGGCAGAGTGGTCACCTACGTGGTGGGGGCAACATCGCTGGTGCTGTTCATCGCCAGCTTGGCCATCCTCGACGCCGAACGGGGCAAGCCCGACGCCAACATCGAGACCTTTGGCGACGCCTTGTGGTGGTCGGCCACGACGGTGACCACCGTCGGCTATGGCGACCAGTTCCCGGTGACCGCCTCCGGGCGCCTGGTGGCGGTCACCCTCATGCTGTGCGGCATCGCGCTCCTAAGCCGGCCACGATGCCGGTCACCGTGCCGGTCCTGCGGGTGCTCGAAACCTGCCGGGGCGAACGTGCCGACGGACCGCTGATCCTGAGGCCCCAGAGCGGCAATCCGATCGACCGTCGCGACGTGTACCGGATGGTCGCCCGAGTCGCGAAGGCGGCCGGGATCCCGCGGCACATCAGCCCGCACTCGCTGCGGCACGCGGCGATCACCAACGCCCTCGACGCCGGCGTCCCACTGCGCGACGCGCAGATCCTCGCCCGCCACGCCGACCCTCGCACCACCGAGCACTACGACCGCGCCCGAGGCAACCTCGACCGCCACGCGGTGCACTTCCTCACGGCCTACGTCGCCGGCGTTTGAGTCGACTCTCCATAGCAATCGCGTAGTACATCGTCGTACGGCGGCGTATGCTGTTCACGTGGACGAGGAGATCCAGTGGGACCCCGAGGCCATCGACTACATCCGCTCCCGCGGCGAGCGCTACCCCGCCGGTGTGGGCATTGATCCGGAATGGACCCAGGAGGTCATGGCAGATGTCGACCTCCTCGCCCTCGAGCCCGACCCGAAGTCGCGGATTGGCGCCTCACGCTTCATCGGCCGCTCCCCCACAGCCGGGCGCGTGATCGTCGTGATCGCCTACCGCGACCTCGACGGTGATCTGCACGGCATCAACGCCTGGCCGGCCACCGGCGCCGACCTGAAGATCTACCAGCAAGGAGAGGACCATGGCCAAGACGATTGACCCAGCACTGGCTGAGCAGCTCCGCCGCGAGTCCGAGCAGACCAAGGACGATGCCTACCCGGCCGGCGTCACCGGGCGACGACCGAACCGGCAGAAGGTGTACTCCGTGCGGCTCAGCGCGGAAGAAGAAGCCGAAGTCCAGCGCGTCGCCGCGACCAAGCACCTCCCCGCCTCGACCCTCGTGCGCTCCTGGATCCTCGAACGACTCGACTCCGAACGCTCCGCCTGACATAGCACTTTCCGCCGCCAGTCGCGGCAAGATCAGCACCCTGGGGTGGGCACTGCGCGGCCGTCCGGACCGGGCAGGTCATCCGGACCACACCGGCGCGCCGGCCGCCGTCCGCATCACTACGGTTGAGGCATGACCGAGTTGGATGTGAACGGCACTGCGACCGATGAGCCGTCGCTGCGCACGCCCGGCTGGGCCAAGGCCACCGACGACGAGATCGCCGAGCGGGACGCGTTGGCCGCCTCCGTGGTAGCCGCCCTGCGGGCTGCCGGCTGCCCCGCCGACCTGGCCCACCCCGACACCGACCGGGACCGCGGCTACTACGTCGAGGTCGACGCCGGCGCCGACTTTGCCGGCGGCGTCTTCGTCATGTGGGCCCCCGGCGGGACGGTGGGTCGGCAGGCCAAGGACGCGGTGCTGTCCCACGACTACACCCACCCGGCGATCAAGTTCCACGGCGAGGTCGCCCACGCGATGACCACGGCCGCCCTGCACGTCCTGCACGCGGCCGGCTTCACCGCCGTCCTCGCCGACGACGACCAGCGCCCCTACGAGCTCGACGTCCGCGCCGGCAGCCTGGACGCGGTCAACTGGCACCTGTAGCAACCAAGCCACCCCCTCGAGTAGACCGCGCCAGTGCAGTTCACTGCTCCTCCGCTCGGGTCCTAGACGCGGCGACGGACTCGTCGAGGTTGTTGGCCAGTACCGTTTGCTCACGCGCTGATTGGCCCTCGGGTCGAAACTGTCTTGCGCACCCAACGTCACACCGCCCACCTGCACCTGGGACGCGCGCGAAGACCCACGCGGAGCGCCTGCGTTGACGCACCGGGCGACTCTCTCCTGCCGGCCTGAACCGACCTCTTGTCAGGCTCCACCAAGGCAACGAGGATGGGTTCCGGGCGAGCTGCACGGGCTCACCGGACGCCCACTGCCCGGACGTCACATCTACCCATGGAGGTGTCGATGGCAACCAGTCCCTCGACGCCGGACCAGGCTTCCTTGGAGGCCCTGCGGCTCCGACGCGCTGAGCTGCGCCAGTCGATGAGTGCGCTGGAGCTCGCGATGGCCGAGCCAGCACCGATTGGTCATGCGCGCTGGGCCGGGCGCGTCCAGGTGGCGCTGGTTGAGTTGTCGGCTGACTTTCGCGAGCATGTCGAGGTCACCCAAGGGGAGTCGGGGGTGCACTCCGACGTGCTCGCGGCAGCGCCACGTCTGTCCGGTGCGGTCGGCCGCCTCGCCCGGGAACATGTGCAGATCAGCCACCTCGTCGATGACCTGCTTGCCCGAACATCCGGGCCGGAGCCGAGCGTGGATCAGATCCGACGTCTTGGCACGACCCTTCTGGGTTTGCTGGTCAGCCACAGGCAACGCGGCTCCGACCTGCTCTACGAGGCCTACGAGTTTGACGTCGGCGGAGAGACCTGAGATCGCTGCCCGGGCCGACCAAACTCGATGGTTTCCACCGCGTCGGCGCCATCGCAGTACACGAGATCGACAGGCCTGACGCGCGTGCCACCACCAAGGAGGCGTTCGCCTGCTTCGAGCCACGAAATGGCTTCGGTTCACCATGCGCGGAGGCAGCAACTTAAGTGGGGTACGAATCTGGGGTACACCGCAACGTCGCTTGGGGTCCGGCGAGAGCCCGCCCCGAGCCCATGACTGCCGGCGGTCATCCAGCGTCGCACACCGGTCGACCGGCCTTCAGGGTGGTCAGCACCTGGACGCACCGTTCCAGTCCACGCACCCTGCGGTGATCCGGTACCGTTCGGCTCCCACCAGTCGCCCACTCCACCCGCTCTGGAGCAGCGTCACAGCCCACGGTGGGCAGCCCACTATGACGCACCCATTGTGATTGGGGCCCCCGCCTGTCCCGGGAGACGCCACCGGGCGGGCCTACCGTGATCCGTCGTTTCTCGCCCGCCCAATAGCGAGCATCCACTTCGCTGAGGGTTCCCTGAGTAGACGGACGGCCGACTCACCACGTCTTCAGTGATCGCTTTAGGGTCGATCACATGGTTCATCAAGCAGGCAAGCGCCTCGGCCGCGGCGGGTTCACGAGCAGTGATCAGAACCTGTGGATGGTCTTCGGCGGGGTGACGTGAAAGCGCACCTTCCCGAGAATGATCTCGAAGTTCATCTGGTTCTGATCATGAGCTGGCGTTGGCGCGCAGGCGTTTGGCTCCGGACACGGTTTCGGTGAAGATCCGTTCTCCGCAGGCGGCGCCCCCGACTCACCGGCGTGGAGGTCGGACCGCCTCAGCTTGCAGCAGGTCTGCGGGTTCAGCAGGGTGCGAACGCCCTGACCTTGCCGGCACTCGTCCCACAGCACGGCTGGGCTCCAAGCCTGGGCTCCACGGCTGGGGCTCCACGGCTGGGCTCCACGGCCAGGCAGAAGGGTGGGGGCACGACCATCCCGGTCGTACCCCCACCCTTCTCAGTTGCTCGGGTGCGGAGCTGTGGTCAGTGCTTGACCCAACCCATCCTCTTGGAGTGATCGCCCGCGAACTTCACGATCGTGCCCGGGGCATGTGAATCCTCGTCCCCGAGCGTCGCGGCCCAGACGCTGTTGCCACTGGTCTCGACCGCCACCACCCCGGGAAGGGATGCGAAGACCGAGGTCCTGCCATGACGGATCACGGAGATCTGACCGCCGAACAGCTCGGCGACGTAGATCTCACCCTGGCGGCCTAGTGCGAGGTTGGTCGCTCCCAGGAAGCCCGATGCGATCTCCCAGGACCTGCCGGACCACGGGCTGACCTTCCAGACCTTTCCGCGGGCCCCCAACTCCGGACCCTCCGGCCCACCGGGCAGGGTGGTGACGTACAGGTAGCCGTCCCGACCCACCTCGACGTCCGTGGGCACAGACTCGAAGGCGTACGTGACGCCGACGACGCACTTCGGGAGTTGCAACGCCGCGGCCTGGTCCTTGGTGATCTTGACCGGCTGCGGTGGGAGCACGGCAAGCGTACGGACATGGCCCCTGTCGTCGATGCGCCAAAGCGTGTTCGCCCCGGCGTCGGCCACGACCCAGTCACCCCGGTAGGCAGCCACGGAGTAGGCGTGTGAATCCACCATGCCGCGATAGCTGACCGGACCGCCGGTTGCGGCACCCAACGCATCGCTCACGCACGTCGACGGGTTGTTGACTCCGTAGTTGAAGATCTTGTCCGGGTTCTTGGCGGTCTCGTAGGCCAGCGTGTCTGCGTACACCCGCTTGCCGCGGGCCGCCCAGATGTTCAGCCCACTGGCGGTGTTCTCGAACGTTGCCTCGTCGGTCACGGTCGTCGTGAAGGCCAGACGCGCGCCCGCTGTCGCGATCCCGGAGGTACCCGGCTGGTCCGCGGCGATGGTCCGGATGGTGCCGTCCCGCTTGAGCTTGCCGACGAGGTTCATTCCGCCGTCTGCGACCAGAACATGGTTGCCTTTGACCGAGAGGTTGAAGGGTGCGGCCAGAGCGGTCGACTTCACCTCCGGGGGCGGGGCGGGCTTCCGGCCATGGGCCGAGGCCACCGTGGGCGTCGTCAGTAACAGCCCCGTGACGGCCAGACCGGTCATGAGTTTGTGAGTTCTGCGCATTTGCACCTCCCAATAGGCGGTCCAGCAACAACCGGCTGGGCACGCTTGGGACCCCCGAGAAACGAAACCCGCCTCCCGTGGATCGGGGCTGGCCTGCACACCCTGCTGGGGCAGCACCTGAGCGTGCCCAACCCGAACGCGGCGGTGAAAGCGGCCGGGGTCATCGCCGGGATGCTCGTAGCGCGTCACCACCAGCGGGTCCGGGAATCGGGACGCCCCGGCGCATCATCGGGTACCTTGGCGATCTTGGAAGGCAGATCTTGGGAGTGGAGCCGCGTTGATCGTCCTTCACGGCTGGTGGTCGATCCAGCACGATCCCAGGGGGGAACTGATCCTGTGGGCCGAGGACTCGGAGGCTCCGGCACAGCCACCTGTTCGCCGAGGTCGCCGCCCAGCGAAGCAGGTTCACCCCTTCGCCGTGTCGGCGCAGGCGTTGGATGCTGCAACGGCCGCAGAAGGTACCCCGGGGACGGCTGTCCTCACCCTGCCGAACCAGGGCCGGGGCCCGTCCGCCTCGGCTGAGGTGCGCCGAACCCGCGCGGAGTCGCAGACCGCGGTGTCGCAGACCTCCCAGCCCCCGGCCTTCGGGCAGTGGGAGGTCCCGACCCTTGCTCTGGACGCTCCAAACGCCCTGGCCTACCTGCTGGCATCCGACGACGGCGAGATCGACCTCGAGCGACCGGTCGCCGGTGGTGACCTGCGAACGCTGCAGGCGGTTGCCGGGTTGGCCGTGGACCTCGTCGGACGCGGCCGGGTACTGCCCGGCGTGCGAGAGGTGGGCGACGGTCGGGCGATGGCGATGTGGTCGGCGGTCGTGACCGGAGCCGACGCCGTCTGGCTTCGCGCCGCGGCCGGGGGGCTGCCTGGTTCGTTCACGGCTGCCTACCCGGCAGCCGTCGACCGAGGTGCGGCCGCGGTGCGGTTGCTGGCCGCTGCGACCGATGCCCTGGTGGACGCGGCGGTGCGCTCGCGCCTCGGCCCCGGTAGGCGCAGGCGGACAGCAGCGTCGTTCCGATCGGCGTTGACCGGTTCGGACCCCTACTTCGCCACCACCCCGGTCGCCCTGGCCGCCCTGGACGAGGCGCTGGCCGACTGGCAGCGGGAGGTCACCCAGGTCGGTGCGGTTCGGGCCTGCTTCCGGTTGGTCGAACCGGTCGAACCGGTCGAACCGGTCGGAGCTGCCGTGGCAACTGCTGGCGAGGCAACGGCCGGCGAGATGGTGCCTGACCCCACGTGGCGAGTGGACTTCGCCCTGCAGTCGACGTCGGAGCCGAGCCTGGTCGTCGACGCCGGGCAGGTGTGGCGTGCCAAGGGGGCTCTGCGCGCGCTGGCCCGTCACGTCACCGATCCGCAGGAGACCCTGCTCGGTGAGCTCGGCCGTGCGGTGCGCCTCTACCCTGACATCGAGGGTGCGCTGCGCACCGCCAAGCCGTCGTCGCTGACCCTGGACGTCGACGGTGCGCACCGGTTCCTCTCGGAGGCGGCACCCATCCTGCTGGCCGCCGGCTTCGGCGTACTCCTGCCGAGCTGGTGGACCACCCCATCGATGCGGTTGGGCGCGAAGCTCTCGGTGTCGACCCCGGCTCAGCCCGGCCAGGTCGCGACCAACGCGACGATCGGTCGCGAAGGTCTGGTGGAGTTCCGCTGGGACCTGGCGGTCGGGGAGCACACCTTGACCGAGCAGGAGGTCGCTGACCTCGTCGAGGCCCAGCAGCCTCTGGTGCGGGTGCGCGGTCAGTGGATGTATGTCGATGCCGAACGCCTCGCACGGGCCCGGGCGTTCCTGGCCAAGAAGTCCCACGGCAGGGGGCGGATGAGCGTCGGGGAGGTGCTGGCGACGCTCGGGGCCGTGGAGGACGGCCCAGGTGGCCTGCCGGTGGTCGACGTCGAGGCGCAGGGCTGGCTCGCGGACCTCCTGTCCGGTGAGGTCGACCACCGGATCGCGCCGATGACCGCACCGACGGGTTTCAAGGGCGAGCTGCGTCCGTACCAGGAACGTGGTCTGGCCTGGCTGTCGTTCCTGGAGTCGGTCGGTCTGGGCGGCATCCTCGCCGACGACATGGGTCTGGGGAAGACCGT
>JBBQWX010000192.1:0-7465 GCA_038210185.1 Actinomycetales bacterium
GTCAGGAGCACTTCGCGAAGTCAGGTGCGTATACGGCCCTGACCCGGCGAAGTGCTCCTGACTTCGCGAAGGTGTGGGAGGGGTCAGTTGCGGGTGGAGTCCTCGCTGGCGAGCGTCTCGGGGTCACGCAGGTAGGTCTTCTTGCCGAAGAAGGCCCGGTTGGCGCCCCACGTCAGCACCCACAGCACCACCCCGATGACGAGCAGCCAGCCCGCGATGACGTACTGGATCGGCTCGCGACCGGTGATCGGCAGGGTGAAGAAGAAGCACACCACTGCTCCGATGACCGGTAGCACCGTCGGGGTGACGAAGTGGGCGCGGTCGATCGGGTCACGGCGCAGCATGAGCACGGCGATGTTGACGATCGTGAACACGACGAGCAGGAGCAGGGCGGTGGTGCCGCCGAGGGCGGCGACCGCGCTGCCACTGTTCTTCGTGACCAGGGTGATCAGGCCCAGCGCGATTCCGGTCGTGAAGACAATCGCGACCCACGGCGTCCGGCGGCCCTTGTGCACCCAGCCGAGCACCGGGGGCAGGACGTCCTGCCGGGCCATTCCGTAGAGCAGCCGGCTCGCCATCAGCATGTTGATGAGCGCGGAGTTCGCGACGGCGAACATCGCGATGAACGGCATGATCGCGTCGATCGGGAAGTCGGGCAGCCCCGCGGTGACGACCTTGGTCAGGGGCGTGTCGCCCTCCCCGAGCTCGCCGATGGGCACCAGCGCTACGGAGAACACCGCGATGAGCAGGTAGATCACGCCGGTGATCCCGAGGCCGGCGAGCATCATCCTGGGGAAGTTGCGCACCGGGTCGTGGGTCTCCTCCGCCATGTTGACGGCGTCCTCGAAGCCCACCATCGCGAAGAACGCGAGCGAGGTGGCCGCGGTGATCGCGAGGAATACGTTCTTGTCGCCCGAGGTGTCGAACACGGTGACGCGCGAGAAGTCGGCGTTGCCGCCCGTTGCCGCGTAGATGCCGACGAGGATGACGAGCAGCAGGCCCGACAGCTCCACGCAGGTGAGCACGACGTTGGCCTTGACGCTCTCCCCGACGCCGCGGAAGTTCACGGCGGCGATGACGAGCATGAAGACCAGCGCGATCCCGAGCACGAGGTTGGTGTTGTCCGGGTCGAGCCCGAACCCGTCGGCGAGGTTCGCCGCGAAGGCCTTCGAGGCGGTCGACGCGGACGTGATGCCCGAGCACATGACCGTGAACGCCACGAGGAACGTGACGAAGTGGATGCCGAACGCCTTGTGGGTGTACAGCGCCGCCCCGGCCGCCCTGGGGTACTTCGTGACGAGCTCGAGGTAGCTGAAGGCCGTGACGAGGGCGATGGCGAAGGCCACGAGGAAGGGTGCCCAGGCCGCTCCCCCGACCTCGAGCGCCACCTTGCCGGTGAGGGCGTACACGCCCGTGCCCAGGATGTCGCCCACGATGAACAGCAGCAGCAGCCTGGGGCCGATGGCCCGCTTGAGCTCGGTGTGCTCCTCACCTTCGACGCGTCGCTCCTTCGAACCAACCGTCACGCCCATCGTTCCCTCCCGGCCCGGGACGTCGGCCGACGTCCTTGTCGGCCCACTGTGGCCCGATGGCGCGTGCCACGGACCCTTTGGTGCCGAGGAAAAACTCAGACGTCGATGCGCTCGCGGTCCAGGGCGTGGGCGGAGTCGATGATGAAGTCCTTGCGCGGACCGACGTCGCCGCCCATGAGCAGCTCGAACACCCGTGCGGCGGAGTCGAGGTCGGCGGCGGTCACCTTGCGCAGGGTGCGGTGGTGGGGGTCCATGGTGGTCTCGGCGAGCTGGTCGGCATCCATCTCGCCCAGGCCCTTGTAGCGCTGCAGCGGCTTGGTCTTCTTCCCGCGCCGGGTCAGTGACGCCATCAGGCGCCGCATCTCGGCCTCGGAGTAGGTGTAGATGACCTCGTTGGCCTTCGACCCGGGGTTCATCACCTCGATGCGGTGCAACGGCGGCACGGCGGCGTAGACCCGCCCGGCCTCGACGAGTGGGCGCATGTAGCGGAAGAACAGGGTGAGCAGCAGGGTGCGGATGTGGGCGCCGTCGACGTCGGCGTCGGTCATGATGATGACCTTGCCGTAGCGGGCCGACTCGAGGTCGAAGGTGCGCCCCGACCCGGCGCCGATGACCTGGATGATCGCCGCGCACTCGGCGTTGCCGAGCATGTCGGTGACCGAGGCCTTCTGCACGTTGAGGATCTTGCCGCGGATCGGCAGGAGTGCCTGGTGGTCGCTGCTGCGCGCGAGCTTGGCCGTGCCGAGCGCGCTGTCGCCCTCGACGATGAACAGCTCGGTGCGCCCGACGTCGGTGCTGCGGCAGTCGGCGAGCTTGGCCGGCAGGGTGGAGGACTCCAGCGCGGTCTTGCGGCGCTGGGTCTCCTTGTGCAGCCTCGCGCTGATCCGCGACTTCATCTCGGAGGTGACCTTCTCGAGCAGCAGGGCGGCCTGCTGCTTCTCACCCCGCTTGGTCGACGTGAGCCGCTCGGTGAGCTCGGTCTCGACGACGCGCGAGACGATGGCGCGCACGGCGTTGGTGCCGAGCACCTCCTTGGTCTGCCCCTCGAACTGCGGCTCGGCCAGGCGCACGGTGACCACGGCGGTCAGGCCCGCAAGGGCGTCGTCCTTCTCGAGCTTGTCGGAGCCGACCTTGAGCCGGCGCGCGTTGACCTCGAGCTGGCGGCGCAGCACCTTCAGCAGCGCCTGGTCGAAGCCGGCGAGGTGGGTGCCGCCCTTGGGGGTGGCGATGATGTTGACGAACGAGCTGACCCGGGTGTCGTAGCCGGTGCCCCACCGCACCGCGACGTCGACGGCGCACTCGCGCTCGACCTCGGTCGGGCTCATGTGACCCTTCGCGTCGAGCACCGGCACGGTCTCCTTGAACGTGCCGCTGCCCTGCAGGCGCCAGACGTCGGTGACCGACGGGTCGGGGGCCAGGAACTCGCAGAACTCGGAGATGCCACCGTCGTGGAGGAAGACCTCCTCGGTGGGCTCCGCTCCGCGCTGGTCGCGGATGACGAGGGTCAGCCCCGGCACGAGGAACGAGGTCTGCCGGGCCCGGGCGATGAGGCCGTCGAGGTCGAAGGTGGCGTCGCGCAGGAAGACCTGCGGGTCGGCCCAGTAGCGCACCCGGGTGCCGGTGACCCCGCGGCGGGTGGTGCCGATGACCTCGAGCTCGCTGATGTCGACGTAAGGGGTGAACCGGTGCTCGGGGTCCTTGGCGCCCTTGGCGCCGGCGACGTCGGAGAACACCCCGGGCTCGCCGCGCCGGAAGCTCATCGCGTAGGTCTTGCCGCCGCGGTCGACCTCGACGTCCAGGCGCGAGGAGAGCGCGTTGACGACCGAGGCGCCCACGCCGTGCAGGCCGCCGGATGCCGTGTAGGAGCCACCCCCGAACTTCCCTCCCGCGTGCAGCCGGGTGAAGACGAGCTCTACGCCGGTGAGGCCGGTGCGCGGCTCGATGTCGACCGGCACGCCACGGCCGTTGTCTCGGACCTCGACGGACCCGTCACGGTGCAGCGTGACCTCGACCCGGTCGCAGTGCCCACCCAGCGCCTCGTCGACGGCGTTGTCGATGATCTCCCACAGACAGTGCATGAGCCCGCGCGAGTCGGTGGAGCCGATGTACATACCGGGACGCTTGCGGACCGCCTCGAGGCCCTCGAGCACCTGGAGGTGGTGGGCGGTGTACTCGGACGCGGACTTGGTGGTCGCGGCCTTCTTCGCTGCGGTCGTCGGCACGTTCCGCAGGGTAGTCGCCCGCTCCGACGGCCCTCGACAGGCGCACCGAGGCTCCCCGGGATCGGGCAGCGGAGGGCTGCCGGACGGGCGAGAACACCCCCGCCACGAGGTCACGATCCGGACATGACGAGGGCCACATGCCTCCCAGTGCACGGAGGGAAGCATCAGACGTGCTTGACTGTTACAACGCGTGACACCCACACGGGTGGCACGAACCGACACCGAGTACGATCCTGACGAGCCGAGGAGGCCCGACGTGAACGCCGCACTGGCACCCACCCTGACCGCAGCGGACCGTTGCGACCGCTGCAGCGCCCAGGCCTATGTGCGCGCCACGCTCCACGCCGGTGGAGAGCTCCACTTCTGCGCGCACCACGGCCGCGAGCACATCCCGGCCCTCGTGGGCCTGGCCGACATCCACGACGAGAGCGAGCGCCTCCTGGAGCCCAGCTCGGTCGGCGGTAGCTCCGACTGACGTGGAGTCCGTCGCCGACAGCGTCGGCTCGGTGGTTCCACCCCTGCTGATCGTGGTCGGCCTCCTCGGCATCGTGGTGCCGGTGCTTCCCGGCCTGGTCCTGGTGCTCGGCGGAGTGCTGGTCTGGGCCCTGATGGAAGGCTCGGCGCTGGGCTGGGGCATCTTCGCCGTCAGCCTCGTGGTCACCGTCGCGGGCTACGTCCTGCAGTACACAGTCCCCGGTCGGCGGATGCGCGAGCGCGGGGTGAGCTCGTCGACACTGTTCCTGGCCGTGCTGCTCGGCATCGTGGGGTTCTTCGTCATCCCGGTCGTCGGGGCGATCGTGGGCTTCGTGCTCGGCATCTTCGTCGTCGAGCTGAGCCGCAGCCGGGACCGCACCCAAGCCTGGGCCCGCACGAAGCACGCACTCGTTGCCGTGCTGCACAGCATGGGGATCGAGCTGGCAGCCGGGCTCGTCGTCACCGCGCTCTATGTCGCAGGCGTCGTGGCGTCCTGACCGTCGTGGCGTCCTGACGGGGCCGTCAGGCTCTCACCAGTTGTTCTGACGGCGCTCCCAGCGCTCGTCGAGCCGGTTCATGAACGAGCTCTTGCCCTTCTTCTTGGCGCCTGCCTTGGTGGGCACGTCGGTCGTACCGTCACCGCGCACGACGCCGAGGCGCGCACGCCGGGGTGGGGTGGCCGCGAAGACCGCGGCGGCGACCATCAGCGCGAAGCCGAGAGCGCCGACCCACATCGTGGTGTTGACGCCGACGAGCACCAGGCCGAGCCCGGCGATGACACCGACTGCTCCCACCAGCCACCGACGGCGTTGCAGCGACGCCAGCGAGCTGCCCTGCATCTGCGAGGCGAACTTGGGGTCCTCGGCAGCAAGAGCCTGCTCCATCTGTTCGAGCATCTTCTGCTCGTGCTCTGAGAGGGGCACAGATCCTCCCGTGGTCGGCCCGAGGCGCCCGGTGGGAGCCCCAATGTTGTCCTCTAGACCTCAGGATAGGTCGCGCGGTCGCTGCACGGAAGCGGATGTGTCACGTTGGATGAGACTCGCCGGTCGAACCGACCCCGAACCGAACCTGGATCGGGCCCGGTCGACCGCCTTGTCGGCATCGCGCCAGCCGTGCTCGGGCTCGCCGATGACCCCCTGGATGGGCGCGTGGGCGGCCTCCACGAGCTTCTCCAGTCGTACCCCGACCAGCCGGATCCGGGCGCGCTGGAGCCCCAGCGCGTCGAACAGCCCCACGGCCGCCTCGTGGATGGCGCGGCCGCTGTCGGTCGGCTCGCGCAGGGTGCGCGAGCGGGTGATCGTGGTGAAGTCGCTGAACCGCACCCGCACGGTCACGGTGCGCCCGGTGAGCCCGGCGGCGCGCAGGCGGGCGGCGGTGCGCTCGCTGAGGGCCAGCAGGCGGCGATGGATCTCGGCCGCATCGTCGATGTCGTAGTCGAAGGTCTGGTCGCTGCCGATGCTCTTCTCGCGCTGCTCGCGCTCCACGGGTCGAGGGTCGCGGCCCCACGCCAGCTCGTGCAGGTGGTGTCCGGTGGCGTCGCCGAGGCCGCGCACCAGGGTGGCCAGCGGGGTGTGCGCGATGTCGGCGACGGTGCGCAGGCCCAGCCGCACCAAGGCCTCCTCGGTGCGCTCCCCCACACCCCACAGGGCCCCGACCGGCAGCTGCTGGACGAACGGCACCACCTCGTCGCGCGGCACGACGACCATCCCGTCGGGCTTGGCCAGGCCCGAGGCGAGCTTCGCGACGAACTTGGTCGGGGCGACGCCGACCGAGCAGGTGATGCCCTGCTCGTCGTGCACGGTGTCGCGCACGTGCTGGCCGATGACCGCAGGGCTGCCGAGCAGGCGCACCGCTCCGGACACGTCGAGGAAGGCCTCGTCGAGGGAGAGCGGCTCGATCACCGGCGTCACCGAGCGGAAGGTCTCCATGACCGCGGCCGAGATCGCGGCGTAGAGCGCGTGGTCCGGGGGCAGCACGGTGGCCTGCGGGCAGAGCCGGCGCGCCCGGGCCATCGGCATCGCCGAGGTGACGCCGAAGCGGCGCGCCTCGTAGGTGGCCGAGAGCACCACGCCGCGGTTGCCGCCACCGATGATGACCGGCGTGCCGACCAGGTCGGGGTACGAGAGCAGGGTCGCGGACGCGTAGAAGGCGTCCATGTCGACGTGCAGCACGGTGCAGCCGGTGTCGTCCGGCGGCTCGGTGGAGTCGCGAGTGGGGAGGGCGAACTGTCGTCGGCTCATCGGTGGCCCCCGCCGGTGTCAGTCCCGGGTCGCAAGGACGTGCCGCACGCTGCCCAGGTCGCCGAGCAGCGGGTGGTCGCAATGGTGGCTGGCGACGTCCTCGAGCTCGAGGAGCGCGGTCCGGTCGGCCTCGGAGTCGACCAGTGCCGACGGCACGAGGTCGCTGAAGATGCGCACGCCGTGGCTCTGCACCGTCGTGAGGCCGTGGGCGGCGAGCAGCGCGCGGACCGCGGGCTCGTCGAACCGGCGTGGTGCGGGGTCGTCGTCGCCCCAGCGTCCGTCGGGCCGCTCGAGGATCGCCCGGGCCCGCGCGAACTGGCCGGCCAGGGCACGTGCCAGGGCAGCGGGCAGGCGCTGTGCCACGACCAGCGAGAGGGTGCCACCGGGAGCGAGCACGGATGCGATGTTGGCCAGCGCGGCATCCGGGTCGTCGACGACCTCGAGGGTGCCGTGCAGGCAGACCAGGTCGTAGGCCGGCCGGCGGCCGTCGGCACCGAGCTCGCCCACGGTGTCGGTGTCGCCCTGCACGGGGTGGATGCGCTGCGAGGTGCCGGTCTCGGCGGCTCGGCGCGCCAGCGAGGCGAGCGCGTCGGGGCTGGGGTCGACGACGGTGACGTCGTGCCCGGCCGCGGCGAGCGGGACGGCGGTGCCGCCGGTGCCCCCACCGAGGTCGAGCACCTGCAGCGGACGGCCGAGGTCGGCGCTGCGGCCGGCTGCGAGGGTGTCGAGCACCGCCTGGACGGCCGCCGTGCGCAGCCCGGGCTGGTGGCCCGCTCGGCGGTGTCGGCCACGCTCGTCGGACACGGCGGTTCTCCTCGGGTGCGGGGGGTCACGGTGGGTTCTGCCGTGGGAACCACCCTAGCGGGACTTTCCTAGTTAGCTCGAGGCAGTCACGTAAACGTGCAGGTCAGGGCCGTGTTGGTGGTGGGCTGGGTGTATGACCTAAGTGCGTGGAGCCCATCGGGTGAGGGTGAAGACCTCGCTGAGCTGGTCTTGG
>JBBQWX010000193.1:0-7391 GCA_038210185.1 Actinomycetales bacterium
CGCCCGCGCCCTCACCCGCCTCGCCGAGGAACTCAACTCCCTGGGCGCATCACTGCCCGGCGACCGCCGCACCCTGACCTACCAGCTCACCGCGGCACAAGTTCAAACAACCACGCAGCCCCTACTTGCGGAGGTCTGAGCCTTAGTCCGACACTGCGCAAGGCGTCGGGCCGAGCGTAGTGAATCCGGCATCGACAGGCCCTCGGGTGGGGTTCCGGCCCAACGGGGGTCGGACGGAAATGAAGGGGACTGCTCTCTTGGCCTACGAGGCTCCGGCGTTCACCGTCGAAGACCTCGACGGCGTGGAAGCCGTGCCGGCCGTCATCGCGGCCGTTGCGGCTGTGCTCGGGGTGTCGATCGCGTTCGTCACCTTCGTGTGCACCGCGTGCGGCTGGTCACGCTGCCGGTCGTACTGGGACACCTACAGGACCGTCGCCAAGTGGATGCTCCCTTTCGTGGGCTGCTGACCGACGTGCAAACCCCCCGGCGCGGGTGTTCCCGCGCCGGGGGCCGCGGTATCCGATTCAGCTCCAACGAAAGGAATGACCAGGAATGACGAAGACAAAGACCCTGACGATGACGAGCATCAGCCTCTTGGTTTTCGCCATGCTGGTCGTCGGCGCTCCCTATTCTTTCTTCATCTACAAGGCGTGTAGCCCGGCGAGCATTTCCGAGTTCGTTTCCGACGTCGGAGCATTTCACTCGCGCGAGGGTTGCTGAACAGTGGGACTGACCCCGAGGGAAGATGCGCGGGCCGAGGTCGTCGACGACATCAACCACACGGGGTACTCCTCCGACGACGCGGTCTCCGCCTCGCCCGCCCTGCGCGCAGGCGATCTGCCGCCGGGGCTGAACTCGAGCGCTGGCGCGCTCTTCGCACTCGTCGTCGCGTCGGAACGAGTCCGCGTGTCGGACCTGGCCGACGCCCTCGTCGCGAGGTACGGGGTGTCCCGTGAGCGAGCCCTCGTCGACGTGGCGACGTTCGTGCAGCGCGGCCAGGAGGCCGGGATCCTCTCCTACCACCAGATGCACCGGAACCGCGTGAGGGGACGGGCCCGGTTCCTGAGGGACCTCTTCCTGGTCCCCGTCCGGGGCGCGATGTTCCTCCCCTCGGTCCAGCGGCGGTACCGGCCCTACTCGGGGCTGCGCCTCCTGGCGGACTCGGCGGCCGCCCAGGCGCAGCTCGCAGTGCTGACCGTGCTCGTGTGCCTCGTGCCACTGAGCCTCATCTCCGGCCTCTGGTCCGACGTGGGCGCCGCCTTCGTCGTCGGGTTCTCGCTCGGCGTGGTCGGCGGGCTCGTCGTGCTCGGGGTGGCTCACGAGGCCACTCACGCCCTCGTGAGCACATCCTTGGGGTCCCCACCTCGAGCCGTGTACCGCCAGGGGATGCGGGTCGGCCTGCACCGGATGCGGCTCTCCCCGGGTCGCGACCTCGCGGTCGCCGTCTCCGGCCCCCTCCTCGGGGCGCTCCTGGGTGCGGCGCTGCTGTTCGTACTGCTGTCCGTCGACCGGGCCGAGCCCAGCACGATGTCGCGCGCGGCCTTGATCGGGCTGCTCATCGCGACGAGCTTCCAGGTGGCCTGCCTGGTTCCTCCTGCGGCCGACGGGACGGTCATCATGTCGTCACTGGGTCGCCTGCGGAAGCAGCGGCGCGCCGCTGAGGCCGGGACATGACGAGCGTGGCCGTGACCGGCCTGGGCGTGGACTTCGCGGAGTTCACCCTGGGCCCGGTCGACATCCAGGCCGACGAGGGGATCGTCGCGGTGCTCGGGCCCAACGGAAGTGGCAAGACCACCCTCCTGCGGGCGATGAACGGCCTCGTGCCGAGCGCTCGGGGTCGCGTGATGGTCGGGCGCAGTGACCTCATGGCGCGCTCGCGGTCGGCCCTGCGGATGTGCTCCTACGTGCCCGACGGCGACGAGATGCTCTTCCCCGAGCTCTCGGTGCACGAGTTCTGGTCCTTCTACTCCGACATCCGGCACCGCTCCTTCGGTGACGACCGCGTGGAGCTGCTCACCCGGGCCTACGACCTCGCCGAGCGGCTGTCCCTCGACCCGGGCGAGGTGCGGATGGGGGAGTTCAGTTTGGGCATGCGGCGCAAGGCGCAGCTGATCACCGGGCTGATGACCGACCCAGAGGTGCTGCTCGTCGACGAGCCCCAGAACGGTCTGGACTTCGTGAGCAGCCACGAGGTGCGGCTGGTGCTGGGCGAGGCTCGCGACCGGGGAGCGGTGGTGCTCATGTCGAACCACGACCTCGACTCGGTGGCACGGGTCGCCGACTCGATCGTGGTGCTGCGCGAGGGGGAGGTCGTCGGCCGCAGCGACGCCCGGTTCGCGAGCGGGGACGAGTGCGAGGCGTTCGTGGCGGGGTACTTCGCGTGAGCACACCGGCAGTCGTGGCCAAGGTGGCGGTGGCCGAGGGGCGTGAGCTGCTGCGACGGCTGGCCCGTGAGGCCCTCGGCGATCGGGTGTCGATCCGCACCTCGGCGACGCTCGCGGGGTCGGTGCTCTCCGTCGTCACGGTGGTGCTCGCCTGGCGGGCCCTCGACACCGGCCGGCAGCTCGGCAGCGGTTTCGGGCCGGGTCTGCTCGCCGCCCTGTTCACGGCTTCGGGTGTCGCCCTCGGGATGACAGCGCTGATCGGAACACACGTGTGGTCTCGCAGCACGAGCGTGGAACGCGAGAGGCTCGCGGTGCTGCCCCTCGGGCCGCGCGCCCTGTCCGCTCTGGCGGCAGTGCCCGCCATGGTTCCGACAGCGCTCGGGCTGTACGTCGCGCTGCCGTCGATTCTCGTCCTCGCGTTCACCACGCGGATCGCGCCGACGACGCTGGTGGGCTCCTTCGCCCTCGGCTTCGCCCTGCCCGCGACGCTTGCCGTGGTCTGGACCGTGCCGATGGTCGTGCTGCGCCCTCGGCGCGACCTCGCCGTTGTCGCCCTCGTCGCCGCGTCACTCGCCGCCCTCCTCGGGCACGCGCTGTGGCTGATGTCGCAGGGGGACGTCGCCTTTGGGTGGGCGCGACTCAACCCGCTGGTCTGGGTGCTCACGAATGAAGAGGACTACTCGGCGGCGGCGTCGGCCCTCGGCGTCGGCCTGCTCGCGGCCTCGGTGGCGGCACTGGGGGCCTTGCGCCGGGTGCGCGCGCGTCAGCAGCCACGAACTCGGCTGCGTCGGCGGCGGGCGACTCTCGACGGATGGCTCCCCGCAGGCCCACGGGTGTGGACCGGGCTGGTCCGGGTCGTCTGGCGGCGCTCGAGCCTGGTCAGCGAGATCGGGGTGGCCGCGGTGCTCGGAGCGGTGGTGTGCTTCTTCGCCTCGGTCCTGCTCGTGCAGGACCGCTTCATCCACGGCTACACGGCGCTCCTCGTGGCCGCCGGCTTCAGCGCCCTGCCCCTGCTGGGGGTCCCCGGCGCCCTCGGGCCGATCAGCCGGCTCACCCAGATGGGGATGCGCCCCGCCGACATCCGGCTCGGCGTCGCGGGGGCCGGTGCGCTGTTCCACCTGGTCTCCCTCCTCCCCGGTGCGGCCGTGCTGGTCTGGCGAGGGGTGCGCGCCACCGACCTGATCGTGCTGTTCGCGCTCGCCGTCGTGACGTTCGGGATCACGCTGAGCGTGGGCACCCTGCTGCGCCGGATCACCGCATCGAGCCTGGGCCGCACCCTGGGGGTCGCCGTGGCCATGGTGCCGTTCTTCGGGGTCGCGGTGGCCGGTCTCCCGTCCTGGCCGGTGCCCGGCATCCTGGCGGCGGCCGTGGGTTCTTCCGCCTTCCTGGCCCTGACGCTCGGCGGTACCGTCCGCCAGCGTTCTTTCGCCTGAACCCGGCCCCCTCCACCGTTCGGGCCATGCCGCCGACTCCGTAGACTGGGTCGGCGCCAGGACCGGCGGCCGAGAGCGAGCGGCGGGCCCCCCGGCACCCGAACCACGCCACCGTCGAACCCGTGGCGACCCCGACAGCAAGGACCACCTGTGCTCCGCACCCACGAGGCCGGCACCCTGCGTGCCGCCCAGACCGGCCAGCCCGTCACCCTCACCGGGTGGGTGGCGAAGCGGCGTGACCACGGGGGCGTGGCCTTCCTCGACCTGCGCGACGCCAGCGGCGTCGTGCAGGTCGTCGCGCGCGACGAGGTGCTCACGGGCGCGGCCCACGACCTGCGCAGCGAGTACGTCGTCAAGGTGGTCGGCGAGGTCACGGCCCGTGACGAGCGCAACGTCAACCCCGACCTGTCCACCGGTGACGTCGAGGTCGTGGCGAGCCTCATCGAGGTGCTCAACCCCTCCGCTGCGCTGCCCTTCCAGGTCGACGAGCGGGTCACCGTCGGCGAGGAGGCCCGCCTCAAGCACCGCTACCTCGACCTGCGCCGCCCGGGTGTGCACTCGGCCGGGCACGCCCTCCGGCTGCGTTCCAAGGTGTCCGCCGCGGCCCGGCGGGTGCTCGAGCAGCGCGACTTCGTCGAGATCGAGACCCCCACACTGACTCGCTCGACCCCCGAGGGCGCCCGCGACGTCCTGGTGCCCGCGCGTCTCGCGCCGGGCTCCTGGTACGCGCTGCCGCAGAGCCCCCAGCTGTTCAAGCAGCTGCTGATGGTGGCCGGCATGGAGCGCTACTACCAGATCGCGCGGTGCTACCGCGACGAGGACTTCCGCGCCGACCGGCAGCCCGAGTTCACCCAGCTCGACATCGAGATGAGCTTCGTCGAGCAGGCCGACGTGCTCGAGCTCGCAGAGGCCGTCGTGCGCGAGATCTGGCAGCTGATCGGCGTCGACCTGCAGACCCCCTTCCGGCAGATGACGTACGCCGAGGCGATGAGGCGCTACGGCACCGACAAGCCAGACCTGCGCTTCGGCGTCGAGCTCGTCGACTGCACCGACTACTTCGCCCACACCGAGTTCGTCGTGTTCAAGAACGAGTACGTCGGCGCGGTCGTCATGCCCGGGGGCGCGAGCCAGCCGCGCAAGAAGCTCGACGCCTGGCAGGAGTGGGCCAAGCAGCGCGGTGCCCGGGGACTCGCGTACGTGCTCGTGCAGGAGGACGGCACGCTCACCGGACCGGTCGCCAAGAACCTCTCGGAGGCCGAGGTCGCCGGCCTCGCCGCTCAGGTCGGCGCCCAGCCGGGCGACTGCGTCTTCTTCGCCGCCGGCACCACCAAGGCCTCACGGGCCCTGCTCGGGGCCGCGCGCCTCGAGATCGGGCGGCGGTGCGAGTTGATCGACGAGTCGGCGTGGAGCTTGCTGTGGGTGGTCGACGCTCCGTTGTTCGAGCCCACTGCGGATGCCGTCGCGGCCGGTGACGTGGCTGTGGGCGCGGGTGCCTGGACGGCCGTGCACCACGCCTTCACCTCACCCAAGGCCGATTTCCTCGACACCTTCGACACCGACCCGGGGCCGGCGCTCGCCTACGCCTACGACATGGTCTGCAACGGCAACGAGATCGGTGGCGGGTCGATCCGTATCCACCGCCGCGACGTGCAGGAGCGCGTGTTCAAGGTCATGGGCCTGGGCCACGAGGAGGCCCAGCAGAAGTTCGGCTTCCTCCTGGACGCCTTCGCCTTCGGGGCGCCGCCGCACGGCGGCATCGCCTTCGGCTGGGACCGCATCGTCATGCTGCTCGGTGGCTTCGAGTCGATCCGCGACGTCATCGCCTTCCCGAAGTCCGGTGGCGGCTACGACCCGCTGACCGACGCTCCGGCCCCCATCACGCCCGAGCAGCGCAAGGAGGCGGGCATCGACAGCCGGCCCCCGGCATCCGAGCCGACGTACGACACCGCCTGACCGACTGGCGCGCAACATCTTTCTCGCCCGATGCGTAACTATTCAGGTGGCGAGTGGGTCGAGGGCCAGCCGCGCGGTCCAGGTTGTGCTCGGCCCGGTGAGCAGCGGGTGGGGTGGGTTTACGCGCTGGCTGGTGCGGGGGTCCATGGGTGGCCCTTGTATAGGTCGCGTAACACGGCCAGGTGGTGCTGGCGTTGTTTGCTGGCTGTGGACAGGTAGGACCGTACGTCCAGGAACGCCTTGGCTCCGGTCTCGGATCGCCAGCCGCCGGAGATCTTCTGTTGGAGTTTGACCATCCGCACGTCGCGCTCGGCCTGGTTGTTGTCGAAGGGGACATCGAAGTTGGTGGCGAACCGCAGGACCTCGGCGCGGTGGGCGAGAAGCCGGGCTAGCAGCGCGGCGGGCGGCCCGAGCTTGGGTCGGCCGCGTTTGCCGGTCCGTGGCGGTGGCGGGTTGCACCGTTGGCCGGTGGCGACCAGGGTGTCGTAGCGGGCCCCGAACCTGGCCAGGGCGGCGGGGGCCAGGGCGGTTGCCCCGGTTGCCTTGGCGGCCAGGACCGCGGCGTGGATCGAGACCAGCAGCTCGGCCAGCTCGGTGGGCCAGTGCTGCCCGGTGATCTCGCCGATCCCGGCGAGCTCACGTAGGTGGTGGGCGTTGCACAGCCCGTGTTCGGCGTCGGTGAACTGGCGGTAGGTGGCCAGCCCGTCGTGGACCGCGACGCCGGTGAAGGTCGGTAACACCCCCGCGTCGTCCATCGCCGCGCGGCCACGAGAGCTGCCCAGGTGGTACAGGGTGAAGGTGTCGCTCGCGGCGACGTGGACCCAGCGCAGCCTGGCGTCCACCCGTGCGCCGGTCTCATCGAAGTGCGCGACCGCCGCACCGGCCAACCGCGCCCGGGCCGCCTCCAAGAATCCCTGCAGCCGCTTGGCCGCGGTCGGTAGCAGCGTGGCCAGGTAGCCGGTGGACACCGGCGCACCGAAGCAGTCGGCCATCGCCTCCGCGGCCCGCTCCACGGGCAGGTGCTGACGGCCCAGCAGGTAGGCGCCCAGCGCGGCGACTCCGGGCCCGTAACAGGTCGGGGCGCTGGCCTGGGCCGGGAACGCCGCGGTGGTCACTCTCCCGCAAGCACACGTTCGGCGTTCGGCGCGGTGCTCGGTGACCACCAGGGCGATCGGTGGCAGGTCGAACACCTGCCGGCGGACCACAGCGACCACCGGCGCGCCGTCCAAGCCCGCCCCGCACCCCCGGCAGACCACCGGCGAGTGCGTGCGCACCTGGTCGGGGTCCGGGCGCGGCTCCAGGCGAAACCCCGGATCACCTTTGCCCTTACCCGGTTTGCGCCCCGACGCCCGGCGCAGCGACCGCGGCGGTGGCTTGGCCAACCCATCCGAGCTCGGCGGCTTCGAGGAGTTCCGGGAGTTCTTCCCCACCTGGGCTTCCAACGCCGAAACCCGAGCCAACAGCACCCGATTCGCCTCGCGCAACCCCACAACCAACGCCTTCAGCTCACCGTTCTCCGCGGCGAGCTGCTCGTACGCCGAAACACCAGACACCCCATCAGCATCACCAGTCACACACCCAAACCCGACCAGGCGCGCCGTCAACCACCTGAATAGTTACC
>JBBQWX010000194.1:0-7363 GCA_038210185.1 Actinomycetales bacterium
CAATTCGCACAAGTGTTCGAAGAGATGGGTTTCGCCGACCTGCAGTCGACTTGGCGCGGCTTCCCCACGGTTTCGACCAGTCCGCGGAAGCGGAAGCCCGTGGTCACGTCGCACGAAGTCGACAGGACCGGGTTGGACCGCAGGAGGCCCTCCGGGGCGAGGTGCGGACCGCTGCCCCACCCCCGCCACTCCACGAGCGCGGCGGCTCCACGAGCGCGGCGGCTCCACCAGCCTGCTACTCCACGAGTGCGGCGGCCCGGCGGGTGAGGTGGCGCTGCTCAGCCAGGTTCGTCGCCCGCGCGACCGCTGCGAGGTAGTGTCGGCGCGCCGCAGCCGGGTCACCTGCGAGCTCGGCCAGATGACCGCGCACGGAGTGCAGCCGCAGTTGGTCACCCAACGCGGATTCGAGCCCGTCGAGCACCGGCGCCGCGGCATCCGGCCCCTTCGCCTCGGCCAGCGCCACCACGCGCGCCAACGTCACGAACGGGCTCGGCGCCACCTGTTCCAGCAGCCCGTAGAGCGCCAGCACCTGCGGCCAGTCGGTGGCCGCAGCACTCTCGGCCCGATCGTGCACCGCGGCGATCGCGGCCTGCACCCGGTAGGGCCCCGGCGCACCACGCCCGATGGTCGAGTCGAGCAGCCCGGTGCCCTCGGCGACCAGCCCGTGGTCCCATCGGCTGCGGTCCTGCTCGGCGAGCGGCACGAGGTCGCCGGATGCCGTGACCCGCGCCGGGCGTCGCGCGTCGAGCAGCAGCAGGAGGGCGAGCAGCCCGGTGGCCTCGGGGTCGTCGGGCAGCAACCGGTGGGCCAGGCGCGCCAGCCGGATCGCCTCCGCGGAGATGTCGGTGCGGGTCAGGTTGGTACCGGTGCTGGCGGCATACCCCTCGTTGTAGAGGAGGTAGACCACGGCGAGCGCGCGCTCCACGCGGGAGCCGAGCTCGTCGCCAAGGGGCAGCGCGAACGGCTCGCCGAGCTCGCGCAACGTGCGCTTGGCCCGCGAGATGCGTTGGGCCATGGTCGATTCCGGCACCAGGTAGGCCTTGGCGATCTCCGCCGTGGTGAGGCCGCCGACCGCCCGCAGCGTGAGCGCGACCGCGGATGCCGGGGACAGTGCAGGGTGGCAGCACAGCAGCAGCACCGTGAGTGAGTCGTCGTCACTCACCGCCTCAGCACCAGCGGGCTGCCCTGCCACCCAGGCACTTTCGCGAACCCGCCGAGCCGCCGCGCTGCGTTGCTCGTCTACGAGCCGGCGCCACGCCGAGGTGAGCAGCCACGCCCGCGGGTTGTCGGGGATGCCGTCGCGCGGCCAAGTCGTGTGGGCCGCGACCAGGGCCTCCTGCACGGCGTCCTCGGCAGCGGCGAAGTCGCTCGACCGGCGCGTGAGGATGCCGACGACCCGCGGCGCGAGGTCGCGCAGCAGGTCCTCGGTGGTGCGGTCGGCGCTCAGCGCCCGCCCCCCGCGCCCTCCAGCCAGGCGTTCATCTCGACGGGGTCGGACGGGCCGTCGTCCATGACGCGGCGCACGTGGATGGGCTGCTGCAGCGGAACGCCCCCCGGCCCGGGGACGGCGGACACCAGCGCGGCGATCTCCAGCGCCCGCTCCTCGGTCTCGACGTCGATCACCTGGAAGCCCGCGGCCCACTCCTTGAACTCCTGGAACGGACCGTCGGTGACCACGCGGCCACCTGACGCGTCGGCGCGGACGATGTGCGCGGCATCCGGCGGGGTGAGGATCGTGACGTCGACGAGCTCGCCGTTCTCCTCGAGCCGGGTGTTGAGCTCGCGGTAGTAGTCGAGGTGGGCGGTGATCTCCTCCGGCTGCCACTCCTGCATGGGGGAGTCGACGGCGCCGGGCTCGAAGGTGACGATGAGCAGGTACCTGGCCACGGGTGGCCCCTTCCGGTCGACCGGCTCGGGGGCCGGTTCTGTCGATGCTGACACCCTAGGGACGGAGCCGCCCCGCGATATCGACACGATCCGGTGGGTCCGGGGTCGGGTGGGTCCGGGGTCCGGTGGGTCCGGGGTCCGGGGTCAGAGGTCAGAGGGACAGCTGCACCCCGGTGAGCTCCTCGCTGCGCTCCCACAGCAGGCGGGCCAGGCTCTCGTCGCGGGCGAACGCGCTCAGCCTCGCCTCGCCCACGGGGCCGCGGGTCTCGCGCAACCCCGTCGGGCCCGAGTACGAGCCGGGGGCGGCCTCGGTGGCGGCGAAGAGGACGGCCTCGGCCCCCCGCTCCGGGCTGGGGAAGAGCAGCCTGACGCCCCACTGCCCGATGGTGCCGACCACCGGGATCGACCCCAGCCCGTCGGGGCTCGCCACCAGGTTCGTGGCGGAGACGCCGGGGTGGGCGGCGGTCGAGGTGAGCCGCGAGCCGGATGCCGTGGCGCGCCGCTGCAGCTCGAGCGCGAACAGCAGGTTGGCGAGCTTGGACCGGCCGTAGGTGACGTTGGGGTTGTAGCCCTGCGCCGGGTTGCCCTCGAGCACCTTGCCGTCACCGGAGTGGTGGGCGATGGACGAGACGGTCGTGACCCGCGCTGCCGGGGCCTGCAGCAGGTGCGGCAGAAGCCGGCCGGTGAGCGCGAAGTGCCCGAGGTGGTTCGTGCCGAACTGCAGCTCGAACCCGTCGGTGGTCTCGCGTCGTCGCGGCGGGGCCATCACCCCGGCGTTGTTGACCAGGCGGTCGAGCGGCCCCTCGAACCGCTCGGCCAGGGCGCGGATCGACTCCTGTGACGCGAGGTCGAGCCGCTCCACGCGTACGGTACCGGGCACTCCGGTGCCGCGGATGCGTTCGGCGGCGGCCTCCCCGGCATCCGTGTTGCGCACCGCGAGCACGACGTCGGCGCCGTGCCTGGCGAGCTCGCGGGCCTCGACGAGGCCGATGCCGGAGTTCGCGCCGGTGACCAGCGCCGTGGTTCCGGACAGGTCGCCGATCTGGTCGGGGGTCCAGCGCATGAGGTCTCCTCGGTGGCACGGGGGTGGAGTCCCAGTATCCGTCGGGCGTTTCGCACGCGGTCAACGGGGGTGCCCGACGCCCTGCCGGTCGGTGACGGCCCCGTCAGAAGCCGGCGTACCGCGCGACCCTGGCGGCGAGGTCGGCGTCGGTGCGCAGCTCTCGACCGTCCAGCAGAGTGACCAGCGCGGGTCCGCGTCCTGACGACACCAGCCACACGGCATCCGCCGTGTACAAGGCTTCGACGGGCACCAGCTCGTAGCGCGTGGCGTACCCCTCGGCGCGAGCGGCCTCCAGGACCGCTGCAACGGTGAGCGACTCGAGGATGCCGGTCGCGCCGGTCGGGGTGCTGACGAGGGCGCCGTCGCGAGCGACGAGCAGCCCGGACGTCGGGCCGTCGAGGGCGAAGCCGTCGGTCGAGATGAAGATGACGTCGTCGGCCCCGCGCCGCCGGGCCTCCCGGGTCGCGGCGGCGTTGACGACGTAGGACAGGGTCTTGACCCCGCCGAGGAGCCAGGGTGCGTCGGTGAACGCGTCGCTCGGGTGGCCCCGGCTGAGGGTGACGGCCGTGATGGTGCGCGGCCCCGGGTGCGGTCCGGGAGCTCCTGGGGGTCCGGGAGGTTCGGGCGGTTCGGGCGGTTCGGGTGGTTCGGGCGAGGCTCCGCGATGGGTGATCGTCACCAGGGCGGTTGCGCCGTCTGACCCCCATTCACGGCCCCGGGTCAGCAGCAGCTTGAGCACGGCCTCCCCGGGGACGGACCAGGCGGTCAGGGCCTGCGCGACCAGGCCTTGCCACTCCTGGCGCGACGGGCCGGCGACGGACAAGGCGACGGCGGAGGCGTGCAGGCGGTCGAGGTGGTCGTCGAGGTCGACCACGGTGGCGTGGCCGCTCGCATCCGTCACGACCCGGGCGGAGTCGAAGCACCCGTCGCCGCGCGTCAGGCCGAGGTCGTCTGCCGTGACGACGGGCTCGTCCGCGTCGACGACCCCGCGGCCGAGCACCGCCACCACGTGCCGGGCCTCGTTCATGGGCCCAGACTCTCATCTCCCGGTCGCGCCCGCGGCGGGCCGGCTGACCTGCCACCCGTACCCCGAGTGACCTATTGGTCGATGTGGGTACAGCCACCCGTACCCCGAGTGACCCCAAAAACAACCTAACCAGCAGATGTCTCACTTGACTTGAAAAATTCCGACCTGCGGACCGATCGAACTCCACCTACCCCACGAAAGAGCGCCCGGATGACCCACACTCATGCCGGGAGAGCCCCTATTGGTCGATGTGGGTACGCCCCCCCGTACCCCGAGTGACCTATTGGTCGATGTGGGTCAGCCACCCGTACCCCGAGTGACCTATTGGTCGATGTGGGTACAGCCACCCGTACCCCGGCGCGCCCGGTCTCAGGAGCCCGGGGTGGACGACTCGGAGCCCGGGGCCGCCTCGCGCTCGGCCAGGTTGCGCAGGATGCAGAACTCGTTGCCCTCGGGGTCGGCCAGGATGACCCACCCGGTGCCCGGGCCGTACTGGTCACGGTGGTCGGCCACCTCGACGGCGCCGTGGGCGAGCAGCCGGGAGAGCTCGTCGTCACGGCCGCCCTCGACCGGCTCGAGGTCGAGGTGGATGCGGTTCTTCGCGGACTTCGCCTCAGGCACCTCGATGAACAACAGCCGGTGCCCGCCGTCGCGCCGGAGGATCATGCACTCCTCGTGGCCGGGAAGGTTCGGGTCGCCCTCGACGTCGATGTAGTCGAGCACCCCCTTCCACCACTCGGAGAGCGCGTACGCGTCGCGGCAGTCGATGGTCGTGTGGGACACCCGTGCAGTCATGCGAGCCACCCTGCCACCCCGTGCGGCTCCGAGGCCATCCGACTGGCCACCGGATCGGCCGCTCGGGAGGGTGCCGTCACACCACGATCGCGGCGCGGATGCCGTCCGAGAAGACCTCGGGCGGGTCCGGCAGCATGCGTGCGTCACCGGTCGCGCGGCGGTGTGCCGACCAGGCTACCGCGCACGCATCGAGCACGTCGTCGGCGGCGTATCCGCTCCCCTTCAGCACCGACGGTCGGGCGACCCCGGCCGCCGCCAGCGCCTCGAGCCGGGCCTGCTGGCCCGCTGCGGTGCGCTTTGCGGGCAGCACGGAGCCGGCCATCGTGGCGAAGGAGACCTCCGGGTGCACCTCGACCACTGCCACGGTCGGGCGGCCGCGCAGCCAGGCATCGACCTCGAGGATCTTCGCACGCAACGCGAACGCCTGGGCGCCGACCCCCTGCCCGCTCAGGCCGCGGTTCACGACATCCGCCGCTGCGCGGTCGGGGGCGAGGTAGGCCGCTCGGGTGAGGGTGGTGAAGACCGAGCTGGCCCGCCCGGGCAGGGCGCGGCGGGCGAGCACGTCGGCCTGCCGGATCGAGTTCTCCGGCAACCCGATCGGGATGTCGATGCCGACCACCAGCACGTCGAGGTCGGCGCGCACCGTCTCGACCAGCAGCTCGATGGTGGGCGCCACGACCACGCGCGGTCGGGGCGCCCCCGGCACCAGCACGGCTCCCACCCACCCTCCCGGGCACCCGTCGACCCCGAGCACGGGCACGGTCACCTCGATCGGGGCGATCGCCGTGCCGGATGCCGTGTCGGATGCCGTGCCTGCCGTGCCGGATGCCGTGCCGGCCGGGCCCGGCGTGCGCAGCCCCTCGAGCGCTCCGAGCACGAGGTCGAGACTCACCTCGAACTCGTTCCCGAAGGCGTAACCCGGCTGCAGGGCGCGACCCTCGGCAAAGGCCGTGAAGTGGGGATAGGCCGCTCGCACCTCCGGCCCGAGTAGCTCGGCCACCAGGGCGGCGAGGTCGGCCTCGCCCTCGAAGGGCAGGCTGACCTCCTGCTGCATGAAGCCGTAGAGGTGGGCGTCCAGCAGGGCGAACGCTGTGCCGGCGGCCGTGAGCGAGAACCCCTGTGCCGCAAGGCAGCCGAGCACGGCATCGTGGTGGCGCAGGTTGAGCGGGCCAGGGCTTCGACGCGAGTCCATCAGCCCGACGGCCCAGCGGTGGCGCAGCAGCACGCCCCGCCCGGACACCGACCTGGCCCGCAGCTCGGCCCGCCAGTCCCCGCCGACGACCGGCAGGTGCAGCTCGCCGAACACGGCATCGACCATGGCGTCGAGCAACGCCTCCTTGCCCGCGACGTGGTGGTAGAGCGACATCGCCTCGACGCCCAGGCGCCCGGCCAGCGCCCGCATCGACAGGGCAACCTGTCCCTCGGCATCGGCGAGCGCCATGGCCTCGGTGACCACGCGAGCACGGCTCAGCGGGGGGCGAGTGGGCGGCATCCGGGGCTCCTTGGAGGTGGGGACGAGATCGGGTCTTGCCACATCTTACGGTGTAAGGCTATCGTGGCACCCATCCAGTCCAACTTACAGCGTAAGGAAGCATCATGAAGGCCATCGTCCAGGACCACTACGGCAGCACCGACCAGCTGCGTCTCGACGAGGTGCCCGACCCCGTCGCACGCCCCGGTGAGGTGCTGGTGCGCGTCGGCGCGGCCGGGGTCGACCGCGGCACGTGGCACGTCATGACCGGTCGGCCGCTCGCGGCCCGCCTCGCCCTCGGCCTGCGGACCCCGAAGGACCGCACCCCCGGGCGCGACGTCGCCGGCACCGTCGAGGCACTCGGCGAGGGTGTGACCGACTATGCCGTCGGCGACGCCGTCTACGGCACCGCCCGCGGCTCGTTCGCCGAGCTCGCCGTGGTACCCCTGACCCGGCTGGCGCGGCGACCGGCCAACCTCTCGGTCGAGGAGGCTGCAGCCGTGCCGGTGTCCGCGCTCACCGCGCTCCAGGCCTTGCGGGCCGGCGGCGTCAAGGCCGGCGACCGCGTGCTCGTCATCGGGGCGTCCGGCGGGGTCGGCTCCTTTGCCGTGCAGCTGGCCGTCGACCTCGGCGCGCAGGTGACCGGGGTCTGCGGCCCGGCGAAGGCCGAGCTGGTGCGGTCGCTCGGTGCCGAGCGCGTCGTCGACCACACGACGACGCCCCTCGACACCCTTGGCGAGCGCTTCGACGTCGTGCTCGACATCGCCGGCCACCGACCGGTGCGGGTGCTGCGCGGCCTGCTCACCGAGCGCGGCTGCCTGGTGGTCGTGGGCAGCGAGAACAAGGGTCGCTGGCTCGGTGGCCTGCACCGCGCGATGGGCGCGGCTCTGCTGTCACCGTTCGTGAAGCAGCGCCTCGTGATGCTGATGGCGTCCGAGAACAGCGCCGACCTGGCCGCTCTCACCGAGGTCGTCGAACGCAGCGGGGTGCGCCCAGCGCTGGAGCGCACCTTCGCCCTCGAGCAGGCGGCCGCAGCCATCGACCACGTCAGCGGCGGTCATGCCCGCGGCAAGGTCGTCGTCACGCCCTGAGCGCATCTCGAGTTGGGTGCTGAAGTGGG
>JBBQWX010000195.1:0-7324 GCA_038210185.1 Actinomycetales bacterium
TTCCTGCGCCCCATGCTGGCGCAGGAACCGGCCGGCCCCGAGACGCGCCGCGGCGATTTCGCCGGTACCAAGTGGCCGAGGCCGTCAGGAGACAAGTCTGCCGAACACCTCGACGTCGACGAGGCGCAGGCCGCCCTTGGACAGCTCCTGCCACTTCTCGCGGAAGCCGTGCCAGTCGTCGTTGTACCAGAGGGCGTGACCGCCGCTTCCGGCGAGGTAGACACCGGCGAACTTGCGCTTCGACCCCTCGGTCCAGGTCTCGAAGTCGTGCAGCCGCAGGCCGGCGTTGGACCGCTGCTCCCAGTTGTCGGTGAACTCCTTCCAGCTGTCGTGCACCCACAGGCCATGGCCGCCGGAGCCGGCGCGGAAGACGCCCGAGAAGCGCCTCGTCCCTCCGATCACATACGACTCCAAGTCGACCAGCCGCAGACCGCCCTTGGACAGCTCGCGCCACTTGTCGGTGAAGCCCTTCCAGTCGTCGCCGACCCACAGGGCGTGGGCGTCGTTGCCGGGCAGAAACACCCCGGCATACCGGACCCCTGCGCTGGTCTCGATGAGGTGCTTGCGGTGGGAGTGCTCGAGGGTCGACCGAACCACCTGGATCTGTTGCGCGGTGATGGTGACCGGGGGGCAGCGGAAGTAGCTCATCACGTTCGACCGCGGCGGCGTGACCCGTCTCCCGCCGATCGTGAAGGAGGCCGGGCCGCCGCAGGCCGAGGCGTCGACCCGCTCGCGGTAGTAGAAGGCTCCCGGGTCCGGCGACGTGTCGGCGAGCAGGTCGCCGTTGAGCGCGGCCACTCCGCCTGCCTCGACCAGGCTCTCGATGGTCTCCACCGAGGTGTTGCCCCAACCCGGATGGGTGTGGAAGAGCCCGAGGTAGTGACCCACCTCGTGCGCCAGCAGCGCACCTCGGTCGTCGAACCCTGTGCCGTTGTTGCTGGTCACGACGAAGTCGACGTTGCCGGTCGGCAGCTTCGCCTGGGCCGGTTGCTGTTGCCCGGTGTCCGGCGGGTACGCGAACCAGTTGTTCGCCCGCGTGTCCGGGTCCTTGCCCCAGCGCAGGAACACGACCATGCGGCCGCGCCGCTGCCTGGCCACTGCGTTGCCCTCGGTCCACCATGCTCCGCCGCCGTTGTTCAGGCTGTTGAGGCTGGTGTCGTGACGTGGGTGCCAGTCCTTCCCGGGGTCGAAGGCGAAACGGATGTCCGCCGGTTCGAAGATGGTGTTCATGTCGTCGACAGCGGCTCGGAACTGGGCCGACGTGACGGTGTTGGCGCGACCGCCGTCGGCGTCGCTGAGGGGGATCGCATCGATCTGGATCGTGTATTTGATGGCCATGGCCGTCCTCCTTCGTAGTGAATGGACTTCCAGTGCACGGCACCGGCTTCGGCGTTGGGGATCGCTCGGGGACACAAGGAGCGGCACACCGGGCGATACCGATAGGAATGAGGAGCCAATGGTCACGACCTTCGGCTCATGGGTGCGGCAGCGACGTCGCGCCCTGGACCTGACCCAGGCGGAGCTGGCCGAGCGGGTCAACTACTCCACGATCACCGTCCGCCGGGTCGAGTCCGGAGAGCGCCGGCCGTCGCGCGACCTCATCGACGCGCTCGCGAGCGAGCTTGAGGTCCCAGACGACGAGCTTGACGCCCTTCGTGAGCTGGGCCGCCGCCTGGTCGGCCGCGAACCAGCAGCCGCGGTTCTCCCTGCGGCCCGACCCACCCCGGTGTCGCGGCTCCAGCCACCTGCCGCACCGGCACTGGCGGTTCCCCGGCCCCGGATCAAGGAGCGTCTCGACGGTGTGTGGGGTGTGCCGCTGACCACCATTGTGGCCGCGACCGGATTCGGGAAGACAGTGGCCGCGGCGAGCTGGTCGGAGCGGAACGGGGCCGCCTGGCTGCGGGTTGACTCCGCAAACTCCGAGCTGGGTTCGTTCGCCCACGCGATCTTCGATGCGGTACGTCTCACCGTGCCGGCGGTCGAGCCGGCCCGGCTCGGCCCGATCAGTGGGCTGATCGGGCCGGACGCCGACGGCAGCGTGCGCGCCGAGGCTGTCGCGGCTCGGGTGGTGGGCGCGCTCGAGTCCTCGACCACGCGGAGTATCGCGCTGGTCCTGGACGAGGTGGAAAGCCTCGACGCCAACTCACCGGGCGTGGACCTGCTGGAGGCCCTCGTGCGGCTGGCAAGCCCGTCGCTGCATCTGGTGTACGTCTCCCGCACGCCGCCGGCGTTCGGCATCGACCGGCTGCGTGCTCGCGGTCAGCTCCTGGAGCTGGGCCCGGACACGCTGCGCTTCACCATCGAGGAGGTGGCCCACCTGCTGTTCACCCGGCTCGGCCCGGATGCCGAGTCGCTGGCGCCAGACATCCACGCCGCCACCGAGGGGTGGGCGGCGGCGGTCCGGCTGGCCTGCGATGCACTCGTCGACACGCCCGTGACACAGCGGCGGCCTGCAGTTGAGCGCCTCGGTCAACGACCCGCAGAGGTGTTCGGCGCGCTGGCCACGGACCTACTGGCCAGTCTGCCCGACGGGGCGCGGCGAATGGTGCGGATCGCCTCGGTGCTGCCCGAGCTCGACGCCGAGCTCTGCCGCCGGCTGAACCTGCCCGCAGCAGCCGAGACCATCGCGCTGCTGGCGGCACGCGGGGTGCTCCGCCCCGTCGAGTCGACGTGGGTGCTCAGTGATGTGGTCCGCGCCTGTGTCGAGACCAGTGATCCGCTGCGACCAGAGGAGCAGACGGTGGCGGCGCGGGTCTGCGCCAGGTGGCTGACCGAGCGTGGCGATGGTGGCGACGGTCTCGGCCTGCTGTGTCGAATCGGTGACATCGATGGCGGTGCTCGACTGATCGACGAGTGCGCCGAGGACCTCGTGACCCAGGGACACGCCGTCCAGGTGGCCCGGGCGGCCGACCTGTTGCCGCCGCACCTGCGCACGGTCCGAACCGAGACTGCGATCGGACAGGCCCTTGTCATCGTCGGCCGATGGGAGGAGGCGCTGGCCAGCATGCGCCGAGCCGCCGAGGACGGAGCCGCCTCGCCGGCCCTCGCATACTGGACCGGGCTGATCCACCACCTGCGCGGCGACCTGGAGGGCGCCATCGAGGCGTACCGTCGCTGGAGCCCCCGTGCCGACGACGACCCGGCCGCCGCAGCCCTCGTCCACTCGATGCGAGCGACGACCCTATGGCTGCTCGGCCGCACCACTGCGGCTCGGCAGGATGCCGACGAGGGACTGCGGCTGGCCAGGGCCAGCGGCGATCCGGCTGCGCTGTCCGGGGCCCACACCGCCCTCGCCATGATCGCCACCGGCGACGGCGACCGGCGGGCCAACGATGTCCACGACCGACTGGCACTGGAGTTCGCCGAGACCGCCGGGAACGCACTGCAGGCGGTCCGGATCCGCTCGAACCGAGGGAGCCATCTTGTCGAGACCGCGGACTATGCGCTGGCCCTTGAAGAGCTCGACGTCGCTCTGGAACTGGCCGAGCTGACCGGCTTCGCGACATTCGGCGCGCTCGCCCGCTCCAACCGCGCCGAAGCACTCGCCGCGCTCGGCCGCCATGAGGAGGCGAACACTGACTTCCTCGCCGCAGCCGAGGCATACGACCGGCTCGGCAGCCGACTGGTGATCTTCCCCCTCTGTGGCCTGGCCGACCTGCAGCTCTCGCGGGGCGAGCTCGGCCTCGCCCGCGCCGGGTACGAACGCGTGCTCCGGATCGCCGCCGAGGCCGGGACCACCAGTTCACGCGTACTGGCCGAGGGAGGGCTGGCCCGGGTGCTCGCCGGAAGTGACCCGTCGCGGGCGCGCTCACTGGCCGCGAGCGCCCTGGTGGCCGCGGACGGACTCGTTGCCGTGCCCGCACGTCTCAGTGCGGCGTGGGTGCTACTCCACCTGGGCGAGGGGATCCGCGCCGGAGAACTCGCCGGCGAGGCAAGCGACATCGCGTTGTCCCGCCGCGACGGCAGAGGGTATGCGGAAGCTCGCGAGCTCGCCGCCCTGGCCGGGAGCGAGCCCGACAAGCGTGCCCGATGGGCGGCCGAGGCCGTCATCGAGTGGGAACGCATCGGCGACAGATTCAGCGCCGAGCGTGCCCGCTTCGTGCTGGCTGCCGTGCGCGGTGAGCAGGACGCCGCGGAACTGAGCTGGACGATGCTGCGCCGGCTGGGGATGCGGGACGCGGTGACCGGCGCAGCAGGCCCCGTCGCCGCCGCATCCGCGCTGACCTCACCTCCGGCGCCGGCAACGCATGCCCGGGTATGCCTACTCGGCCCCTTCCGCGTCCTCGCCGGAGACCGTCCGATCGACCGCTGGCCGACCGAGGTCCCCGCCAGGCTGCTCCGACTGCTCGTGACGCGCCGCTTGCTGACCCCGGCCACGCTTGTCCGGGAGTTGTTCCCGGATCGTCAGCCTCCCGATGCGGAGACCGATCTGGAGTCGGCGCTTGCCGAGCTGCGCTGGCTGCTGGACCCCAGCGGCAGTCTGCCCGAGGACCACTTCGTCATCGCCCTGCCGGAGCGGGTCGAGCTGAGGCGCGAGCACGTGGAGGTCGATGCCGAACGCTTCCTGGCCGACGCCGCGGGCGCGCTCGCCTCAGGCGCAGGTGAGGTTAGGGGCCACGACGAGAAGGACCACGGTGTCGGCGGACACGACGCCGCCTCGCTCGAGTTCCTGACGACACTCGAGTCGCGCTACACCGGCGAGCTACTGGAGGGCGAGCCGCTGAACGGCGATCCCGGATCACTACGGGAGGAGTGCCGCGCTGCCTACCTCGCAGTGCTGCGCCGGTTGCTCGACGCGCACGTCGGTCGCGGCACCACCGACGAAGCGCTGCGGTACGGCCTGCGTCTGCTGCGCGTCGATCCCTATGACGAGGCAACCCACCTGTCGCTGGTCCGCGGGCTGGCCGAGGACCGGAGGCACGGCGAGGCCCTGCGGCACTACCGGCGCTACACGGCACGGATGCGCGAGCTGGGGATCGAGCCGGTCCGCTACCCGGGCTCGGCATCCCGCGCGCGAGCGTGAGGCCTACGTCGCGAGCGATCGTCCCGTCTGCAGGCCCAATACGCTGCGGCGGGTCACTCCGGGCGGTAGGACGCGGCTCCCGGCGTACCTGGGGGGTACTACCGCGGCCCGGACCCAGGCACGGAGACGGAGGATCTTGGGGACTGGTGGGCAGCAGGCCTGGATATGGTGAGCCGCTCGACGAGTGGTGCGCCAAGCGTCGGGTGACCGATAACGGACCTGCTGAGGGCCTGGCCGAGACCCCGGTCCGAGGTTGCCCCCTCGCAGTTGTCTCTGCCCGGCGTGAGTGCTTCTCAGCGACCCACGTCGGGACATCCTCGCGGACGCGGAGAGGATGGAGTTCCGCGGCGACGTGCAGGACGTCGCGCCGGGCATGATCCCGCGGATCTACGACCACTCCTACTCCATCAGTGCCGACCTCGTGGTTCCCGAGCGCGGAGTCGAGGGCGTGATCGACGCCGAGGCCGACCACCTGGGCGGGTCCTCACTGTTCGTCGATGACGGAGGCCTGCCCACCCACACCTACTCGATGATGGGCTTATCCATCTCCCGGCAGCGAGCACAGACACCCCTGCCACCCGGTGAGGTGAGCGTTTGGATGGACGGCCGCTGCCGACCGCCTCGTCGTTGACGAACAGGGTCACCAGACACCCCGTGGCGGGCTTGGCGCCGTCGGCGGCGAACGACAAGCTGGGAGAACTCGCCGGAGCCACCATCGCGCTGGGAGGAGCCGGCCTCGTCCTTTCCTCCCCCGCACGGCAAGCGAGACGATCCAGTCGGCCGTGACCCGAGCCATCAGCACGGTCGTCGGCCACGCCGAAGGACACCACGTCCAAGCACTCAACTGCGCCATCGCGGCATTACTAGAGGATGGCCAGCTCGAACGGGTGACGAACCGGCACGCCAATGAACCCTCGCCGCATCTGAGCGGCAACCCGGCGCCTCCGCAGACAGCACCGAGATTCGATCCACCAACCGGAGCTGCGTCCCATCGCAACCATCGCCGCGCGTGGTGCGAATCCTCGGCTCGAGCGTGCGGCGGACGCCCTGGTTCGACAAGTGACGATCCGCTGGACATTGCACTGCGCACCCCGCCCCGAACCGGCGCGACGGCGAGGATGGTCATGAGGGTGACCACGCCAAGCCCGCCCGCCCGGTACGTCCCGTCCGACCTCGCCACCGTCAGTGGAGGAGGCCACCGTCCGTCCACCCCCTTGCACCTCGACACCATGGCCCGCATCGCCGAGGAGGCCGGTCGCGACGCTGTCCGTACGAGCGGCGCGCCGGCCCCGGTCGATGGCTGCTCCGCCCTGCGCTCCATCCCCACTGACGACGGCATGCGCGTCACCGCGACCCGCCTCTACCGGGCGTGCCGCCGTGGCGCGATCGACCCCGCCGCCGACTGACCTCAACCTGTGGACCAGGGCACCAAGCGCGCGCCAGCGGTCTCGGATCGGTCACCGTGCCCGCCGGACCCGCCGCCGAGGCCAGCTCGGCTCGCAAGCGGCTGAGGTCCACTCACTCGCTGACGGCTCCCGTCCAGGAGCCGTTGGCTCGTCACCCACACCTGGCCGCGCGGACCCAGCCGCGTGCCGCGGCAGTGGCCACAACTGCGAGCGCGGGCCCCCCAGCCCAGGTTCACCCTCGCCCCGCGGTTGGAGTGCCCGGCAGGCCGCTCAACCGCAAAGCGCCGTCCGCATGACCAGCACGTCGCGTCAAGAGCTGGTGTCAAGCCAGACCAGCCGCGGGGTGAGGCCCACGAGCCCGCGCCCGCTTCGCCCGGTAGCGGATGCCCCACATCGCCCATCGGGACGCATCTGTTCAAGAAGCAGAGGGCCTGCTTTCCCGGCTCGCCAAGGCGCCGGCTGAAGTGGCCCAAGTCGGGGCGCCCGCCAGTTCCCGCTTGCTTCGGCTGAGCCGGTGTTTTGCGCCGGTCTGGCTGAGCGGCATCCGAAGGGCTTGGTTCGGTTCAGTGCACCCCGGACGCCGCGGCGTGCAGCTCGGCGGTCGCCATCTTGGTGCGGATCCACGGCACCAGCGCCAACAGGATGCCGGCCACAACGAGGGTGATGATCGCGTTCACCAGGTAGTACATGGAGTCGGAGAGGTCGCCCAGGGCTTGGATGAGCTGGGCCGCTAGGGCCTGACCGGCCGCGCTGGCGAGGAACCACAGGGCCATCGCCTGGCTGGCGAACGCCTGCGGCGCCAGACGGGTGGTGGCGGACAGGCCAACCGGCGAGATGCAGAGCTCGGCCACGGTCTGCAGCACGAACACGCTGGCCAGGATGTAGACCGGCGCGG
>JBBQWX010000196.1:0-7282 GCA_038210185.1 Actinomycetales bacterium
GCGGGTGCTCGATGTGGAGCGCCGCGAGATCATGCTCCGTCGCGACCTCGGGCTGACCCGGCTCTACAACCTCGTCAACGACCCCGAACTGCTCGACGCCGTCGACCCCGATGTCGCCCGGGTGCGGGCCATCCACCGCGAGCTCGACGAGGTCGTCGTCGCCGCCTACGGGTGGGGTGACGTCGCGCTCGACCACGGCTTCCACACCTACCGGCAGATGACCCGGTGGACCGTGAGCCCCGCCGCGCGGGTCGAGCTGCTCGACCGGCTGCTCGAGGAGAACCACCGCCGCGCCGCCCTCCAGGCCGGCGCACCTCCGCTGGTCGAGGGCGACGAGGGCGAGGTGACCAGCGATGAGTGAGCGAGCAGCTGTCACACCGCGGTGCGAGGGTGGTCATGTGATGTTCACGACCGGGGCGCCCGAGTTGACGTGGCCCGCGCGGGTGGGAGAGGCTAGCGGTCTAGCTCCCCACCGTCCTCCGGGACTGGTGGGGCCTTTCATGCCGCTGGCGTGTGCGAGTGGGTGACCTCATGACGACCCCTACTCCTGTTCCCGGGCCACCAGCCCTTCGGACGAGCATCGTCGTCGACTACCAGAACGTGCACCTCGTCGGCCACGACCTGTTCGGGAAGCCGCGCGGGCTGGCGCAGCACGAGACGCTCGTCGACCCGCTGCACTTCGCCAACCGGCTGTTGCACGCCCGCAACGCGAACCAGGGGCCGGGCCACCGGCCGGCCCGGCTGTGCCACGTCTGGGTCTACCGGGGGCAGCCCTCGAACCGACACGACCCTCAGGGCTACTCACGCAACCAGGCGCAGCGGGCCCAGTGGGAACGCGACCGGCGAGTTGAGGTGACGTTGCAGCCGCTGAAGTACCGGGTCGAACGGGACGCCACCGGCCGGCCGGTCCACGATGTGAACGGTCGCGAGCTGGTCATCGACAAGCGCGAGAAGGGCGTTGACGTGCTCTGCGCCCTGGCGGCAGTGCGTGAGGCCGCTCGGCCGGACATCGACCTCGTCATCCTCGCCTCGCACGACAGCGACCTCGAGCCCGCCATCGACGCCGTGCTCGAGCTGGCCGATGTCAAGGTCGAGACCTTCTGCTGGCGCCACCCCGACGAGTTCAGCTATCAGCTCGCGCGCAACAACCGGCTGGTGTGGAACACCGCCCTCGACGAGACCGCATTCGAGCACTGCCCCGATCGCACGGAGTACTGACCCATGAGCCCTTCCGCGACCCCAGATGCCGCGCCGACGCCCCGCGAGCGGGCGGCCTACGACCTCGCGCTGACCCCCGACGGCACCTCGTGGACGTCACGCGAGAATCTCACCGACATTCTCGAGCGCGAGCTGCTCGGGCCCCGTGACGGCGACGAGGAGACCCTCGACGTCAGCCCCGAAGTGCCCTACCTCGTCGGCCGCATCGCCCCCGTGCGGCTGCTCGCCCCGGCCGAGGGCAGCGGTATCGCGGAGCCCATGCTCGACGACGACGCCGACGACGAGGCCGACCCCGTCGGCGACGAGGACAGCGGGTTGCAGGACAGCCCCGTGCAGCGCGGCCTGATGATCCCGGCATCCATGGGGTTGCGGTTCCAGGTGCCGCTCGACCTCGACGCTTTCACCGTGCACGCCTCGTGGGGCACCTACTCCTCGTTCCGCGAGCAGAGTGAGGCCGTGAGCGGCCCCCCTCGGTCACGTTTTCGCCGTACCCCACACCACGTGAGCCGAAGCGTTCCGCTCAGCGCGCTCACCCCGGGCCAGACACGCGACGTCATGCTCGACGGCACGGTGATCCTGCGGATCGACCGCTTCGACGACCTCGACGCCACCCCGCCCCGAGCACTCATCGAGGTGGCCCTGTGCAACGACACCGTGGCCGCCCAGCCGATCCCCGCCCACGTCTGGCTCTACCAGACCCGCCTTGACATCGACGCGCAGGGAGCCGCAGTCTTCCTTCCGGTGCGCGACGCCCTCGTCGAGACGGATGTCGACGGCGACCCCGAGCAGCGCCGGCTCGAGCTGCAGTACCGCGACCGCCTCGAGTTCGCCGTGGGGCGCACCTGCTCGGTCGACTGGACCCTGCCCGACCCGGTCACGACCAACTCCACCGCGCCCAACTCCACCGCGCCCAACTCCACTGCGCCCAACTCCACTGCGCGCCGGGCCACCGCGGTGCGCACCACCTGGCTGCCGGTCTCGGAGACCCCGCAGACCGATGCGCGCGCCGTGCCGGGGGCCATCACCGACATGACGGTGCTCGCCACTGCACCGGTGGAGACCCTGCGTGCCGGGCTCGAACCCCTCGTTGACGCGTACACGGGCTGGTTGGCCGGCGAGCGCGGGACTGCTGCCACCCTGCCCGAGCACCTGCGCCCCGATGCCGAAGCCGCTCTCTACGAGGCCGACCGCGTTGCCGATCAGCTGCGCGACGGCATCCGTGTGCTGCTCAGCGACCCCGAAGCGGTGCGGTGCTTCGGTTTCATGAACGCCGTGATGGCGCAGCAGCGCGTCCACTCGCAGATCGTCGAGAGGCGAGCCAAGGACCCCTCCCTCACCATCGCGCAGGCCGAGGCGCTCGTGCGCGGTGAGGGGGCGAAGGCGCACTCGTGGCGCCCGTTCCAGCTCGCCTTCGTGCTCATGCAGATCCCGGCGCTGCTCGACCCTGCCCACGAGCGCCGGGCCTCGACGATGGCGACCGTCGAGCTGCTCTTCTTCCCCACGGGTGGTGGCAAGACCGAGGCCTACCTCGGGCTTGCGGCCTACGCCTTCGCGATCCGTCGCCGGCAGGGGGTGCTCGACACCCCCGACGGCAGGCTCGACGGCACCGACGGCATCACCGTGCTCATGCGCTACACGCTGCGGCTGCTGACCTCCCAGCAGTTCCAGCGTGCCACGACGCTCATCTGTGCGGCCGAGCTGGCCCGTCAGGCCAACCCGGCGACGTGGGGGGAGAGTCCGTTCCGGATCGGCCTGTGGGTCGGCACCGACGTCTCACCCAAGCGTGTCGCCGAGGCCGCGGCCGAGCTCGCCAAGGTCAACGAGCGTGGGGGGCACCGGCTTCCCGTGCTGCAGATCCAGCGCTGCCCGTGGTGTGGCGCGCCCGTCACCGCCCGTGACGTGTCGATCGACGCCACGGGTGCGGGCCGGGTGCGGGTGCACTGCTCCGACAGCCGCGGAGGGTGCCCGTTCGGTGCCCGCAGCGGTGGCCTCTCCGGCGCCGAGGGTCTGCCCGTGCTCACCACCGACGAGGAGATCTACCGGCTCACCCCGGCGTTCCTCATCGCGACCGTCGACAAGTTCGCCCGGCTCGCCCGAGAAGGTGAAGCCGCCGCGCTCTTCGGCTACATCGGGGAGCGGTGCACCCGGCACGGCTGGGTGCACCCCGACTCGACGTCGTGCACGGCATCCCGGCACAACGCGTCAGGGAGGCTGCCCGCGGCGCATCGCGGGCCGGCTGGGCGGCTGCGGCCCCCGGACCTCATCATCCAGGACGAGCTGCACCTCATCACCGGGGCGCTCGGCACCACCGTCGGCCTGTTCGAGGTCGCCGTCGATGCCCTGTGCAGCTGGACCGCCCCTGACGGCCGGCCGGCGGGGCCGGTGATCGTTGCCTCCTCGGCCACGGTTCGCAACGCCCACGAGCAGGTGCGCAGCCTCTACGGGCGAGACACGACGATCTTCCCGCCGCTCGTGCTCGACGCGGGCGACTCGTTCTTCGCGGTCACCGTGCCGGTCACGGCCGACACTGCGGGGCGTCGGTACCTCGGCGTCTGCACCACCGGGGTGCGCATGACGGCCGCCGAGATCAGGATCGCCGAGGTGCTCCTGGCCGCAGGGCAGCTGCTCCTCGACCGTGACCTCGACACCACCCCCCACGCGGCCGACCCCTACCTCACGCTCGTCGGCTACTTCAACGCCACCCGCGAGTTGGCGGGCATGGCCCGCTACCTCGCCGATGACGTCAGCACCCTGCTGGCGAAGGGTCGCGGGTGGTCGCTCCTGCCACGCAGGTACGGCACGAACTTCGGCACCCTGAACATCGACGAGCTCACGTCGCGCGTGTCCAGCGCCGACATCACCCGCACGCTCGACCAGCTTGCGGCGACCTTCTCGGCCGGCTTCGACTCCACCGCCGGCCGGTCAGCGCGCATCGAGGCCCGAAACGCGGCGCGGGCAGGTGGCCTCAAGCTGGCCGAACGGGCGACCAACCCCTACGACGTCGTGCTCGCGACCTCCATGCTGCAGGTCGGCGTCGACGTCACCCGACTCGGGCTGATGCTCGTGGTCGGCCAGCCGAAGAACACCGCCGAGTACATCCAGGCCAGCTCGCGCGTCGGCCGGGACCCGTCGCGGCCGGGCCTCGTCGTGTCGCTCGGAAACTGGTCGCGACCGCGGGACCTGGCGCACTTCGAGGCCTTCCGGCACTTCCACGAGACCTTCTACCAGCAGGTCGAGGCCCTGTCGGTCACCCCTTTCTCGTTGACCTCCCTCGAGCGTGGCCTCGACGGCGTGCTCGTGAGCGCAGCGCGCTCCATGGACGCGCCGCTGCGCGCTCAGGGGCTGTCCCCGGAACGCAACGCCGGTCTCATCGCGACCGAGCATCCGCGAGTGCTCGACCTGGTCGAGCGGCTGGTGGAGCGCATCGACGTGGCCGACCCTGCTGCCGCCGCGGCGGCACGTGGGCGCCTGCTCAACCGCCTCGGGGCCTGGCGCAAGCGCCGTGACCACGTCGTCGCAGGAGGCCGGATGCTGTCCTACGAGAAACCGGGGCGTCAGCGCGACTGCGGCCCACTCATGGCCGGCGCCGAGACGGCACCTGACCCGCACGGCGAGGGGCCACCGTTCCGCGTGGCCAACTCGATGCGTGAGGTGCAACCGGAGATCAACGTGCTCGTCAGCCCCATCCGCGATCGGATGTACCGCCGAGCCCTGCTGGACCCCGACTGGGTCATGCCCGTCCCCGTCGCCGAGGAGGGCTCATGAGCACCGATGGATTCGACGCCGTGGACCTGCGCCCGAACGACCCGCTGGGAGACTCCGCGGACCTCGCAGCCAAGGGGGTCAAGTACAACTACGCCAAGGTCGGCTCGAGCCGGCCCTCGTCGCTGATCCACACCTACGGGCCGGGCGCCCTGCTCGACCTGCCGCACTTCACGGTGCTGCCTCTGGGGTTCGACGACTGGGAACCTGTCTGGAAGCGGCGCGCCGAAACCCCAGAGCCCTTGTTCGCCCCGCGACTGCTCGAGGAGGTGCGCACCTGGCTGGGCTGGCAGGTCAAGGAGATCCGGCCCTACCCGCGCCAGGAGGACGCGTCCCCGTACTCCCGCGAGGGTGCGGACCTCGGGGTGCCGGCCATCGTGTTCCCCCAGTGGTTCCGCTGTACCGGGTGCGACTTCCTCGCGCCGCTCACCCGCTTCACCTACGTCAACCAGCATCCCTTCCGCCCCGACGAGGCCCACTTCGAACACACCAGCTGCACTGGTCGTGGGCGAGCTGCCGCTGCAGCGGCCCGCCCGACCAAGCGCAAGGCGCCGAACGCCGTGCCCGCCCGGTACCTCCTGGTGTGCCTGGACGGCCACCTCGACGAGTTTCCCTACTCGCAGTGGGTGCACGGAGCGACCCCGTGCACCGAGAATCCCCCGCTGCGGATGGTCGACCACACCGGTGGCAAGGGCGCCTCCGCGGCCATCGAGTGCAGCGGCTGTGGCGCCCGTCGCCGGATGAACGAAGCCCAGGGGCAGGCGGGGCGAGCCAAGCTCCCACGGTGCCGCGGACGGCATCCGCACCTCGACGGGTACGACCAGGCGTGTGCGCTTGATACCCGTCTCATGCTCGTGGGGGCCTCGAACCTGTGGTTCTCCGCCAGTGCGTCGGTCATCGTCATGCCCGTGGCCGGCGCTGAGCGCGACGCTGCCGCGGCAGACGCCCTCGTGAACGCCCTCGGGAAGGAGATGCTCGAAGACTACGTAGACCGGCTGGCGCGGCTGCGGACCGTCGCGAAGCCCCTGCTGCCGCAGACGCTCGACCTCGACGGCTTCACCGACGAGCAGCTTGCCGAGCTGGTGCGGCTCGCCTTGGCTCCCGAGCCGTCCCCGGAGGAGGAGGACGAGCGGCGCCGGGTGTGGGACCCCATCGACGTGCTGCGCCCCGAATGGGCTTACCTCACCCGGGAGGTTCCGGGCCAGCAGGTAGAAGAGTCGAGCAGCGGCCTCGTTCTCTCGCAACGGGACACGCCCGAGGTCGTGCGGCCCCAGGTCGACAGGGTCGTGGCGGTGGACCGTCTGCGGAAGGTCAACGCGCTGCTGGGCTTCACCCGCGTCGATGACGTCGACCGGGTGTCGGATGCCGCTGGGCGACTGGTGCGACTCAGTCGCACCGGGCGCCCCGCCTGGACGGTGGGCACCGAAGACCTCGGTGAGGGAGTCTTCCTGCAGTTCCACGAGCCGTCGGTGGCGGCGTGGGAGAAGGGGGTGGAGAGCAGTGCGGCGTGGCAGGCGCATCGGGAGGCGCATCGACGCAACGTGACCAACCGCTGGTCCGAGACGGCCGAGATCGCCGACATCGATGCCCGCCTACGGCCCCCGCGGTACTGGCTGGTGCACACGTTCGCGCACGTGCTCATCCGCGAGCTGGCGGCGTACTCCGGCTACGGCGCCGCCAGCATGATCGAGCGGATCTACGCCTGGGAGGGGGACGTGGACCGGGCACCGGCGGCCGGTCTGCTGATCGCCACGACGGCATCCGACAGTGACGGCACTCTCGGCGGTCTGGTCCGCCTGAGTGACTCGACCCTGCTCGGGCCGCGGGTTGAGCAGGCACTGCGACGCGCACGCCGATGCTCGAGCGACCCGATCTGTGCTCAGCGGCTGCCCACAGACCCCGAGGACTTCCTGCACGGCGCCGCCTGCCACTGCTGCGTGTTCGCCTCGGAGACCACGTGCGAACGGTCGAACCGCTTTCTCGACCGTCGGTTCCTCGTGCCCCTCCCCGGCAGCGAGCTGGCGTTCTTCAGCACGCCATGAGCGACGGTGGGGCGGGCCCGGGCCCGGCGTCGGGGTCGGGTCGCGAGCCGGTGGAGCGGCTCTCGCGGCTGGTCAACGCCACCGAGGCGGCCCTGCTGGCCGAGCGGCTCACCCCAGGCGCGCCGGTTGCCCTCGCGACCCGCCGGATCTCGCCGGATCGGCGGGCGGCCGTGCTCGCCGCGCTCGGGGCGATCGAGCCTTCGCTGCACCGGCCGGTGCTGTGGGCGATCGCCGCCACTCTGGGTCGCAGCACGGCGGCC
>JBBQWX010000197.1:0-7197 GCA_038210185.1 Actinomycetales bacterium
GCTTGTATCCGTCGACGTAGGGGTGGTGCATCTCCCGGAGCACAGCGGACACGTTGGCGAACTTGAACTCGACGGATCCCTTCGAGCGATCGATCTCGTGCTGCACCTTCTCGTTGATCCGGGCCTTGACGTACGGTTCCCGACGCAGTTCTCGGGTGAGCATGTCGAGGTACGCGAGCACCACAATGTCGTTCTCGTCGTCGCTCCAGTCCACAAGTGTCGGCACGCCGCCAGGCTACGAGTGGGACCTCAGGCCTGGCACCCGGCACGCCGCGTCGCTGTCGCCCCAAGCCGCTGCCTACGGGCTTGCCCCTGCCGCGCTCAGGCCGTGCCTGGAAGTGCCGTTCAGTCTGATGGCGGGGGCGTGGTCAGGACTCGGCGCAGCTCGGTGAGCCGACGCCGAACCGGCGTCACCGGCATCCCCTGAAGGTTGAGAGGTGGGTCGAGCAGGCGTAGGACCTCGGTCTCGAGGCGGCCGAGGGTGTCGGCGTCTTCGTAGGGTGCGGCAAGCACCCGCAGGTGTGCCTTCATCCACTGCGTCAACGACTCCTCGTCGACGGTCGTCGAGCCGGCACGTTGTGCCTGAATGGCGCCAAGGGTGCGCCGGAAGGTAGAGAACTCGTGCCTCTTGCCGAGGTGCATCCCCGCGATTCGTGCCCAGAGGGTGTTGGTCGACCTCTTCCCGCTCGGCCACCGGGTGGCGCCCGCGAGACCGGCGTAGATCATGCCGGGCTCGACCGTGTGGCCCACTCCTTCCGACAGGTCCGCCGCCGCCTGCTCGTCGGCCCACCAGCTGTACAGACCGGGCACCCTGAGACCTGACGGGCCTCGCTCAAGGAATGCCGTCGGCGCCACGGCCGCCTGCTCATCGCGAAGGGCCTCTGCGAACGACTCTGGGCTCTTGGTCGGGTCAACTGGTCCGTCATCGGGCGGAGGGGCGGGAGCTGTGTCGGCTGCGGCGGCGGGTGGGATTCCGGCATACCAGTGCAGGCGCTGACCGACAGCGAGCCACTCCAAGGGCAACGAGGCGCGGCACCCCTTTGCGTGGAGCCGCTCGGCGATCGGCTCGACATAAGCAGAGCCTGCGTGGATCTCCACGGTGCGGCCTGCCAGACCGTCGACAAGGAGGTCCAGTCGCTCGACGACCCAGTGGCCCCATGCCTCGCGGAAGTCCCGCGCCGTGTCCGGGAGGTAGCGCTCGTAGGGCGCGAGCCACTCGCCGGGTGCGACGAGCCCGTGCTCGGCCGAGAGGATGAACCACGTTCTCCCCGAGGCCTCGGCGAAGGAGCGCGCCCGCCGGAACAGCGGTGAGGTGTACAGGTCCTTCGCGGCGGCTGGGTGGTCGAGCTTGCTCTTCGAGCAGGAGATCAGCACGAGGTGCGAGCCCGGCGGGTGCACCTCGACCGCAGGCGATGTGTCGACCTCGAGGGACCAGTCAACCGTTGGGGAGAGCTGAGGCGACGGTGCAGGGGCGTCCACCCGCACGAACGTGACGGCACGACCCATCGACAGCGCGGCGACCCGGAATCCTGCCGCCCGCCAGGCTTGCACGTGCGGGCGGTCGCCGCTCCACCACGCTCGGTGCCGTGACGCCGATGGAGGCAGGCCACCGACGATGCCGCTGAGCTCGTCCCAGGTGAGCCGGCAGGTGTCGTCGGCCTGGTTGAGGTAGTCGGTGAGGGCGCTGCATCGGGCCATGCGCCTCACTGTCCCAGACCTCTCACGTCATGGAGGGAAGGGCGGTCGACAGGCTCATCGCGACCGCGAACCTGGCCTCGTCGGCGAGTGCGCCTTCCGTGGTGACGATCTTGGCCAGGCCCTTGGGGCCGCACAGGCGCACACCCCTCACTCGCCGGTTCTTCTCGCGCAGGGGCAGCGCGGCGCCGACGAAGCAGAGCAAGGGGAGCACCGGAACGTCAGGGTGGCCATGGGTGGACAGCGCGCCCTTCACGACATCGCACTGCTTCTGCACGGCGTCGATCAGGTCGTTCTTCCGGCGGCTGCCGACCCTGAGCGTCTCGTTGACTGGAGTGAAGAGCCCGCCGGTCCGCTCGACAGAGATCTCGGCATCCTTGTAACGCTTGGCATCGATGACGAACACGCCCGCCGGTCCGACGAAGAGGTGGTCGATGTTGGATCGCTTGCCCGGCACCCGCCGGTCATGCAGGGCGTAACCCCGATCGGCGTCCACGAGCGCCGTCAGCGCATGGGCGACGCGCTCCTCACCGGCGGCTCCGACCTTCCAGGCGTGGGTGGTCTGGCGGCCATCCGGGTAGAAGAACGTGTTGAGAGCCCGCCAGACGCGCGACCGCTCGGCTCGGGCCGCCTCGTCCTTCGCCTTCCGGCGCTCGTACTCCCTCAGCGCTCCGGCGCCGGCAACTCCGACATCCAGAGTGGGAGGGGACGCAGCCACGAACACCTCATCGACATCGGCTTTGGCGCCGTCCGAGGGCACTCTCTCGTGGCAGGGAAGGCAGCGCACGCGCTTGGCCGCCCGGTCATATGCTGCGCGCTCGCCCTGGGCAATGGGCGCTCCGCACGAGCACGTTCCGGCATACCTCAGACGCATGACTTTGGTCTCGGACAAGTCCATCACCCGGAGGTCGAGTCGAGCAGCTCTATTGCAGCGAGGTTTAGGTAGCGGGCGTTGAACTCTTGGAGCCAAGCGTCGTCCAGCACGGTGCCAAAGGCGGACATCACGCCCTCGAGCGTCAGTGCTTGGAACGACTCATCACCGTCGGCAAGGTGGCTCTTGTAGATGGCGACGTGCTTCTCGACAGCGGTATTGGGTGCGGGGTAGAGGATGACGAACCGTCCGCGGCGCCCTTCGTGTTCGTTCATGCTCAGCACCAGCAAGTGGTCGAGCAGCAGTTGGGCCAGTCGACCGGACGTGACCGCTTGCTCCGCCGTTGGGAGGAAGGCACCAGAGCTTTGGAGCACCGCCAGGGCTCGGTCGCGGAGGTCAGGAGCCTTGCCGGAGAGGTCTTCGTGGTACTTCACCTCGATGCCGATGAACCGCTCGGCACCCGCGACGTCGACGTACTCGATGTAGACGTCGAACGCGGTGTGATTGCCGAGGAACTCCTGGGCGCCGCGGCCGGGGGAGTGCTCGTAGCTGACGCATGTGACGTGCTTGATGTCCGGCCACACCGCCTGGAGCGCAGCCGTTGTTCGGGGGTCGTCGACGTGCTGGGAGAATGCACCGAAGAGGTTGAAGCACAGCGGCTGGCTTGACAGCAGGTTGCACCACAGTCGCTTCTCCTGCAGCATCGCCCCCTGCTGTTGCGAACCGAGTGCTCTGTGGACTGCTGATCGTGCGTCGTCGGAAATGTACGCAACACCGGTCTTGGCAGCGGCTTCCTCGGTGAGAAGGTACGAGCCGTCGTAGTCGCCGTCGCCGCGGGGCGGGAGGCCCTTGCGCTCGCGCCAAAGGGACTGCAGGAGGCGCGCCTGCTGCTGCCACCCCTGGGAGTCACCCTTGTAGTCGGCCTGATGCGCAGTCAAAGTCTCACGACTCACCATCTCTCGACGGTAGGCGGGCAACTGTCGCTGTGTCCGGGCAATGGAGAAGTCGGTGCAGCCGGGTGAGGGAGAGTTCCCTGTACCGGCTCCCCACGGCTCGCGTGCGACCGGTGCTCCGTCTGCGCGCTTCGCCGAACTCGGGACGTCCCGCGACGAATCGCTTGGCCCTGGCGCTGACGCTGCGTCGATAGCCTCGGTGGATGACGCAGCCGTTGCGGGTCCCCGGCCTGGTGCTCACCGACCACGTGCTCACCGTGCCGCTCGACCACGACGACCTGGATGCCGGCAGCATCGAGGTCTTCGCGCGCGAGGTCGCGGCCCCCGACGGTCGCGATCGGCCCTTCCTCGTCTTCCTCCAGGGGGGCCCGGGCGGTGAGGCGCCGCGCCCGACGCGCCGGCCGGCATCCCCGGCCTGGCTTGCCCGCGCGTTGCAGGACTACCGCGTGCTCATGCTCGACCAACGCGGCACCGGGCGCTCCACGCCCTACGGCCTGCCCGGCACCGACCCGGCATCCGACGCGGCCTACCTCACCCACTTCCGTGCCGACGCGATCGTGCGCGATGCCGAGTGCTTCCGCGAGCACCTGGGCGTCGACCGGTGGAGCGTGCTCGGGCAGTCGTTCGGCGGATTCTGCACGCTGCACTACCTCACGGCCTTCCCTGAGTCGTTGCGCGAGGCCTTCTTCACCGGTGGGCTGCCGCCGGTGGGTCGCCCCGCCGACGAGGTGTACGCCGCGACCTTCGCCACGGTGCGTCGGCTCAACGGCGAGCACAACCGGCGCTTCCCCGGCGACCTGAGCCGCCTCGAGCGCGCTATGGCGCTGTGCGACGAGGAGGCGGTCACGCTGCCCGGGGGTGCTTCGGTGAGTAGCCGCCTGCTACGCGCGATCGGTGGCCGGCTCGGGGCAGACGGCGGTTCGGAGGAGATCCACTACCTGCTCGAGCGCGACCCGCTCTCGCCGGCGTTCTCCCACGACCTCGCCGGCCTGCTGGCCTTCACGGGACGGGCGCCGCTGTACGCCGTGCTCCACGAGTCGAGCTACGCAGACGGGGGAGTCACCGGCTGGTCCGCCGCCCGCGTCGCGCCCGACGACTTCGTGGGGCGCTCGACTCTGCTGACCGCCGAGCACCTGTTCCCCTGGCACTTCGAGGACCACCCCGAGCTCGCGGCGTACGCCGCGGTGGCCGGGCTGCTTGCCGAGCACGAGTGGCCGCGGCTGTACGACGCCGAGGCGCTCTCGTCGGTCGAGGTGCCCTGTGCCGCAGCGATCTACGTCAACGACGCCTTCGTCGACCGGGCCTTCTCCGAGGAGACCGCCGACCTGCTTCCCGGGATGCGGCGCTGGGTCACCGACGAGTATCACCACAACGGGTTGCGCACCGACGGTGGCCGGATCCTCGACCGGCTGATCGGCCTGGCCCGCGGGACGGTCTGATCGACCCGGTGGCTGGTCCGGGCTGCGGCGGCTCGACTGGCGCGAGCGCGACTGGACGGCGCAGGCCATCCGGACGGTGCTTACAACCGGTACCGGTCGCGCAGCGCGAGGATATGGGCGCGCGCCGGCTCGAGATGAGCGGACCTGCGTCGCCCGTGGCCCACAGCAGCTCGCACGCCCATCTGGTGGGCGGCGATCTCGATGGCCGTGTCGCGGATGTCGAGCCCGCAGGCCGTCGAGCGCCTTGTCTTCGCGCGGCAGCGCCTCGGCGTCGAGCGTGTCGAGGGCGTCCTGGCCACCGACCTCCTCGGCCAGCGAGTGCAGGCTCAGCTCCAAGCCCTCACCGCGATCTTGCTCCCCCGGGTCACGCATCACCTGCTCAAAACGGTGGATGGCCGACACGCCGAGGTGTCGATGCTCGAACTCGTTGGCAGCGGGAACGGTGGCGGCTTCGTGGCGCCCGTGTCCCGCGCCCCGGTACGCCGTGCCAGCCTCCACACGAACCGCGCATTGGACGGTAGGTGAACGAGACAGGTGTGTCCCGGCATCCGCTAAGACCGGGCATGTGGGCAGAATCGACCCGTGCAACGCCTGGCAGACGCCGTCCTCCCCTTGATCCGCACGCGGTCCGACCTCCACCGCTGGCGGGATGCGAACGCCCACGGAGCCCAGATGCACGACGCCGTGGACATCCTTGAGGAGGCAACGAACACCGAGGACCCCGCCGACGTGCTGGCCGTCACCCAGAAGGCCATCGCGTCCGCGATGAAGGTCATCATGCGAGCCGACGACTCGAGCGGGGTCATCGGCGATGCCTGCCGGCGGCTCCTGGCCCTGCACCCCCAGGTGGCGGCGAAGGCTGGCCCACCCGTGGCGAGCCTCGTCCACTGGATGGTCAAGATCCAGTTCGACAACGAGTGCGACTACTTCGAGATCGACCCGGTGGCGTATGCCCCGGCGCTCGGGGAACTGGGCGTCAAGGCATACCGCCGCGAGCTGGCGGCCATCCGGGCCGGGTTGGGGGAGCCTGCGCCGATCGGGGGGCGGTGGTCCTCCCCGGACGCCTCCACGTGGTTCCGCCTCGACTGGAACGCCCAGCGACTGGCCGTGCTCGACCGTGACGTCGAGGCGGTCATCCGAACGCACGCTCGCGACCGGAAGGTCGCCCGGTGGGTCCACGACACCGCCCTGGCCCTCGAGGAGATCGGCGAGGTCGACCTGGCGATCGACTGGGCGCACCAGGCGACGGAGTTCGACCGGGGCCACCAGTCGCTGGCGGCGTCCGACTACTGGTGCGCCCTGCTGGAGGAACACCGGCCGGAGGAGGTGCTCGCCGCGCGCCTTGAGGTGTTTCGGCGCTGGCCCAGCTCGACCACGGCGGCGCGGCTCCACACGGCCGCCGGTGCGAACTGGCCGGACCACCGTGACGAGGTCATGCAACGGCTCGCCGGGTCCCCACGAGATGCCGTGTTGTTCGCGCTGCTGCACCTGCACGACGTGGGCCTGGCGTGGGACCTCGCCAACTCGCTCGCCCTCCAGGATGGCGATGCGTGGAGCCGGGTGGTCGACGCGTACCAGTCGGTCGACCCGGTCGCCGTGCTGCCGGTGCTCGCGCGGCTCGTCGAGGCCGACCTCGAGGTGGCTGGCGCGAAGCACTACCGGGATGCCGCTCGGCGGCTGGCGAGGATGCGCCGCCTCGCAGCGGGCACGGCCGAGGCCACGGAGGTCGACGCCCTGGTGGCGGAGCTGCGGGTGGTCCACCGTCGCCGTCCTCGACTACAGCAGGAGTTCGACCGCGCCGGGCTGCCGTGAGCACCCGCCATCCGCATCGCAGTCGACGCGCGGGAGGTGCCGGCAGGCACCGATGCGAGCGCATGCCGGCATCTGCTCGACCACCTGCTGGGATGTGGGTGCCGCCTGCCAAGATGCACGGGTGACGGCACACGGCATCCCGGGCGACCCTCAGTTCGCGACCGAGTCCGAGCGGGAGGTGTGGGGGACCCTGCTCAAGCAGGGGCACGACGACTGGACGGTGCTGGCCAACGTGCGGCTCACCGACGAGAAGAAGGACCACGAGCTCGACCTCATCGTGCTGATACCCGACACCGGCGTGGTCGTCGTCGAGGTCAAGGGCGGTGACCTGCGGGTCGAGCAGGCGGAGTGGGTGATCGGCTCCGGCACAGGCCGGCGGGTGGTGCACCCGGTCGACCAGGGGCGCGACGGCAAGTACGCCCTGCGC
>JBBQWX010000198.1:0-7186 GCA_038210185.1 Actinomycetales bacterium
TACGAGATCAAGAAGAAGTCCGAGGGCATCTACGCCGTCGTCAACTTCACCTCCGAGCCGGCCACGGCCAAGGAGCTGGACCGCCAGCTCGGCCTCAACGAGTCGGTCATGCGGACCAAGCTCATGCGCCCCGGCGCCTGACTCGAGTCCACACCGCACACCTCGGAACGGGACATAGAAGGAGTCACCTGTACTCATGGCAGGCGAAACCACCATCACCATCGTCGGCAACCTGACCGCCGACCCCGAACTCCGGTTCACCCCCTCGGGGGCCGCCGTCGCGAACTTCACCGTGGCCTCCACGCCGCGCACGTTCGACCGGCAGTCCAACGAGTGGAAGGACGGAGAGACCCTCTTCATGCGCTGCTCGATCTGGCGTGACGCGGCCGAGAACATCGCCGAGTCCCTCCACCGCGGCACGCGGGTGGTCGCGACGGGCCGGCTGAAGTCGCGCTCGTACGACACCAAGGAGGGCGAGAAGCGCACCGTCATCGAGCTCGACGTCGACGAGGTCGGCCCCTCGCTGCGCTATGCGTCCGCGAAGGTCACCAAGGCCGAGCGCGGCGGCGGTTCCGGGGGTGGCTTCGGTGGCCAGGGTGGTGGCCAGCAGGCCGCCGACCCGTGGGCCACCGGCGGCTCCGCGCCGGCTTCCCAGCAGGGTGGTCAGGGTGGGTGGGGTGGCCAGCAGGCCGCTCCCCAGCAGCCCGCTCCCCAGCAGCCCGCCGCACCGCAGGGCGGCCAGCAGGGTGGTGGCTGGGGTCAGGCCCCCAGCTACGACGAGCCCCCCTTCTGATCCGACCGACCTCCGGGGCCGGCACCGCACCGCGGTGACGAACTCCCCCCACCTCGAAACGACACCATCCCTGGGAGACCAGGGCTCATCCGCCGGGACGGTTCCGGCAGAAGGAGAGCACCACGATGGCCAAGCCCGCCATTCGCAAGCCCAAGAAGAAGGCCAACCCGCTCAAGGCGGCGAAGGTCGAGAACATCGACTACAAGGACGCCGCACTGCTGCGCAAGTTCATCTCCGACCGCGGCAAGATCCGCGCGCGTCGGGTGACCGGTGTGTCCGTGCAGGAGCAGCGCCTCATCGCCAACGCCGTCAAGAACGCGCGCGAGATGGCCTTGCTGCCGTACTCGAGCTCGTCCCGCTGACGGTTCGAGAAGGAGCCAGAAACGATGAAGGTCATCCTCACCCACGAGGTCACCGGCCTCGGTACCGCCGGTGACGTCGTCGACGTCAAGGACGGCTACGCCCGCAACTTCCTCTTCCGTCGCGGTATCGCGACGGCGTGGACCAAGGGCGGCCAGAAGCAGGTCGACGCCATCGCCAAGGGCCGCCAGGTCCGCGAGGTGAAGTCCCTCGAGGAGGCTCAGTCCATCAAGGGCAACCTCGAGTCCAAGGCCGTCACGGTCACCGCGCACGCCGGCACGGGTGGGCGCCTCTTCGGCGCCGTCTCCACCGCCGACATCGCCGATGCCGTCAAGGCCGCGGGTGGTCCGTCGCTCGACAAGCGCAAGATCGAGGTACCCACCCCGATCAAGACCACCGGCACCCACTCCGCGCTGGTGCGCCTCCACCCGGAGGTCCAGGCGACCGTCGAGCTCGACGTCGTCGCCGGCTGATCCCAGCCGACCTCCGCCGCGCTGCGCGTGGCACCCGTACGAGGCCCTCGGACCACTCGGTCCGGGGGCCTCGTCGCGTCGGCCCGCCCCTTCCCGAGTCGGGTGCTCAGGTGGCTGCCCCGGCAACCGCTCCAGCACCCAACTGCGGGCTCATCGCGAGTCGAGTGCTCAGGTGGCTGCCCCGGCAACCGCTTCAGCACCCGACGTGAAGGATGCCCGGCCGTCGGTCACCGGTCGTGTCGGTGGCCGGACATAGCGTGCACGTCATGGCCACCGCAGCGAGACGTACCGCCCGCACGAGCGCGACGTTCCGGTGCTCCGAGTGTGGGTGGCAGGCCGTGAAGTGGGTGGGTCGCTGCGGGGAGTGCCAGGCCTGGGGCAGCGTGTCCGAGGTCGGGGCAGTCACCGTGCGCACCACCGCCGCGACCGCGGTCGAGCGGCCCGCCATCCCGATCGGTGAGGTCGACGCCCGCCGGGCCGTGGCGCGCTCCACCGGGGTGGCCGAGTTCGACCGGGTGCTCGGTGGCGGCATCGTGCCCGGCGCCGTGGTGCTGGTGGCCGGCGAGCCCGGCATCGGCAAGTCCACCCTCCTGCTCGACGTCGCGGCGCGTGCTGCCCGTTCCGGTGAGCACGGCGAGCGCCGGGTGCTCTACGTCAGCGGTGAGGAGTCCGCGGCGCAGGTGCGCACCCGCGCCGAGCGCATCGAGGCGATGGCCCGCACGCTCTACCTCGCCAGCGAGACCGACCTCGCCACCGTGCTGGGCCAGATCCAGGCCCTGCAGCCCGAGCTCGTCATCGTCGACTCGGTGCAGACTCTCAGCAGCGCCGAGGTCGAGGGCTCGGCCGGCAACGTCACCCAGGTCCGCGAGGTCGCGGCGTCGCTCATCCAGGTGGCGAAGTCGCGAGGCATCGCCGTGCTGCTCGTCGGGCACGTCACCAAGGACGGCTCGATCGCCGGCCCCCGCGTGCTCGAGCACCTCGTCGACGTCGTCGTGCAGTTCGAAGGCGACCGGCACTCCCGACTGCGGCTCGTGCGCGCGGTCAAGAACCGCTACGGCCCCACCGACGAGGTCGGCTGCTTCGACCTGTCCGACGTCGGCATCGTCGGCCTCGCCGACCCCAGCGGGCTCTTCCTGTCCGGGCGCACCACCGAGGTGGCGGGTACCTGCGTCACCGTCACGCTCGAGGGCCGGCGCCCGCTGGTCACCGAGGTGCAGGCACTGGTCACCAAGTCCGCCCTGGCCACGCCGCGGCGGGCCACCTCCGGGCTCGACTCCGCCCGGGTGGCGATGATCCTGGCCGTGCTCGACAAGCGGGCCAATGCCCCGATCGGGGGCAGCGACGCCTACCTGTCCACCGTGGGCGGCGTGCGGCTCACCGAGCCGGCAGCCGACCTGGCGGTCAGCCTGGCCCTCGCGGGCGCCATCACCGACCGGCCGCTGCCGCACGGAACGATCGCCTTCGGCGAGGTCGGTCTGGCTGGTGAGATCCGGCCGGTCACCGGGGCCCACCGCCGGCTGGCCGAGGCGCACCGGCTGGGGTTCACCCGGGCCGTCGTGCCGCCGGGCGTCATCGGCGGCGGCCCCGTGCCGGCGGGCATCCGGGTCGTCGAGGCGGCCACGGTGGCCCAGGCCGTGATGCACGGTCTGCTGCAGGCGGGCTGAGCCGACACCCGCTGCGAGAAGTCGCAACCCCGGTCGGGCGGGGCGTGGCGCGACCACACCCCGATAGGATGCGCACACTGGCCGTGGACTCCCCGGCCCGGGGACCCATTCCGACGGAGGCGACGTGCCCACGCAGCAGAACGACGACGAGCTCGTGCGCGCCACGCTCGCCGCCGTCGCCCCGGGCACCGAGCTGCGCGACGGTCTCGAGCGCATCCTGCGTGGACGCACCGGCGCCCTCATCGTGCTCGGCAACGACAAGGTGGTCGAGACGGTCTCCACCGGTGGCTTCCCGCTCGACATCGAGTTCTCCGCGACCCGCCTGCGCGAGCTGGCCAAGATGGACGGCGGCATCGTCTGCGACCGCGAGGTCACCCGCATCCTGCGGGCCGCCACGCAGCTCGTGCCGGACCCGCGCATCGAGACCAGCGAGTCGGGCACCCGGCACCGCACGGCGGAGCGAGTGGCCAAGCAGACCGGCTTCCCGGTCATCTCGGTCAGCCAGTCGATGCGCATCGTCGCCCTCTACATCGCCGGCAAGCGGGTCGTCCTGGAGGACTCCAGTGCCATCCTGTCGCGTGCCAACCAGGCCCTGCAGACCCTCGAGCGCTACAAGTCGCGCCTCGACGAGGTCACCGGAACCCTGTCCGCGCTCGAGATCGAGGACCTCGTCACGGTGCGCGACGTCGCCAACGTGCTCCAGCGCCTGGAGATGGTGCGCCGCATCAAGGATGAGATCGCCGAGTACGTCGTGCAGCTCGGCACCGACGGGCGGCTGCTCAGCCTGCAGCTCGAGGAGCTCACCGGCGGGCTCTCCGACGACCTCGGTCTCGTCATCCGCGACTACCTGCCCGAGGCGAGGTCCGACTACACGATGGAGGATGCCATCGCCAACCTCGCGGCCATCGACTCCACCGAGCTGATCGACCCCGCCGCGGGCGCTCGTGCGATCGGTTTCACGATCGTCGGGGACTCACTGGACTCGTCGGTCAGCCCGCTCGGCCACCGGCTGCTGTCCAAGGTGCCGCGCCTGCCCGGCGCCATCGTCGACCGCCTGGTCTCGCACTTCGGCAGCCTGCAGAAGCTGCTCGCCGCCAACATCGACGAGCTGATGGACGTCGACGGCGTCGGTGAGGGCCGGGCCCGCCTCGTGCGCGAGGGCCTGTCGCGGCTGGCCGAGTCGAGCATCCTCGAGCGCTACGTCTGACCGCCCCCGCCGTGCCCGATCGGCGCCGCGCGCCCGCGGCCTTCAGCCCGGCCCTGCTGCGCGAGCGGGTGCTCGACTGGTATGCCGTCAACGCCCGCGCGCTCCCGTGGCGCGACCCGTCGTGCTCCCCGTGGGGGGTGCTGGTCTCGGAGGTCATGTCGCACCAGACCCCGGTGGCCCGGGTCGAGCCGGTGTGGCACGAGTGGATGCGGCGCTGGCCCACCCCGACCCACCTGGCGGCCGAGTCGCCCGGCGAGGTCGTGCGCGCGTGGGGTCGGCTCGGCTATCCGCGGCGGGCCCTGCGGCTGCGTGAGGCAGCAGCGGTTCTCGTGGAACGGCACGCCGGCGCGGTGCCGGATGACGAGCCCACTCTGCGCGCGCTGCCGGGGGTGGGGGCGTATACGGCGGCCGCGGTGGCGGCGTTCGCCTTCGGGCGCCGCACCACCGTGGTCGACACCAACGTGCGGCGAGTGCTGGCTCGCGCCGTGCGGGGCGACGCCCACGCAGCACCGGCCCTCACGGTCGGTGAGTCGGCGCTGGCCGCCTCACTCGTGCCCGACGACGCGGCCACGTCGGCCACCTGGAACGTCGCCGTGATGGAGCTCGGCGCGCTGGTCTGCCAGGCCCGGGCCCCACGGTGCGACGCGTGCCCCGTGCTCGACGTGTGCGCGTGGGTGGCGGCCGGGCGCCCGGCCCCCGAGGGCCCGCCACGCCGGGGACAGGCGTGGCACGGCACCGACCGCCAGGTGCGGGGGGCCGTGCTGCAGCTGCTGCGTGAGCGCCCCGGGGCGGTGGCACGCGACGCCCTGGCCACCTCAGGCCCCGACCCGGTCCAGGTCGACCGCTGCATCGCCTCCCTCGTCGAGGACGGGCTGCTCGAGCCGCACGGAGGCGACCGCTACCGCCTCCCGCGCTGAGGAGTGCTCGCCCGTCGACGTTGCGAGCAGGCGCCGGGTGGGGGTCCTCCCTGCGAGTTTGCGCGCCTTTCGTCGCCAGGTCGGGCGTGCTCGGCCCGTGGAACACCCGTGCGGCCCGGCGCCGGGGACCGCGACACTGGTGGGCAAGGCCAACGCCGCCACGTCATCGGGCACGGCCGGGCAGACCGCCCGGCACCGGACGGCGCGAGAGCTCGAGGCCTTCGTGCCGCAGCTGCTCGCCGTTCCGCGCGACGTCGGCACCCTCGAGCTCGTCGTCCGCCGCCCCGCGCCGGGGGAGCGCGAGGTGCTCGGCGAGGGGAAGCTCGACCTGACCGTGGGACTGGTCGGCGACGGCTGGTCGCAGCGCGTCAACAGCCGCACGCCCGACCTCGGGCCGCACCCGCAGATGCAGGTCACCGTGATGAGTGCCCGGATGGCCGCGTTCCTCGCCGGCGACCCGGCGACCCCGCGACCCGGCGCGGCGGGCCCTGGCCGGCGACCAGCTCTACCTCGACCTGTCACCACGAGAACCTTCCGACGGGCACTCGCCTCACCATCGGCGACCCGGGCCCGGCGCGGGGCCGGGCGGTTCTCGTGGTGACCGAGGGCCCGCACACGGGGGGCGCCACGTTCGTCGAGCGGTTCGGCGCCGAGGCGATGCGCTTCGTCAACGGTCCCGCGGGTCACCGTCACCCGACTCGCTCCGAATGTGGGTGAGAACTGGCGTCCAGGCGCCGGTTTTCACCCACAACGCGGCTCGTAGCCCGCCCCCGTCGGGAGTCGTGCGCGGCATCCGGGGCGCCGCCGAGCGCCGCCGAGCGGGTCAGAGCACGCGCAGCATGCGGGTGTTGCCCAGGGTGTTCGGCTTGACCCGCTCGAGGTCGAGGAACTCGGCGACGCCCTCGTCATAGCTGCGCAGCAGCTCGGCGTACACCTCGGGGTCGACAGCCTGGCCCTCGATGGGCTCGAAGCCGTGGCCGGCGAAGAACGCCGTCTCGAAGGTGAGGCAGAACAGCCGGCTCAGGCCGAGCAGTCGGGCGCGCTCCACGAGCCGGTCCAGCACCGCCGACCCGACTCCGGTACCGCGCACCGTGGAGTCGACGGCCAGGGTGCGCACCTCGCCGAGGTCTTCCCAGAGCACGTGCAGGGCACCGCAGCCGACGACCTGGTCGCCCACCTGCGCGACGACGAAGTCGGTGACCGACTCGTAGTAGGCGACGGCCTCCTTGTTGAGCAGCACCCGCTGCTCCGCCAGCGGTGCCACGAGCGCCCGGATGTCGCGCACGTCGCCGGTGCGCGCAGGGCGCACGACGGGCGAGCCGTCGAGGGGCGGGGGGTCAACGAGCGAGCCGTCAACGAGCGAGCCGTCGAGGGGCGGGGGGTCAACGAGCGAGCCGTCGACGGGCGGTGGGTCGCTGGACGCATCGGTCGGCACGGGGCGAGCGTATCGGCGGGACCGGCGCCCCGCCGGGGGCTGCCCCGCAGGTGGACGCCGGGCCGGGCATGGTGGCGGCCCGCCACCGGGGGTGGTGGCGGGCCGCGCTGCACGGGACCCGGAGGGCCGCCTGCGGATCAAGTGTGCGTCGGCAGGAGCGGTTCTTGGGCAAAGGCCGGTTCAACTTCTGGTCAGCGAGTCGAAAAGGGCGCGCCCTCGCCAGCGGTGGTTCACCCGGGCACGATGAGGGGCCCCGACCGGGCGGGCGGGGCCCCACATGGCGCGTCAGCGGCTCGGGTGGGGTCAGCCTTCCGCGACCCCAAAGGGCACGTCGATG
>JBBQWX010000199.1:0-7155 GCA_038210185.1 Actinomycetales bacterium
ACAAGACGTGGCGAGTCAACGAGCAGACCGAAGAACCCTCGACGCGGCGCGCCGGGTGGTCCCATAACTGGCAATCCAGGTGGTCCCATGAGGTTGGCAGAAAACCGCTCAGGGCGGTCCCATGCTCATGGCAGGCGACACGGCCGGCACCATCTCCGACGTGATCCTGTCCGACGTGGTCCTCGCCGTGACCGCGTCGTACTGCGCCGGGCACGGCGAGGTTCACTCCCGGCGCGACCGACGAGGCAGGCGCCCGGCACTTCGAGCACGGGTTCGCCAAGGCTGCGCGAAGTCCACGGTGCTCCTCGGCGTCCCGGCGGGAGAACGAGTTTCAGCAGGCGATGGGGCCACGCGCCGACTCCATGAGGGCGCCCCGACATGGTTGGCGGCCATTCACACGCCGGCCTTGGCGTCGGCACGATCGCCCGGGCCCCCCGCTGTCACGCCGCGTCTCGGCGTCTGACGTCCGAACAGTTCGACGGCGTCTGGCGACGCGCAACCGACGCTTCGATGTGCCCGCTCGTCAACAAGGACGCCACCCTCCTCGACGAGCTGAGCTGGCTGGGACCACAGAACACCGGCTATGCGCGCGGACGCGACGCCGAGGTTGGGGACCGGGCCGGGGGCTCACGGGTGATCGTGACACGCCCTGGGGTGGTGGCACTGACAGGGCCCGGTCGATACTTGCGCCAGGCGTCCACACGTGGCGTCACCTGTGGGCGGTTCGTTGCAAGCGCGTGTCACCGGTCGCGTCGTCGGAAAAGGGGGGGGTGGATGCGCAGCTTCGGGGAGCAGTACGCGCTCAACGGGGCGCCCCTGGCCCAGTGGGGTGGGAAGCCGGTCCCCGGGTCGGTGGGATTGCGGTTCTCGGGCCCGTGCGTGTTGGACGTGTCGGCGGAGTTCACCGGGGACCTGCACCAGGGGGTCGCGTTCGACGTGACCCGTGGCACGGCGGTGGTGGGTGGGCGCCGGTCCAACAGGGTCGTGCTGTGGGGCGGGTCGGCCTTCCCGGTGGAGGTATCCCTGGTCGGCGGGCGGCGCCCGTTGGAGCTGGTGCTGTGGAACGTGTGGCGGGGCCCGTCCGGGTCGGTGGGGCAGTGGCAGGGCAACGCCGGGATGCGGGTGGTCGAGCTGGTCCAGGGGCACCTGGTGCTGGGGTGCAACGCAGGCCCGAGCCAGGATCTGCAGGTGGTTGCGCGCACTGCGACCCGGGTGGAAGGCGTTCGGTTCCAGCACCACGCCGACGGATCGGGCAGGGCCGGGCATGTCGCGGTACCGCAAGCCGCCGATCGTTGCGTGACCGCCGTCGGCCTTGGCCAGGTCGAGCAGGATCCTCATCGTCGTGGACTTGCGGCCCCGTTGGGCCCGAGGAAGCCGGTGACCCGTCCCGGCTGAACGGTGAAGGAGAGGTCGCCGACGACGACGTTGGAGCGATAGCGCTTGGTCAGGTGCTCGAAGGCGAGCGGGTACATGGTGCGTCAGCTCCTTGCTGCGGTGTGGGGCTGGGCGGTGAGCAGGTCAGCAGAAGCGCACGGCGCGGGCTCGACCGCGAGCTCAGGACCGGTCCGGTGATCCATGGGGCACCACCTCTGCGAGGCTTCCCCACCGGTCTACGCCCGGCGTGGCGTGAGGGCGCAGAACTGTGGCACAGCACACCGCACGACCGTCGAGGGGACGGCTTGGTGGAACGGTCCAGTTTGCGTAGGCCCCCGTTCTGGGCGGGGCTGCCGGTCTCCCCGAGCCTTTCGCTGTCGCCACCGTTCCCTGGGAGCAGTTAAACGGTGGAGAAGAACCGCAGCAACGCCCGGGAGGGCGCCACTTCTCTTCTCTGTTGACTGCGGCGCCGGGCAGGGGCCGGCTGCTGGAGGACCTCGTACCCAGTCGTCCGCCGGATCACGAGGCATGCCCCGATCACCCGGCGCTCACTGTGGTGGCGGCGGTGACTGTCGTCTCGGGCGTGCGCCGTCCCAGACGGCTCCCACCACAACGCCGACGCCGGCGCCAAGTCCGGCGCCTACAGCCAGGCCTGCACCTCCGCCCAGGATGAGCCCAGCGACCATTCCGACGCCGGCGCCAAGCGCAATCGCGACACCGACCGCGGTGTCCGCTTGGTGACCAGTGTTGACCGTCGGCCGCATCACACCCACCCACCTTCTGTGACCTCGGGAGCTACAACTGGAGTCTCTCGCTGCCGGGTCTCGGTCGCAGCGACGGAGGTCACAACGGGCTCCGCCCGGGGGTTGCGTGGCGTCCACCACGATTCACGAGCACCTGTCCGGCGTCGGCGTAGCGTCCACCCTGCCGGGTGGGTTGTGCGTTGCATTCCAGTCCATCGACCCGGCACGAGAAGGATTTCGGCCACGTTGGCCGAGAAGGTCGGTGAATGATGAACGTTCCCGCCCCCGCTCCCCGCACCTCGTCATCGCCGGAGCACGGCGTGACCGGCCCACCCGGCGGGACCGCTACCGCTACAACCGGCGTCAAGCTCCTCGGACCGGGAGGTGCGGACATGACGTGGGGCCGGCTGTACAAGGCCGGCGGATGGTCGGCGCTGCTGTACGTTCTGCTCGTGGTGGTGCCGGTGGCGCTCGTGTTCGCCGCTCCGCTCCCACCCACCGAAGGCGCCGCGCTGCTGGAGTACATCGCCGCCCACAAGGTTCTCTACCTGACCGAGCTGGTGTGCTTCGTCGGGCTGGCGGTGCCCGCCCTGGTCGTGTTCAGCGCCGTGGCGGTGGCGCTCAAGGAGGTGGACAAGAGCGTCGCTGCCATTGGTGGCCTGTTCGGGGTCGCCTCGGAGGTGATCGCTCTGGCGCTGGGCAGCAGTCCCCAGTCGCTGCACGGCGGACTCGTCGTGCTCAGCAACAACTACCAGGACGCCGGTGGCGACGCAGAGCGGGCCGGGTTGGTCAGTGCGGCGGAGTCGCTGATCGCCGCCACGAATGCGGTGTCCTGGGCGGGGATCCTGACCGCGGCAGCGATCCTGCTGCTGTCCTGGGCGGGGATCATGCGCCGGGCGTCGTTCTTCGGACGCGTCCTGGGCCCCCTCGGGATGGTCGCCGGCGCGGCAGGCATCGTGGCTGAAGCGCTGCGGCCGATGGTCGGCCCGGGCTACCTGCTCTACGGGTTGCTCCTGCCGACGTGGTTCGCGCTTGTCGGTTGGAAACTGCTCCACCTGCACCGTGGAGGCACGTCGTGAGCCAGGTACGGGGCAGCCTGGAGATCGCCCGCCAGGTCGAGGTGGTCTTCGACGTCGTTGCCGACCAACGCAACGAGCCGGCCGACATCCCCGACATGACCGAGGCGACCAAGGTGACCCCGGGGCCGATCGGAGTCGGCATCCAGTTCGAGGCAACGATTCTCAGCCGTGACACCCCACTGAGGGCCACGATCGAACGCACCGGCAATGAACGCCCACGCCGCGCCAACTCCCGTTCCACGGTGCAGGCATGACAAGCACCCTTCGACCGACCTCGCCCCCGGTGCGAACGCCCGAGCTGGCGCAGCCGACTGCTCGCAGAGCCGGGCTGGTTGGGGCGCTCCTGGCCGCTGCCGTGCTCGCAGCGACCGCCTTCGCCGGGGTCGCCCCGCTGCTGTCACCGGCCACACCAAGCGAGGATGCCGTCGCGGGCTTCTCGATGGACCGCGCACGTGACGACCTGGCATTTGTGGCGGCGTCGCCGCACCCGATGGGGAGCGCAGAGCAGGCCGCGGTGGAGGCCTACCTGGTGCAGGAGCTGACCGCCGTCGGCTTGGACCCGCAGGTGGACGAGCAGAGGGTCACGATGGCCCCGGACGCACCGAACTCGGTGTGGACCGGCACGGTTCGCAACATCGTCGCCCGGATCGAGGGAACGGGCCCGGACGCGGACCAGGCCGTGCTGCTGGCGGCCCACTACGACTCCGTCCCCGCCGCCGCCGGGGCGGGCGACAACGGCGCAGGTGTGGTCAGTGTGCTGGCTGCCATGCGGCTGTTGGCGTCGGGGCCGCCACCTCGCCACGACGTCATCGTGGCTTTCGTCGACGGCGAGGAGCACGAGATGCTCGGCTCGCTGGCGCTGGTCGAGTCGGCCGGGTGGTTGGGCGACGTGCGGGTCGTCGTCAACACCGAGGGGGTCGGCAATGCCGGGCGGGTCACCCCTGCCCTGACCACGCCCGAGAACGGCTGGGCCCTGCGCCAGTACCTCGACGTGGCCACCTCGCCGGTCGTCTACTCGGCGTTCGGCGCACCGCTGAACGCCACCGGCCAGGGGGCCGACCTGGGGCGCTACCAGGAGGTCGTTCCGGCCGGGCTTGAGCTGGTCGTCGTCGGTGGCCTGCCTGCCTACCACGCCGGCACCGACAGCGCCGCCGGCATGCACGAGGGCACGATGGCCGAGTACGGCACCACCGTGGTCGCGCTGGCGCGACAGCTGTCACAGGCGGACCTGGGTTCCGTCGAGCAGCCCAACCTCGTCGCGTTCACCGTCGTACGCGGTGTCACCGTGGCGTACCCGTCGACGTGGTCGCTGCCCCTGGCCCTTCTGGCCGCGGCGGGAGTGGTCGCGGTGATCGGGCTGGCGAGGCGCCGCGGCCGCATCACCCTGCCCCGAGTGATCCTGTCCTGGCTGGGTCTGGGCCTGGCCGGGCTGGCCGGGATCGTGGCTGCCACCGGCTTGTGGCTCGCTGCGCGCGCCATCGACCCCCGGCTGTCCGACGCGCTCCAAGGCGGTGTGTACGAGCGAACTCCGTACATCCTGGCCGCCGTCGCCGCAGGCGCTGTCGGGGTGCTGCTCGTGCTGTGGCCGCTGCTGGCCCGGTGCGGTGCGCTCGAGGTCGTGGCTGGGGCACTCGTCGGCTGGAGCCTGATGGCGCTGCTGCTCGCCGCCGTTCTACCGGATGCCGCGTACGCCGCCACCTGGCCGCTCCTGGCCGCCACCGCCGGCTTCGGCGTCCTCGCCTCCGCTGAGCGGTCCCCCCGGGTGACGCTGGCGACGGTGACCCTCGCCGCCCTCCCTGCCGTGCTGCTGATCAGCCCCCTGGTCGCCCTGTACTTCCTGTTGTCGGCCCGCTTCGAGCTGATGCTGCCGGTCGCCACGCCGTTGCCGATGCTGTGGGTCGTGCTGGCCCTGACCCTGGTGCTCCCGTTGGCGCTGGTCGCCCGACCGAGGTCCGGCTGGCGACCGCCTGCCGTCGCCGGTGCCATCACCATGGCGCTCGTGGCCGTGGGGGCGATGGTCAGTGCGGGGAGCTCCGGGCCCCGGCCGGACCTGCTGGTCTACCACGCGGACGCCGACACCGGGACGGCGCGCTGGGTCGCCCTTCCGGCCGAGCTCGACACCTACACGAGGCAGGTCGCCGAGACTGGCTGGACTCCGACGCAGTTCGAGGCGTCGCCCTTCCACCAGGCAGGCGAGACCGAGCCTGCCAGCGCCGCACCAGCCCCCCCGGTCCCGGCGGATGCGCGCGGGCCGGCCGTGACCGTCACCTCGGACGTCGCAACCGCACGAGGACGTGAGCTCACCGTCGACGTGACCGCACCGTCAGGGAGCTCCGCGGTGACCATCGACGCCCGCAGCGGCGACGGCATCCAGGCCATCGCGGTCAACGGCAAGGACATGCCGGCGGCCGCAACCGGGGCACCGGCTTCGGTGCGCGTGGTCGCCTTCAGCCCGCAGGGCAGCATCCCGGTCAAGGTAACCGTGCCGGCCGGCTCCGACGTCGAGCTGGCCATCGGATCCTACACCCTGGGTCTGGAGAGGTCACCGGCCGCGGACCTGCGGCCGCGCCCGACCAGCCTCACCACCGGAGTCCACGAGCTCTCCGACGCCATCCTCGTCACGACGGTCACCCGGGTGCACGGTCAGGGCAACGGTTGAGCCGTCCGTCGAAGCCACGGCTCATGACATCGTCACCTGACCTCTTTCGACGCCTGGGGGCTCTGTGGACCGGCCGTCTGGAACCGGTGAGGGACGCCAGCGGCCGGGTTGCGCCGCGCGGCCTGTGCGAGAAGCGCTTCCTCGACGTCAACGGAGCCCGACAGGGGATGTTCCTGCGCGGCACGGATGTCACGAACCCCGTGCTGCTCTACCTGCATGGCGGCCTGCCCGAGTACTTCCTCACGGAGCGGCGCCCGACACCGCTCGAGGATCACTTCACGGTCGCCTGGTGGGATCAGCGAGGGGCCGGGCTCTCGTACGACTCGTCATCGCCTCGGACCTCCGTCACCACGGAACAGTGCATCCTGGACACCTTCTCGGTGACCCACTACCTGCAGGAGCGTTTCGGTCAGGACCGCATCTACCTGATGGGGCATTCCGGAGGGTCGTTCATCGGCCTTCAGGCCGTGTCGCAGCGGCCAGAGCTGTACGCCGCCTACCTGGGCATGGCACAGATGGTCAACCAGCTAAGTTCTGAGACAATGGCCTACGAGTTCATGGTGGCCGAGTACACCAAGCGCCATGACCACACGATGGTGAAGAGGCTCACGGCCGCACCGGTGTCCGAGGCTCACGGCACACCCCAGGCCTACCTGGCGGTGCGGGACGAGGCGATGCACCGCCTTGGCGTCGGGACTACTCACGACATGAGGTCCGTCGTCACCGGCGTGTTCCTGCCCTCGCTGGCCAGCCCGCAGTACTCGGTGGCCGAGAAGGTGGGGCTCTGGCGTGGGAAGTTCGCCAGCGGCGTGAGCGCACTGTGGGATGACATGCTCTCCACCGATCTCGCCGAGAGAGTGCCGTCGCTCGACGTTCCGGCCTACTTCCTGCACGGCGTGTTCGACCGCACCTGCTCCTACGACCTGGCCCGGGACTACTTCCAGAGGTTGCAGGCCCCGGTCAAGGGCTTCTACACCTTCGATCACTCCGCGCACAGCCCGATCTTCGAGGAACCAGCCAAGGCTGGCCGGATCATGAGAGACGACGTGCTGCATGCGGCGGTGCGGCTGGCGGACGGCTGAGCCGGTTCCGCCGATCGGACCCGCTGCGCGGGCGCCCAGAAGCGACAGCTCGCCCAAGTTGAACGCTGCGTCAAAATGGGGGTCTTCCGGCATGAATGTGGGTGACCCGATGGGATGAGCAGGGGTTTGTGGTTGTAGTGGAAGGGTTTCGGGCTTGGCGGGCGGGGCGCTCATTCGTGCTCGTTTCCCGGCCGTCTGCCGGGGGTGGTCAGTGAGGC
>JBBQWX010000200.1:0-7093 GCA_038210185.1 Actinomycetales bacterium
AAACGCCCCACCGAGCTCGACCAGCACCGCCTCACACACCGCCTGCACGTCGCCCGCACCGACCGCCATGACCCCCACCCCCCTCGCGCTGTCTCGCTACCACGATTCTACTGGCAGGCAATGATTCGCACAAGTGTTCGAATGGACCAATTTCGCTGCACGGCAGCACCTTCCGGTGTAGTCGAACGCGCCACGGCGCGCAACCCAACCGCTCAGTTCGCCCCGACTCCAGGAGCGAACGCGCGATCACCGAGTCGGCGAGTCGGCGAGTCGGCGAGTCGGCGAGTCGGCGAGTCGGCGAGTCGGCGAGTCGGCGAGTCGGCGAGTCGGCGAGTCGGCAAGTCAGGCAGTCGGCCCGTCGGCAAGTCGGCAAGTCAGGCAGTCGGCCCGTCGGCAAGTCGGCAAGTCAGCAAGTCAGCAAGTCAGCAAGTCGGCCAGTCGACGAGTCAGCTGCACTCGCGATGGCCACAGCAGCAGCACCGCCGTCCCGGTGAGCGGCACGGTGTCGCTGCCCCCGAGCAACGAGCCGTCGGCGAGGCGAGCCGGATCATCAGCTAGACGACCACCATCGCGGTCACCGGGGTCACCGCCGCGGCGAGGTACCCACCATCCCCCTGCAGGACGGGCCACGAGAAGAGGACAGGCACCGAGAACAGGGCGGGTCGAAACTCACGGCTGCACGACCGCGGCACCGGTGGCCAACGCCTCGATGGCCTCGAGAACCGCTGGTTCAGTGGTGAACTCGCCGAGCCGGTTCAGCTTGCCCTCGCCGTGGTAGTCGCTCGAACCGGTGACCAGGAGGTCGAGCGAGCGGGCGAGCGCGGCGAGGTGGCGCACGGCATCCGCGTCGTGGTCGCGGTGGTGGACCTCGAGACCCGCCAGCCCGCCCGCAGCCATCTCCTCGACCAGCGCGTCGCGCACGACACGGCCGCGCGTGCCCGACCACGGGTGCGCGATGACCGGAACTCCCCCGGCAGCGCGCACCACCACCACGGCCTGCACCGGGTCGGGCGCGTAGTGCCCCACGTAGTAGCGGCTGTCGTTGCCGAGCCAGCGGGCGAACGCCTCGTCGCGGTGCGCGACGACCCCGGCCGCGACCAGGGCGTCGGCGATGTGCGGCCGCCCGGCCGTCGCGCCGTTCTCGACCTGGGCGCGCACGGACTCCACCGTCACGGGGATGCCGTCACGCGCCATCAGCGCGACCATCCGGTCGAGCCGGGTGTCCCGGCTCTCCCGTGCCCGGGCCAGCTCGGCGACCAGCGCAGGGTGGTCGGGGTCGGGCAGGTAGGCCAGCAGGTGGATGCTCTGCCCGCGCCGGCTGCACGACATCTCGATGCCGCGTACGAGCCTGATGCCCAGGGCCTGCGCGGCGTCGCTCGCCTCTGCCCAGCCGAGGGTGGTGTCGTGGTCGGTGAGGGCCAGCGTGGTCAGCCCCGCCTCGACCGCCCTCTGCACGACCACGCCCGGAGCCTCGGTGCCGTCACTTGCCGTCGAGTGCGTGTGCAGGTCGATGGCCACGTCGCCAGCGTAGTGGCGCCCGACACTCGGTCCCGGTGAGGCAACCTCTCCCGGCATCCCTGCGTAGTGCAGGGTGTGACGAGGCCTCGGGGAGGTGGCATGGGCCGGACCGGCAAGGCCGAGCGTGACGCCGCCTTCACGGCGTGCGTCGAGCAGGCCACCCCGTCGCTGCTGCGCACCGCGTGGCTGCTCATCGGTGAGCACGACGCGGCCCACGACCTCGTGCAAGCCGCGCTGGTGCGCACCTACGTGGCCTGGCCGCGGGTTCGGCCCGAGACCGCCATGGCCTACGCCCGGCGCATCCTGGTCAGCGAGCGCACCGACCGGTGGCGGCGCCACGGTGCGGAGCTCGCCGTGGCCACGCCTTCCGACACACCCACGGCGAACGTGAGCACCACCGAGGACCGGGACGTCGTGGTGAGCCTGCTCGCGACGCTGCCCGACCGGCAACGCCAGGTCGTCGTGCTGCGCTACTACTCCGTGATGGTCGCCCCGGGAGCCACCCTGGTGACCACCGACTCCCGCCCCCTCTTCGGCGGGTCGGGCGTGGCCGTCCTCGCCACGGTAGAGGCTCCCGACAGGTCGACCCGGTGGTCACTCGGGTCGACTGGACGGCCGACGGTCGCAACGCCAGCTGGAGCGATACCAGCTGGAGCGATACCAGCTGGAACGATGCCGGGTAGCGGGCCCGGTGATGCCGCTCAGCCCTGGGGCGGTGCGGCCGGGCCCGGCCAGTTGCGGTCGGGCACCGGCGTGGGGCGGCCCGGCTGCTCGCCCCCGCGTTCGGCGAGGTAGTTGTCCTTGGGCACCATCACCTTGCGCCGGAAGATGCACACGACGGTGCCGTCCTGCTTGTAGCCGATCGTCTCGACGTGCACGACGCCGCGGTCGTCCTTGCTCGTGCTCTCCCACTTGTCGAGCACCGTGGTCTCGCCGTACAGGGTGTCACCGTGGAAGGTCGGTGCCACGTGCCGCAGGCTCTCGATCTCGAGGTTGGCGATCGCCTTGCCGCTGACGTCGGGCACCGACATGCCGAGCAGGATCGAGTAGACGTAGTTGCCGACGACGACGTTGCGCCCGAACTGGGTCGACCCCTCCGCGTAGTTCAGGTCGAGGTGCAGGGGGTGGTGGTTCATCGTGAGCAGGCAGAACAGGTGGTCGTCGTACTCCGTCACCGTCTTGCCGGGCCAATGCTTGTAGGTCGCCCCGACCTCGAACTCCTCGTAGCTGCGCCCGAACTGCACCGATGTCTCCTTCGCTCGACGTGAGGGGGTCCATCCTCGCGCGCGCCCCCGGCATCCGGCAGGGGGCAGGGCCGTGCCGTTCCTCACGTGGCGCGCCGGGTCCGGGTGCCCACGCGGCCCGGCCCGCGCGGTAATACCCTCGCGTCATGGGTGACTTCATCGGTGCGGTCGACCAGGGCACGACGAGCACGCGCTTCATCGTCTTCGACCACGACGGGCGACCCGTGGCGAAGCACCAGCTCGAGCACGAGCAGCTGCTCCCCCGCGCCGGGTGGGTCGAGCACAACCCCCTCGAGATCTGGGACCGCACCCAGACGGTCATCGGCAGCGCCCTGGGCCAGGCGGGCATCGCGAGCTCGGACCTGGACGCCATCGGGGTCACCAACCAGCGTGAGACGGCCATCGTGTGGGACCGCCACACCGGGCGCCCGTTCCACAACGCCATCGTCTGGCAGGACACCCGCACCGACTCGATCGCCAAGGCTCTGGACGCCGACGGGCGCGGCGACGTCATCCGGCACAAGGCCGGCCTTCCCCCCGCCACCTACTTCTCGGCCGGCAAGGTGCAGTGGATGCTCGAGCACGTCGACGGCCTGCGCGCGGCGGCCGAGCGCGGCGACGCCCTCTTCGGCACGCCGGACAGCTGGGTGGTCTGGAACCTCACCGGTGGCCCCGAGGGCGGCGTGCACACCACCGACGTCACCAATGCCAGCCGCACGATGCTGATGGACCTCACCACGCTCGACTGGGATGACGAGCTGCTCGGGTTCTTCGGCATCCCGCGGGCGATGCTGCCGAGCATCAGCTCGAGCAGCGACACCACGGCCTTCGGCACCACCACCGCCCCACGCGGTGGTGCGCCCGTGCCGATCACCGGGGTGCTCGGAGACCAGCAGGCCGCGACCGTGGGCCAGGTCTGCTTCGAGCCCGGCGAGGCCAAGAACACCTACGGCACCGGAAACTTCCTGCTGCTCAACACCGGTGAGGAGCTCGTCCGCAGCAGCAACGGGCTGCTGACCACGGTGGCCTACCGGTTCGGCGACGCGAAGCCCGTCTACGCCCTCGAGGGCTCGATCGCCGTCACCGGCAGCGCGGTCCAGTGGCTGCGCGACCAGCTCGGCATCATCTCGGGCGCCTCCGAGGTCGAGACCCTCGCGGCCTCCGTCGACGACACCGGTGGCGTCTACTTCGTGCCGGCGTTCAGCGGGCTGTTCGCCCCCTACTGGCGCAGCGACGCCCGTGGCGCGATCGTCGGGCTGTCCCGCTTCAACACCAACGCGCACCTCGCGAGGGCCACCCTCGAGGCGATCTGCTACCAGTCCCGCGACGTCGTCGACGCGATGGCCGCCGACTCGGGTGTGGCTCTCACCTGCCTCAAGGTCGACGGCGGCATCACCGCGAACCGGCTGTGCATGCAGCTGCAGGCCGACGTGCTCGGGGTGCCGGTGTCCAAGCCCGTCGTGCCCGAGACCACCGCGCTGGGTGCGGCCTACGCCGCCGGGCTGGCGACGGGGTTCTGGTCGGGCACCGACGAGCTGCGCACGAAGTGGGCGGAGGACGAGCGCTGGGAGCCCCGGTGGAGCGACGCGCAGCGCCGCGACGGGTATGCCGGGTGGCAGAAGGCCGTGCAGCGCACCCTGGGCTGGGTCGACGTCGAGTAGACCGTCTGCGGCACGTCGGGCGCTCCGATGGCCGGGCCCTACGCCAGGCCCTGCCCGATGGCGCGGTGGCAGATGTCGGCGACCTCCGAGATCGTCCGGCGTCCGTACCGGAACCCCGCCGGGCTGTTCGACAGGATGGCGAGCTGGTATTCGCGGTCGTCGGCGGACACCCAGCCCGCCGAGTTGAGCCGGTAGCCGTCGGGTAGCGGCCCCCAGCCGTTCTTCGCGGCGACGTGGACCCGGCCCGACTCCGGGGCGAACACTCCCCAGCGCTGCTCTGCCACGACGTCGGCCATCAGGAAGCGGGCGACGGCGCGCCGCGAGCCGTCGAGCACGGAATCCGAGCTGAGCACGGCGCCCACCATCGCGTTGAGGTCGCCGGGGGTGGTGCGCCACAGCCCCCACCAGCCGCCGTCCATCGTCGTGTCGCCCATGCCGACGAGGTCACCGACTCGGCGCACTTCGTCGCGGCCGACCTCGGCGAGCAGTGACTCGGTGGCGGCGTTGTCGCTGCGGGTGATCATCCGCTCGGCGAGCCGGCGTCGGCGAGCGCTGAGCTGCTTGTCGTCCTGTTGCAGCTGGTGCAACACCGTGGTGAGGACGAGCACCTTGATGGTGCTGTAGCAGTAGCCCTCCTCGGCGTCGTACCGGAAGGACTGGCCACGGCGCAGGTCGACGAGCTCCAGGCCCAGGTCGCCGCTGCGGCCGTCGAGGTAGCTCTCGAGCCGGGCGGCCAGCCGTGGCGCCTCGACCCGCTGCACCGTTGCCGCCGAGGGGCTCGCGCTCGGACCCGGAGACGCCGTGGCGGATGCAGACGGGGACGCGGTGGGCGCGGCGCTCGACGTCGGCGTCCGGGCCGCGCCGACGGAGGTGCTCCCGGTCGTGTCGTCGGCCAGCACTTCGCGGACGCCGATCCCGAGGGCCCCGAGACCGAGGACGGTGCCACCCCCGACGACCAAGCGGCGCCGGGCGATCACGGCGGACGAGGCCGGCGGCGGCCGGCGCCGCTGGGCACGGGGTCGCGGGTCGGGTGGAACGGTCATCACGTCAAGCGTACGGGCGGTCCGTGGTGGTCACAGACCGCGACGAGGTCGTCGTCGACGGTGAGCAACGGCATCCCGGGTTCGCGTTCGTCGCCCTTGGCCGGCCAGCGGTGCTCGAGCGCGATGTGCACCACGGGGAGGCGACCGCGTGCCTCGTCGACCGCGGCCGTCGTCGCGGCAGTCTCCGCCGCCGGCCAGTACAGCCTGGTCACGGAGTGCCACACGACGGTGAGCACCCCGTCGTCGACCGGCTCGGCGAGCTGCTCCGCGACCCACGTCGACGCCGGCGCCTGGTCGACGACCACGGGGTGCTCGCGCGCCACGCGCAGGGCGGCGGCCAGGCGCGCATGGCGGTCGAGCTGCCAGGGCCAGACGAACGAGGTGAGGTAGGCCGCCCCCTCCTCGCTGGCGGCGTCGACGGGGGCCACGTCGCAGCCCCGCCGGTCGACGACCTCGACCGCCTCGGGCACGAAGCCCGCGGCCCCGCAGCTCGCGACGACCAGTGGTGCCTCCTGCGGACCGGCAGCCCAGCCGTCGCCCTCGAAGCGGTAGTGGTCGACGAGCAGCCCCAGCCCTGCGGACGCGCCCGGCTCGAGCAGCCGAACCCGGCGCAGGCCGGTGCGACGCACCGCCTCGGCCAGCCCCACGAGCAGGGCGACGGTGCGGGCCGGCTCATTGGTCTGCGGCGCCTCGCGCAGCGACTCGTGCAGCTCCTCGGCGTGCGCCCCGAGGACCGGGCGCACCACGGCCCACGCCTCGTGGTGGTCGAAGTCGCCTCCCAGCGCCGGGTAGAACCCCTCGAGCTGCGGCGCGTCACCGCGCAGCACGATGCGGAAGAGCCCGGCGAGCATCCGCAGCTGCGGGAACTGCCGTGCCGGGGCGTCCTCCCAGCCGACGAAGATCTCGCGGGTCACCCCGCCGACCTCCCAGTCGTCGGCCATCTCCGCGAGCAGCGCGCCGTAGAGGTGGTCGGTGTGTCCGAAGTGGTTGCGGAAGCGGTCGGCCAGCGTCTTCCCGTCGAAGGCACCCATGCCCCGCAGGCTACGCCCGCGCGGCCGCACGTCCGGCCCCGTGGCAGCATGGGCTGGTGAGCGAGCAGCAGAAGCAGGCAGACAACCGCGCCCGGGCGACCACCGACGAGTTCCGCGCCTTCGTGCGTGACGGGTGGGCGCCGCGTCGCCCGCAGGTCAGCGGCCCCTCCCCCGCGGCGGCCCCGGCCGCCGCCCGGCGTGCGGTGCTGAGCGCGGCCTTCCCCCGGCAGCGCCTCATCATCCCGGCCGGCGGCCTGAAGGTGCGCAGCAACGACACCGACTACGTGTTCCGGCCGCACACCGCCTTCGCCTGGCTGACCGGGCTGGGCGCCGACCGTGAGCCGGATGCCGTGCTCGTCCTGGAGCCGGTGGTCCCCGACGACGGCGGCACCGCCGGGCACGAGGCCGTGCTCTACTTCCGGCCCCTCGCCGACCGCGACAGCGACGAGTTCTTCGCCGACAGCCGTTACGGCGAGTTCTGGATCGGCGCGCGCCCGACCCTCGCCGACGTCGAGCTCGAGCTGGGGCTCACCGCCCGCCACATCGACGAGCTCGACGCCGCCGCGGCCAAGGATGCCGGTGAGGTGACCGTCCGG
>JBBQWX010000201.1:0-7088 GCA_038210185.1 Actinomycetales bacterium
GCGCCGGCACGCCACCCAAGCCGGGCTGGACCTGTCCGTCCGCGAGCTGCTGGCCACCCTGGCCGGCATCCAGGAGACCGTACTGCTCTACCACGACGGCGGCAAAGGCCGCCCCCGCGCACGCCGCATGCTCACCGACCACAGCCCCACCCAACAACGACTGGCCGACCTGTTCAAGATCGACCAGTACGCGCCCACCCGGTAACCCCCCAAGCCCGACCTGGGTAATACACCCCACCCGCCCCAAGACCCTAGCTGACCAGCACAAACACCGACCACCCCAAAGCTAGCGGGGAAACTCCCGCTAGCACCGGTGGATCGGGGATCAGCCGCGTTGCCTGTAGATCTCGATCCAGACCTGCGCGATGCGATACACGTCGTCGATCTGGTCGATGAAGTTGTCAGTCGGGCATGACTTCACGACGCTTGACCACACTTCTCCTGTGTCTCTACGAGACCACGTCTTGCGATCGGTGCGGTCGAACGGGCCGAAGTTGCCCTGAACGCCGAGACGATGCCACGCAAGCCCGGTCGTGTTTCTCGGTGTCGCGACGCGATTGGGCACACCGCAGTAGAAGTGGCTCCACGCGAATATCCTGGCGAGGTATGTCAGCTGGGAACCGGTCATGGAATCCCCGACGACTCCTTGGTGCTCAACGGAGATTGATGAGGCGCTGCCTCCCAGCTCTGCCGCGGCCCTTCGATTCATGAGCTGGTGTTGCAGAGGCTTGCCCTCACGGCGGTTGTAGAAGTGCGCATAGGAGTCGCCCGGTCCCTTCCCCGGACCGTAGATGTCCCGCGACCGAGTATCCGCAATATGCATGACCACGCGTTGCGGGTCGAGGGGAACGGTTGACCGGCCATCAATCGGGTCCCACCTCGCGAAGTCCACCCTGCGCCTCGGCCTCACGGCCGCCTCCGCCGGCGAGGCTCCTAACCCCGTCGCCACCGCCGCTGAGGCGACGATGAGGGACCTGCGAGCAACGTCACGTTGTTCCACCATGTTCTTGAACGTAGTGAGGTTCTCGAAGCCGGGCAAGGGTCCGCCGGGAACTCAGCAGGGCCATGCCGCCGCTCGCAGGGTCTCGGGAGATGACCCTCGAACGCTGGTCTCGGCACGGTTCGGGTCGGTGGGCAGGGGGGTCTACCGGTCTGCCCGGTTCCTCCACGGTGGTCCTTGGTAGGGGCCGTTGTCGACGTGGTGGTCAGGTGATCGCGGTTGGTGGCCCAGTGGCGTCGTCCCACAGGCAATTGCCACCCCGGCGCACATGGCCAGTCGCGTGGGTGGTGGAGACCAGGCACCGCCCGGTGGAGGCGCTGCTAGCGGGATGTTGATGGTCCGGGTGCGTACCCTGGCCCGTGACCTTTGTTGCCAGGGCTGATCCTGAAGCCTGGCCTGCCATGTACTGGTCGCGACGTGGTTCATCCTCGCTCCTGGTTCCAGCGACGATCGTCCCGCCGGGAGCCTGACTCGGACTCCAAAGCGGTAGATGCAACGTCCGGATATGGCGCCGGTCGCGTGGTGCCACGTCATTCGCGGAGCGGTATCTCGACGTCGTAGGCCAGGACCACGGCGCGGGCCTGCTGCACTTCTTGTTCGGTGCTGAGATACCCGACGGTGCGTCGCAGGGCCAGTTCGGACCAGCACGGAACGCGCTCCCGCCGCGACAGGTCGGTCGTGGTCGCCGGCCCTTCCTCGCCCCGCGCCGTCGAGGTCTACTCCGACCGCTTCGCACCCGCCGCCGTCGGCATCGACCCCACTGACGTCGTCCTCCTCGTCACGCCGGTTGATGACGGGACGCCTGCGGGTGCATGGACGGGGGGCGGCTGGGTAACACTCGAGGACATCTGCGCGTCGTGCAGCAGGTAACGAAGGGGAGGACGACCATGGCGGCAACCCAAGCGCGGGTCAGCACGGACTCGGACGTTCCCGAGGATCTCAAGCGGTCGATCACCGGGCGGCTCCTCTTCTTCTACGTCCTGGGCGACGTGCTCGGATCCGGCATCTACGTGCTGATCGGGCTGGTCGCCGCCGCCATCGGTGGGGCCTTCTGGATCGCCTTCGCCGTCGGGGTCACCATCGCGACGATCACCGGGCTCGCCTACGCCGAACTGGTCACCAAGTACCCGAAGGCCGCCGGCGCAGCTCTGTACGTGCACAAGGCGTTCCGCAACAACGCCCTGACCTTCTTCGTCACCGTGTGCATGCTCTCGGCGGTCTTCGCGGCGGCCGGCTCGCTGGCCACGGGGTTCTCGCGCTACTTCGGGCAGGTCTGGGCTCTACCGCCGGCGCTGCTCGTGACGATCGCGTTCATCCTCCTGCTCTCGGTCGTCAACTACATCGGCATCACCGAGTCTGTTGTCGCCAACATGGTGATGACCTTCGTCGAGGTCGCGGGTTTGCTCATCGTGATGGTCATCGGGGTCATCCACGTCGCGCGTGGGGACGCCGACTTCGCGGTGCTGACGGAGTTCACTGCCGAGGGCAGCCCCGTGATCGCCGTGATCGCGGGCGTCGCCCTGGCCTTCTTCGCCATGACCGGGTTCGAGAACGCCGCGAACGTCGCAGAGGAGACGATCAACCCCTCGAAGGCCTTCCCGCGCGCGCTGATCGGGGGGATGCTCGCCGCCGGGGTCATCTACGTGCTCGTGGCCGCTGCGGCGGCGCTGGTGGTGCCCACTGACGTCCTCGGCGAGTCACCGGCCGCCCTCTTGGAGGTGGTGCGCGCCGGCGTCCTGCCGATCGACGTCGACGTGATGGTGACCCTCTTCGCCGTGATCGCAATGGTGGCGATCACGAACACCACGCTGGTCGTGGTCGTGACCCAGTCGCGCATCCTCTACGGCATGGCTCGCGAGGATGTCGTGCCCCCGGCGTTCGGCCGGGTCCACCCGAGCCGGCGCAGCCCGTACGTCGCGCTCACCTTCGCGGCGATCGTGGTGTGCAGCCTGCTGCTCATCGGGGCCGCACTGAACGGGGTGGGCGTCGACGTCGACGTCGTGGCCCGACTGGCCACCGTGACCGTCGTGTTCATCCTGTTCATCTACGCACTGGTGATCGTCGCCGCCCTCAGGTTGCGTGGGCAGGACGACACCGAGGACACTTTCCGGGCCTCCACACCCCTGCTCTACCTGGGGCTGCTCGGCAACCTGATCGTGTTCGTCTACGTCATCTGGGACGACCCGGCATCCCTGCTGTGGGTGGTCGGTCTGCTGGCGCTCGGCGGCGTGCTCTACGCCGTGCAGAACCTGGGTGGAACCAAGGGCCCGAAGGCCGGGGCCACCGAGACCTCACCGACCAGCACCATCGAAGGAGCGTGAACCCCATGCACGTCGTCGTCACCACTGACGGCTCGAGGCAGTCGCTGGCCGCTGCCAAGGCGTTCAAGTCGTTCACCGACCCCACGAAGATCACCGAGATCTCCGTGGTCGCCGTGATCCGTCCGCTCGCAGCGGTCTCCTTCGCCGACGACCTCTCCGAGGCGGACCAGCCGACTGCCACCCTTGAGGAGCTCTCCTTCCGGGTTCCTGCCGAGCGCGCCGCCGCAGTGATCGCGGGCATCTTCGACGGATGGGGTCCCGCCGTGCGCACCCGGATCCGCAGCGGCTCACCGGCCAACGAGATCCTCAAGCTCGCCAAGGAGGTCGATGCCGGGCTCGTCGTCGTCGCCTCCGGCAACCGTGGGATCAGCGACACGGTCCTGATGGGCAGCACCGCCCAGCGGGTCCAGTCCTACGCACAGTGCCCCGTCCTCGTCGTCCGTGAGCCCAAGCACCGACGCGGCTGACCGCACCGGCAACGCCCGCAGTCACCGCGCCCGCCGTCTCCGCCGCCCGCCGTCTCCGCCGCCCGCGGCTACCTGTGGACGTCCGCGTCTCCTGCATCCCACCTCTCCAGCAGCTACCGAAGACCGCCGTGGCGGAAACTCGCTGGGGCGCCCTGACCAACGAGGTGCCGACCTCCGCTCCGCGGTTGGAGTAGCACGATGGGGCCACGCAGGGCCTTGTCGCCATTCTCTGCGGTCACCCTCCTCCGCGGTCACCCTCCTCCTCACTGCAGCATCCGTCACCTCGCTCGGGCTGGAGGTCTCCAAGTGGGTGGTACCGAACGTGGGGGGGCGAGGCGACTTCGTTCAGGGCCACCGATGCGCGCGGCATCGTGTGGAGAGCCCCGGCCGAACCGTTCGTCAAGGGCGTCGCCTTCATGACGTCTACGCCAACCTGCGGGCCTGGGGATTCAGCACCACCCGCCTGCCATCTCGAGGCACCACCTCGAACCCGTGGCTCCCACGTGGAGCTGTTCCGCGACTGCGGGGAGCCGGTCTCGCGGATACCCGGCTACTTCCGGCGTCCTCGCGGCATGCGGTGTCGCGGGTACCCGGCTCAGGTCAGGCGTCGAGCCGTGGGGCCAGGCGAGAGGCCCCCACTCCCCCCTGCGAACTCTGCAACCCTGTGTGCTCGCACGTGAGGGCGGCTGCGATCGAAGCGGCCCAGGCGTCGATGGTCGGCCAGTCCCGGAAGTCGCCGGCGGACAGGGCAGCCTTGGCAGCCGGCAGCAACCCGAACATGCGCTCACCGACGGTTGCCGGCCGGGCTTGGGGGTCGTAGGCGCCGAAGAAGACCTGGGCGCCCCGGGCGCGAACCAGCGCGCTCAGCTCCTCGAACTCCTTGGGTCTGCAGGTCTGCAAGACCTCGGCGCCGTCCTTGTCGACCAGGTCGGTGCCCAGCGGTCCGCTGCTGAACAGCCACACGGGGCGTTCGCGCAGGGCGACCCGGTAGGACCGGGCGAAGTCCGTGGCGTCCTTGTGCCAATGAAAGAGGTAGGCCGCGCCGCCGAGGACGACCGCGTCGTACGCTCGCACGTCGTGAACCGCGTTGACCGGTAAGGCCTCAGCGGGGATCCCGTTGTGGCACAGGCTTGTAGCGACGCGTTCGGCGATGCCTGCGGTGGATCCGTGTCGGGTGGCATAGGCAACGAGCGCGACCATATCGCATCACTCCCCAAAGCCGACGACGGCGCCGACCTGTACCCCCATCTTTGCGCTCCGCAGCACCGCTTGGCTAGCCCCAGAGACGCACAGCACACGGCTCGGCGCAACCGCTGGGCAGCCAGACGTGGCTGCATGGGGCCTGCGGCCGACGAAACGCCAGTGGCTGCTCCTGGCCGTGCTGGGGATCGCGTTGCCCGGTCCAGCCCATCGCTGAGCGAAGCCGCCGAGAGGTACGGCAGCTCGCGGCAGACATCGAGCAGGTCACCCCCCGGGGCTTGCGGCAGTGGTCTTCGTGCGAATCGTGCCAGACCCGGTCGACGGACGGAGGACACGGGGTCGTGGACCCGCACCACGTTCCTGCCGGCGTCCTTGGCCTCGTACAGGGAGAAGTCGACGGCATGGAAGAGGTCGTCCATCGACGTCCCCGACGACGGGTAGGCGGCGACGCCGGGCCTGAGCCTGCAGATGATCTGGCGGCCCGCGACCGCGATGACGTTGTGCTCGCACCGGCGGCGCAGGTCGTCCGCGAAGGCGAACCCTGCCGTGACATCGGCCCCAGGCAGTGCGACGAAGAACCCCTCACCTCCCCAGCAGGCCAGCCGTGCGTCGGACGGGGCGCGATCGCGCATCAGCTGAGCGAGGCCGACCAGAACCGCGTCCCCGGCCTGGTGGCCGTGGAGGTCGTTGACGGCCTTCAGCCTGTCGAGGTCGAGCAGGATGACGGCAAAGGTCTCGCCGATCTGTTCGGCGGCCACGATCATGGCGGCGACTCCCGCGACCAGGTGGCGTCGGTTGTGCAGCCCGGTCAAGGCATCCCGGCTAGCCAGCTCGGCCAGTTCCGCCCGCAGGAGGTCGATGGTCGCGACCTGCCCGTGAGGCCGCACCGCACCGACCCTGTCGCCAGCAGCAGACGCGGCCGACGCGAGCCTCCCCGCGAGACTCCCGGCACTGCGCGCAGTTCGCACAGTCCGCACAGTTCGCGCACTCCGCGCAGTTCGCCGGGGTCTTACGACACCGGGCAGGACGGTGCACCCCGCTGCGGTGAGCGGGGCGTGGGGCGGGGTCACGCTGGTTCTCGGGCGGCGCCGAGCGCGAGCAGCCGGTCGTAGGCGCCCACGGTCAGGTCCCACTCGACCCGGGTTCCGGTGTCGTCCTCGACCAGCCGGCCGGCGTACCGGCGCGAGTGCACGATGGTGTGGTGTCGCTCGCAGAGCAGGGCCGCGTTGGACAGGTCGGTGGGGCCGTCGTCGGCCCAGTGGATCAGATGGTGCGCATCGCACCACTGACCGGGCAGGTCGCACCCGGGATACGTACAGTGCCGGTCGCGCAGCCAGAGCCGCTTGACCTGCGAGGACGTGAAGAGCCGCACGTCCATCCCGAGGTCGACGACCGCCCCCGCAACACCCATCACGGTGGGGATGATCGTGGCGTCACACGCCAGCCGCCGCACCGTCTCAGCAGCCAGCAGGGTGCCGGCCTCCGGGCCGCCCACCGTCGTCCCCGCCCCCCGCAGACCGTTGCGCAGCGTCTCCAGGTCGACCGCCACGAACAGCTGGCTCTTGGTGTGGCGCGGCCCCTTCTCGGCGGCCCCGACAGCACGGCGCACCAACGTCACCAGCGCCTCACCCCGCCGCCGGTCGCCCGACCGCAGGTCACGCTCGCCCTGGACCGGCTTCGGCGCCGACAGCGGCCCCAGTGCCGCCTCGAGGACCGCACGACCCTCCGGGTCCAGGGTCAGCCGGTACTCAGCCAGACCCAGCTCGTCCACGCGTGGCTGCGACAGCGACACGAAACGCTTGGCGGCATCCTGCTCGCGTTGCAGCTCGCCATCGAGGCCGTACTCGGCCAGGATCCGCGGCCGCAGCATGCGGCACCCGCGCGGGCCGTGCTTGACCGCCATCGAGATCAACCCGGCCAGGACGGTCGGTTCGGCCTCCTCGACCAGCAGCGGGCGCAGCCTGTCCGCCTCTGAAACGACCACTGCGGCACTGCGCACCGGCAGCTCACCGGACACCACGGCATCCTTGACCGGCGCATTGCCGGTGACCGCGAACGCCTGAGCCACCGCCACGATCTGCGCCGCCCCTCCACCACGGG
>JBBQWX010000202.1:0-7080 GCA_038210185.1 Actinomycetales bacterium
AGCCCGCGCCCTGGCCCTGCTCACCGACGAGCTCAACCACACCCCAATCCGGCTGCCGGGCGACCGCCGCCGAATCAGCTACCAGATCAGGCAGGCATGAATCTCAACACTTAACCCGGCCTACTTCCGGAGGTCTGAGACTGCTTCATCTTCGTCACGAGTGCCGCGAGAACACTCGCCGAAGCGGACTTAGACCAAATTCGAGAATTGTATTCACACGTAGATAGGAGTCTCAAGCCCGTACTTTGGGTACTGACTGCGATTGACCTAGCTCACGAACTGTCTGACAATGGAGAACCAAGTTGGAAGTCGATTATTCGAGCCAACAACCAGTACTTAAAGCAGAATTTTGGTGACACCCGCCGCGGTCCAGGATCTGAAAGCTTCATAGGAACTGGCTTCATTGGTGTTTCGCCCGCCCAAGAGGCGGAGGCGAAACATGTCGAGGGGCAGAGCAGGGCTGACTACGAAGAGCTCATTGCCGCCAGTCGGATGAGCGATCTTAGGGGACGCATTGATGAACTGATTCAAGGCGCGAGTGGGCGGGCACACGTGCACCGACTGGCGTCAGAGGCGGTCGCCTTGTTGGACAAATACGCACGCCGGATCCGAGAGCGGCACGAGGACTTGGCGCGCCCCCACGCAGAGCGGACGGCCTCTAGGGACCTGTACAGGCAAGACCTAGCGTCTCTTCGTGAGGCGGGCGCCGCAACGGACGTCTCATTGGAGGAGGAGTTGCAGGTCCGCATTAGCAGGGTCCTGCGAGCGTTCAGGGGGTCAGCACTGGCCGAGCATTTGCACTCCCGACTCGACGACCTGATTGTTGAGACCGACTTCCGAAAGGAGGAGGATGTCAATAAGTTCAAGATCGAGCAGATTAACGCAATTCACGAGTGGCTCGATGGACCTGGTAGACCACAATCTACTTGGACGGAGGAGTTTGAGAGCTACAAAAAGCAAGCGTCCGGAATGCTGAGCGATGTGGTAGGTGAGGATCTAGTTGAAGTTGGCGACAAGTCTCTAGATTTGAATGATCTAGAGCAGGCTCTCGCGCTGCAGACGCGACAGGAGAGCGATGAGGACGCTATGCAACGGGTCCTCGATACCGCTGCCAAGATTCTGCCATTCGCTTCTGCCGCCGCAGCGGCAGGTGGAGCGGCATTTGTCGCTGCAGCTGGCACAATCGCAACCGCGGGCGTTGCGTTGATTCCGATAGGTGTGGCCCTAGGTTTGGGAGGTGCCAAAGCTTGGAAAGATCGGTCAAATAAGACACAGACCTACATGGACAAATGGCGTGAGGAGGAGCGGGAGGCGCTAGACCGGAAAGCGGAAGAGGTAGCGAAGTGGTTTGAGCTAGAGATGACCGTGGGGGGCGAAAAGGTACGAGACGCGGTACGGCTGAAGATCAGAGAGATGGAGACGAGCCTCAAGAAGCGCATAGCCTTCGTGGAGAGCCAAATGACTGGCGCCGCAGCACGCGCAACTGAAGAAGAAGTCACCCTCCTGGGTGCCCGTTTGGATGACATTCGCCAAATCCTGTCGAGGCTCTCTGCTATTATTATTGACACCGCTAACTAGGGCGATGCTGGAATTGTAGCCGGTGGGAGTGGTAATACGAAGGTGTCGCATATCGGGATCAAGCGCATGCGCATCGCGTTTGCGTGTCGCTGTACCGGCGCGGTCCTCCAACGAGGAGTGAAGGGCCGCTTCACTGCGGGCACCGAGCCGCACGCCCATAGTGGGCGGAGAGACGCACTTTGATCGGTAGCTCTACGACTGTCCGGAACTGGGCATGAGCCCGCGGGCCCGCACCCGCGTGACACCGCCAGTGGGCTTTCGGCGAAGCCGCGGCGACCCCCCGCGCGGTGATTGGCCGGCGTCGGTAGGTGTGCCTTCGATCCTTGCTGTCGATCGCGATCCGTCGCCGCTCGCGGATGCCCCCGGTCCGGGGGACCAGCTTTGCTGCACCAGCGAAGAGCCGTACGGTGCGGGGAGTTGTCAGCGTGCATGCCGACGGGTGCGGACGGCGCTTGAGCTACGCGATTGCTCAAACCACTTCGTCGACAGAAGGCAGTGGCACTGGTCCAGTGGCGCTGGACTCGTGTCCTACCCGGCTGAAGGGACGCAGGGCGTGCATGCGCTCGATGTCCGCACTGTGTCGCCCAGGTTCAGCCCGATTTCGTCCGGGCTGATCGTTGCTCCAGGTAGGTGAGCACGTCGCGAGCAGGTGTCATCGTGTCGATCTCGGTCTGCAGTTCGGCCGCCTGCGCAGCGTACGAGCCGTCGTTGAGCACCTGCTCCACGGCGGTGCGGATCGACTCGACGTCGCGGTCGTCCTGAGCGATGGCGATGCCCGCGCCGCGCCGGGCCAGTTGCTCGGCATTGACGAACTGGTCAGCCGCCATCGGCAGGCACACCTGAGGAAGGCCCGCGGCCAGGGCGCCCAGTACGGTGCCCGAGCCGGCGTGCGACACCACCGCCGCGCTGCGAGCGAGCACGAGGTTCTGCGGCAGGAACGGCGCCACTACGACGTTGTGGGCAACCGGGCCAAGGGTTTCCGGGTCAACGGTGGGGCCGGTTGTCACGACCACGCTGCACGGCAGGTCGCGGACCGCCTCCAGCACCATCGTCAGGGCCTGGCTCGACCCGAACACGGTGCCGAAGGTGACGTAGAGCATCGGGCGGTCAGTGATCGCCAGGACCTCGGCGGGCAGGGATTCGCCGGCGTCCGTGCTGCCAGGCTCGGGACGCACCGCGACGACGTCAGACCAGGGCGACGGCTCGTCGCCGCGAAGCGTGACGGGCCAAGGGTCCACGTAGAGGGACTCAAGCACGCTCTGGAACCGGTTCGGGGTACCGAGCTCGTCGACCGCGCCCGCGCAGATGTCCTTGATCAGCTGCAGGGTGTGTGGCAGATGCGGCCCGTAGCCATGCGCCACGCTCAGCGCTTCAGAGGCGGCACCGACCTCCCAGCCCGCAAAGTCCGCGGACTCGTGCACCACGATGTCCGGGGCCCACTGGCTGGTCAGCGGCGCCAGTTCGCGGGCCCGCTGATACCCCGGCCACCCGAAGAGCGCGATCGCGTCGCTGCGCAGCAGTTCCAAGTGACTCGCTTCAGCCGGCACCTGTAGTGACGCGCGGTGAGCGAAGACCTCAGCCATGCTCGGGCCGACCTGCCAACAGGGTCAGTCCCCGCCGGGTCACCTCGTGCGCGAGATCGGGCCCGGTGGCCACGATGACGTCGTGCCCCGCCCGGGTGGCCGCGTCGATCAGCGGCAGCATGGGCAGGAAGTGCCCGAACAGTGGCGTGCTGGTGAACAACAGACGCATGACGACCCCACACAACTTCTGGTGCTGCTCGGTTGGTCTAGTGGTTGTCTCTGCCTGGTGTCAGAAGGCCGGTTTCGTAGGCGTAGACGACGGCGTGGACGCGGTCTCGCAGGGCGAGCTTCATGAGGATTCGCTTGACGTGTGTCTTCACGGTGCTTTCGCCGACGTGCAGCTCTCGAGCGATCTCGCGGTTGGCCAGACCGCGACCGATGTGGATGAGGACTTCGCGTTCTCGGTCGGTGAGGCGGTTGAGGTCGCGGTTGGTGACGTCGGTTGGGTGTGCGCCTGCTGCGGTGGCCTTGGCGAACTCGTGCATGAGGCGGCGGGTGACGGACGGTGACAGGAGGGCGTCGCCCTCGGCGATGGTGCGGATGCCGGTGAGCAGTTCTTCCGGTGGGGTGCGTTTGAGGAGGAAGCCGCTGGCGCCGGCGCGCACCGCGTCGTAGACGTACTCGTCGATCTCGAAGGTGGTGAGGATGACGACGCGGGGAGGTTCGCGGGTCTCGTCCTGGAGTGGTGCACTCGTGATCTGCCGCGTTGCCTCGATCCCGTCGGTACCCGGCATCCGAATATCCATCAGCACGACATCGGGCTGGAGCTCGCGTGCCAGGGCGACGGCATCGGCGCCGTTGGCGGCCTCACCCGTCACGACGAGGTCGTCCTGGGTCTCGATCATCATCCGCAGCCCCGCGCGCACGAGGGTGTCGTCGTCCACCACGAGCACGCTGATCGTCATCGCATGCCGATCTCGTGGTGTTCTGCGGACGTGGGAGATTCTGGTCGGTGCCCGGGCTCGAGCGGCAGCACCGCTTCTACACGGAACCCACCGCCCGCGACCGGCCCCGCGCTGAGACGCCCGCCCAGGACCTTGGCGCGCTCGGTCATCCCGACGATGCCGCGCCCACCACCGATCGGGTTGCGGCCCGGGGGAATTCGGCCGTCGTCGACGACGAGCACGTGCAGCTCGGTGTGGGTGCACGACAGGGTGACCTCGACGTGGGCGACACCCGCGTGTTTGAGCGCGTTCGTCAGGGCCTCCTGGACGATGCGGTACGCCGCCGCCCCGACGTGTCGCCCGACGGGGCCGTCGCAGTGGTCGTGCAGGGCGACGTCGGCGCCGGCAACTCGTAGCTCGTGGACCATGGTGGCGATGTCGGCACTGGTCTTCGCCGGACCGCGGATGGGTGCCTCGGTGTCGTCCAGGAGCCCGAGCATGTGGTCCAGGTCGGTCAGGGCGCTGCGACCGAGCTTCTCGATCTCGCCCAGTGCGACGAAGGCGGCGTCCGGCCGGTTGGAGAGCCTCGCGGCGCCGGCCTGGAGGACCATGACGTTGACGGCATGACCCACCGCGTCATGCAGCTCACGGGCGATCCGGGTGCGCTCCTCGGCGATGGCGGCCGCGGTGAGCTGGGCCTGGGATGCCTCGAGGTCGTCGACGGCCCGACTGAGCTGCTCTGCGCGGTCCTGGTTGCGCCGGACGCTCACCGCCAGGGCCAATCCGACCCCGAACAGCACGAACCACACGACGATGACCAACGCGTCGGGGTCGCCAGGGCCGTAGAACGTGGCAGTGGACAGGGCCAGGGCCGCGAGGCCCACGATCGTGGCCGAGACACGCACGGGCCTGGTGAGGCCCACGGAGTACGCGAACAGCGGAATGGCAAGCGGGGCGTTGCTGTCACCCTGGGTGGCGCTCGCCAGCAGGTAGAGCGCGGTGGCGGCGACCAACGCCGTCACCGGTGAGTGGCGACGCACGAGCAGCAGCGCGTTGGGGCTGAGGGCGAGCAGCCATCCGGCGCCCTCGATGGCGCCGTACTGGTCGACGTAGGCGTCGCTGCGCAGGGACACCACGGTGACCCAGGTGAACAGCGCCGCGACGACGACGTCGGTGAGGAGCCACCACATTCCCTGTGGGTGCCTGCGGTCGGGATGAGTCCAACCATTCACGTTTCGACCGTACCGCCGGGTCCAGGGATGCGGGTCCCCCTGCGGGGGTACTGCCGGTCACCCCGCAGGGTGCCTGCATGTCGAGCGGCCAGGGGGACGACGTCTGGACCGGGGTCCCCGAGGGTGGAAGTACAGCCCAGCTCGCCACGAAGGAGAAGCGTCATGACCACCCACATCCACGACGACAAGGCCGCAACCCGGACCGCCGACCGGGCGCCGAATGACGGCATCGACAGGCGCCCCCCAGGGGGTGCGGCGTGGAGGGGCGGGCGAGCCGTGGCCATGGTGGCCATCTCGCTCGGTGCGGCCTGGGGGCTGGTGGCCGGCTGGTGGACTCCACGCGGGCCAATGACCTCCAGCGCGGCGATCTGGTCGATCGCGATCAGCCTGGTGGTAGGGGGCGCCACCGGGTTTGCCCTCCGCAGCCGCTGGGCGATGCTCGTGGCCCCGGCCGCGTTCGTCGCAGCCTTCGAGCTCGCTCGGCTACCCGTCGACGGCCCCATGGTCGACGGCATCCACGCCAGCTTCTACGGAGCAATCGCTGTGGTCACCGGACGCGGCTTCCACGCCATGCTGACGTTGGTCCCCCTAGCGCTTGGTGCAGCGGTGGGCGTCGCACTGGCCCGAGCACGGGCGGGCGAGCAGTCGGCGTCATCTCGCTTTGGGCGAGTGCTGCGGCGCACCGGTGCCGTGATCGTCGCAGTGGCACTCGTGGCACTGACCGCGGGACTCGCGCGGCCCGCCGCGACCGCCGCCATCACCGGCGCTGACGGAGAACCACTCCCGGGCTCGGTGGCCGAGCTCACCAAGGTCAACCTCGGAGGCCACGACCTTGGCCTGATGATCCGTGGCACCAGCACCGCCAACCCGGTCCTGCTCCTCCTGGCAGGAGGTCCCGGGGGCTCCGAGCTCGGCGCGATGCGGCGCCACCTGCCCGAGCTCGAGAAGCACTTCACCGTCGTGACGTGGGACCAGCGCGGAGCCGGCACCTCCTACCCCGAGCTGGACCCCGCGGACACCGTCACCCTGGACGGCTACGTCTCGGACACCATCGCGCTGACCAACTACCTGCGGGACCGGTTCGACACCAAGGACATCTACCTGCTCGGTCAGTCCTGGGGAACCACCCTCGGCGTGCTCGCGGTGCAAGCCGAGCCGCAGCTCTATCGGGCTTTCATCGGCACCGGCCAGATGGTCAGCCAGAACGCCACCGACCGGATCTTCTACGACGACACCCTGGCCTGGGCGGCGCGAACCGGCAACGACGGCATGGTGGAGCAGCTGAAGGCGGCCGGCCCACCGCCCTACGCCGCGATGTTCCCCTACGAGACGGCCCTGTCGCACGAGAGCGACGTCTACCCGTATGACCACAGCGGCAACTCCGAAGGTGCCGGCCAGATGTCCGAGAACCTGCTCGTGGAGGAGTACAGCCTCATCGACCAGGTCCACGTCATCGGCTCCTTCATGGACACCTTCGCGGCCGTGTACCCGCAGCTGCAGAACATCGACTTCCGCCAGTCCGCCACGGACTTCGAGGTCCCGATGTACTTCGTGCAGGGGGCACACGAAGCACGTGGGCGAGCCCAGCTCTTCGAGCAGTGGTACCCAATGGTCGACGCTCCGATCAAGGACGTCGCCGTGCTCGAGACATCGGGACACCGGCCCCTGTGGGAGCAGCCCGATGAGTTCGTCGACTACCTCGTCGGCACGGTCCTGCCAGAGACGAACCCGCGCTGACGCATCGGCGACCAGCGGATTCGCTCATCATCGTGACCCTGCCAACCGGCCGACCACATACGCGAC
>JBBQWX010000203.1:0-7065 GCA_038210185.1 Actinomycetales bacterium
GCGGTCACGGTCGAGCTGTCCACCCGCAGGTGGTGTCTACATCGATACATGGTGGCGGCCGGCCGCGGCCGCACCGAGAGCGGCGACGTGACAGGCGCCGAGTAGGCACCTGACTCGATCAGGTGCCGGGCCGGGGGGGCCCGGCGAAACGAGCGGATCGCGGCATGTGCGGACGTATGTGGCCAACCGGAAGCTCGCAACGGTCCGCGTCTATCGCGGCGCTGAGACGCAAGCTTGTCGCCGGGCTGCCGCACGCAAAACTTACACCCAACGTGACCGCCACGGCCGTGACAGCCAGCAACCTGGGTGATCACTTCGGCCTCTGGCCTGCCAGGGGGTCATCCGTCACACCGCCGCGAGTCGTTCGGCGGCCGCGGCGTGCCTTTGCGTAGCGGGCGGCTCCCGCGGCTGCTAGGAGGGTCTGTCGTCGGCCAGTCCGGCTCTGCGCGCCTTCACGATGGCGCTCGAACGGTCGGAGACCTGCAGCTTCGTGAAGATGTTCGACGCGTGGTTCCGCACGGTCTTCAGGCTGATCATCAGCTCGTGGGCGATCGTGGCGTTGCCCTTGCCCGCGGCGATCATTGCGAGCACCTCCCGCTCACGTTCCGTGAGGGCAGGGAATGCAGCGGTTGTCGAGCCTGCCCCCGCCGCGAAGTGATCGACCACCCGTGCGGCGACTTCGGGGCCGAAGATGGCCTCGCCCGCGGCCGCGGCACGGATCGCGCGGACGATCTCGTCCTGGTCGGCCCCCTTGAGCAGGTAGCCGCGGGCACCTGCGCGCATTGCGGTGAAGACGGATTCGTCGTCGTCGAACATCGTGAGGACGACGACGGCGGGTACCGGCGCAGGCGCGTGCCGTTTGATGCGTCGGGTCGCCTCGATGCCGTCGAGGTCGGGCATTCGCAGGTCCATGAGGACCACGTCCGGGGCGAGGGCGCCGGCCATCTCCACGGCGACTGCGCCGGTCTCGGCCGAACCGACGACCTCAAGGTCGTCGACCTCGGTGAGCATCTGGGCGAGCCCCCGGCGGTATGCGGGGTGGTCATCCGCCACGAGGACGCGGATCATCGGAGCACCGCGGCACCGACGGCCTCGGCAGAACCTGGCTCGGTGGGAACGGCCGGGCCCCCCGGCAGCATGGCGTGCACGACCAGGCCGCCGTCGTCTCTTGCGCTGATCGTGCAGGTCCCTCCGAGCTCCGCGGCCCGTTCAACCATCGACGTCCAGCCGACCCCGTGCTGCGCTGAACGGTCGACGCCTACACCGTTGTCGGAGACGGCGAGCTCGAGCCAGCGGTCACACCGCAGCTCGACCCGACACCGAGTGGCGCCGGAGTGCCGGGCGACGTTGGTCATGGCCTCCGAGGCGATCCGGAAAGCTGCCACCTCTGACGCCGCGGGCAGGGGAGGCAGGTTCGGCGCCAGGCACATCTCGAACACGAGATTGCCGGTCGTGAGCGATGCGGCACGCTGACCTATCGCCCCGGCGAGCCCGAGTTCGTCGATCGCGGGTGGCCGGAGTTCGTCGACCGCGCGCCGTACCTCGGTGATCGCGGCCTTGGTCTCGTCCCTGATCTCTGTCAACAGCGCATTGCGCGACGTGGCGTCTTGGCGCGAGCGGGCAGTCTCAAGCTTGAGCAGGATCGCTGCCAGTGACGGCCCGACGCCGTCGTGCAGTTCGCGGCGAAGGCGTTTGCGCTCCTCCTCGCGGGCGGAGACGATCGCGGACCTCGACGTTTGCAGGTCTTCGGCGAGCTGGGCGGCGCGCACCGTGAGTGCGGCCTGACGCGCGAGGTCTCCCAGCAGGGCGGTGTCAGCCGCTGAGAGTCGGCGACCCGGGGGCACCTGCACCACGAGCTGGCCGACGAGCTCCTCGCGGTGCACCAACGCCACCCGGACGGTGAACGGATCGGTGGGCAGCTCGGCATCCGGGGGCGACACCCACACCCGTTCGACCTTGAGGGCGTCACGCACCGAGGCACTGACGGCCTCGACGACGTGTAGTGGGTCCGCGGAGTCCAGGCGCGCGCCGAGCATGCGCAGCGCCACCGCCGGGTCGGAGCGGTAACCGTAGACCCACCGCTCGATGGTCCGCCGCAGCACGGAGTACGCCGGCTGCACCGCCACCGCGACGATCGCGACCGCGAGCACACCACCCGCGGCGGTCTGCCCGACGACGCGTTGCGCTGCGAGGAGGAGAAACACGTAGAAGGCCACCACCGCGGTGAGCAGGGTGCCGTAGGTCAGGGTGCGGCTGAGGACGAGCCGGATGTCGAACAGCTGGTGCCGCAGGATCGCGATCCCGATCGCGACGGGAAGGGCCGCACCGACAATGGTCAGAGCCACAGCCGTCGCCAGTGGGCTGTCGTCGAACACGAAGTGCCCCACCCACATCAGCGCCAGCGACAGCGGGAGGCCGGTCGCTCCCCAGACGAGCCACAAGAGCTGCAGCCGAGCCGCCCCGGAAGAGCCCTTGAGCCGGGCGCGCACGGCGAACGCCGCGCCGAGAAGGAACAGGACGGTGAGGACCAGACCGGCGACCCCGAGCACCGCAGAGATCGGTTCCGGCAGCCAGGGCAGCGGCGGGTCCCGGCCGTCGTGGGTCTCGCGGAACCCGGTCACGTCGCCTGCGGACCCGACGAGGAACGCGACGACTCCGGCAAGCCCGCACGTCATCCATCGGCCCCACCGTGGCGAGAGGGCGTGACCGTCGGGGAGGAGGTACGCGATGAGGACCAGCCAGATGAAGAGGAGGACCCAGGAGCCCGAGGCGAGCTGGTCGACCACCATCGCCGCGCGGTTCGTGCTGGCGCCCTGGCTGAGGAGCAGAGCACCGAAACACACGCCTTGGGCGATCAGCAGCCAGCCGATGCGTCGTTGCGCCGAACGCAGCAGCACCAAGAGCCCGACAAGCACAGCAACCCCGGACGCGAGGAGAACGGCGACGTCATCCATCCGGCCAGTGTGGAGCCTGCACGAGTCGTGCGGAATGGTGCCCGGGAACTCTTCCCGGGTCGGACGGGACACCTGGCTCGTGTGCTCGGGCCGCCGGGACGCCCATCCTCGTGCTCACCGCAGGGCCACCGGCCCCGCTGGAGCGAGAGGGCACGAACGATGTCTGTCACCTTCGAGAAGCTGATGCCGTGGAGCGGCGCCGTCGCGGGACTCTGCTGGGTTGCGCAAGATGCCCTGCGCCACACCTCCGTCGACGACGTGCCGGGAGGTGCGTCCACCCAGGTGATCCGCGAGCACCTGGGCCTCAACTACGGATCGCAGGCCTGCCTTGTCGTCATGGGCGTCGCGCTGCTGTGCTTCGCGACGGCGGCCCGCACGCTGTTGCGGTCCGGGGAGGGCCGCGAGTCCACCTACTCGAGCGTCGCATTCGGGGGCTGGCTGGTGGTCGTTGCCGGCCTCTCGCAGATGGTCGTGTGGAACTGGGGCCTGATCAACGGCGCAGCGGACGCCTCGGACGACTCGGCGGTTCACACCCTGGGCTACGTGTCGTACTTCGGGTGGGCCGGAATGGGCATCGGCCTGGCCGCCGCGTTCCTCGCGATGGGGCTGGGCGGCATCCGCACCGACGCACTCCCGAGGTGGTTCGCGATCCTGACCGTGGTGCTCGGTGTGCTCGGGGCGCTTGGTAACGCCGGCATCCCCCCGGGCGGACTGGTCACCTACGTGCTGCTGCCGTTCTGGCTGATCGGTGCCTCGATCGTCGTCTCCCGCAGCACCAGGCGCGCGGCCGACGCGACCCGGCCGGCACTGATCACGGCCCAGGAGTCCCAATGAAAGTGCCCACGTGGCCTTGGGTCGAAGTGGGTTCGTATCCCCTGACACTGGGCCGTTGCTGACGGTTCCGCTCGTAAGACTCGGGGCTGCGCGCGGTCCCGGATATGGCCCTCATCCATTGATTCTCAAGTGAAGGAAGCACATCATGGGCACGACGTCGATCCACCCGGCTACCCCGACACCAACCCCCACGGGGGCTGCCCGCGTCACCCTTCCGGCCAGCGCGAGTCCGGCGCCAAGCGGGCGGGTATCCCACTCACGCACCGATGCGGGCGCGAGCCCCGTCATGATTCGCAGCCGGTTCACGCAGGTGAGCCTCCGCACCGCAATTGCCCTGCTCTCCGCCCTGGTCGCAGGGTTCGCCGCGGTTCCCGCGGCCGCCACCGCCGCTGTCACGCCGACCAAGGAGAACTCGGGCTCGACACGTCTGGTGTGGAACCGCTTCGACCCTGAGGCACCCCTGGCGCGCCTCGTCCTGGGCGACATCTGCACGGGTCACACGACGATTCTCACGCGGCCGAACCCCCGGAACTTCGACACAGAACCAGTGCGCTCACCTGACGGCCGGTCGGTGGTGTTCAACCGTGAGTCCGAGGCCGGGGTGCAGATCATGGTGGCCCGCGTCGACTCAGCCAGCGCGGCGCGAGTGATCGACACCGGCTGTGATGCGATTGCGGACTGCGCCGACGACGTCAACCCGACGTGGGCTCCTGACGGCCGTCACGTTCTGTTCACCCGGGTGCTCGGCCCGTTCGACCCGGTCACCGGTGACGCCACCTCGGCGCTGCTCATGATCTCCCGGCTGGACGGGTCCGGCGCGCGCCGATTCTCCGAACCGGGAACCCACGGCACGACCGAGGACAACGTCGCCCGATTCGCGCCAGACGGCCAACACGTCGTCTTCGTGCGCGACCAGCCCATAGACGGTGAGCTGCACTTCGCGCTCTTCCGGATGCGCGTCGACGGCACCGACGTACAGCAGCTCACGCCCTGGGAACTGAACGCCGACCGTCCGTCCGTGTCGCCGGCGCGGTACGGCCCAACCGCAGGGCTGGTTGCCTTTGAGACCTTCGGTGGCGGGAACGCCGGTCGGGGGGACATCGCGGTGCTGCCACTGGGATGCCGCTCGCTGGCAGCCTGCACCCGCGACACTCGCCTCGTCACGCACAACGCCGGCAGCCCGCGTAGCAGCTTCGCGGCGACCTGGTCGCCGGGCGGTGACCAGCTCGCTTACGCACAGGAACCCGACACCAGCGGCCTCGTCGACATCTGGACAAGCCGCTGGGACGGCAGGCACGCGCGGCGCGTCACCAGCAGCGGACACGAGTTCTCCCCAGCCTGGTCGTTCTGAGCGCCGAAGCCGAACCCTGGGGTTGACTGAGCCATGGCGAGGGACATGATCCAACCCAGGCCGCTCGGCCGCGGAGACCGGGTTGCGGTGCTGTCCCCGTCGTGGGCCGTACCGGCCGACTACCCGGACGTGCACGAGCAGGCGATGCGCCGCCTGCGTGACACCGTCGGTGTGGATCCCATTGAGCTGTCCACCACCCGCCGGCACAGCACGGCCAAGGAGCGCGCGGACGACCTGAACGCGGCGTTCGCCGACCCGTCCATCCGGGCCGTCCTGGCCACCATCGGCGGCGATGACCAGGTCACCGTCCTGCGCCATCTCGACCCGGCACTCGCGCTGTCCGACCCCAAGCCGTTCATCGGCTACTCCGACAACACCAACTTGTTGAACTGGCTTTGGTTCCATGGGTTGGCATCGGTGCACGGAGGGTCCACCCAAGTCCACCTCGGCCCCGGTCCGGGCATCGACGAGGGACACCTCAGCTCGCTGCAGGCGGCACTGTTCGGTGGGGAGATCACGCTCGAGCTGCCGCGCCGCAGCAGGGACACCGGCCTGGACTGGGAGGACCCGAGGGCGTTGACCGACTTCGGTCCCGACGCACCCGCAGAGCCCTGGACGTGGGCCGGCCCCGCGACCTGTGTCGAGGGCCCGACCTGGGGTGGCAATCTGGAGGTGCTGACCTGGACCATGGTCGCCAACCGCTGGGTCATGCCCAACGAGTGGTATGCCGGGTGCGTACTGCTCCTGGAGACCTCCGAGGACCGGCCAAGCCCACTGGAGGTCTACCGGATGCTGCGCAACATGGGCGAACGAGGACTCCTCGCCATGTTTCCCGCCCTCATCTGGGGGCGCCCACCGGCCGGTGACAACGCGCATCCAGGTTCCCCCCAAAACGCCATCGCCCTACGAGCGGCCAACCGGGCCGCCGTCCTGCGCGCAGTGAACGAGTACCACCCGACCATGGTCGTGGCCATGGACGTCGACTTCGGGCACACCATCCCGCAATACGTCCTGCCATACGGCGGACAGGTTCGCGTCGATGGCGAAAACCGACTCATCCGAGCGCAGTTCAGCAGGTGAAGGTCCAACCGTTAGAGCTGGACACCATGGGTCCCTCACGGCCGATGCACCGACCCGCCCCCGGCGCCAGCAGACGGCGCCGCACCGCCCAAGGTCGGCCACACACACCAGCGACCTCGCAATGTCCCTTTAGCGGCGAAGAGACGCACGTCGCGGCGGCGCGTGGAAGGCACCGACTCGAGTTTGCGACCTGGACCGCAGCGACAGGCGCGAAACGCGGGTCAGAGGTAAAACTGCCGGATGCTCACATCGATACTGCTCATCCTGGCCGCAGCGGGCTGGCTCATCAGCGTGGTCGGCGCCGTCCTGCAACACCACGGGGCAGCGAAGTTAGACGCGCGACCGGTCGACGGCACCTTCACGATCTCCACGTCTGAGGCGCACGCTCGATGGGGGCTCAGCATGGTCATTGTGGGTGCATCTATTGGTTCTGCCGGCACCATCCTGGGCGTGCTTTCTCAAAGTGACCCAACTTAGTTGCGGCGCTGAGGCGCATGAGCGTGGCTGGCAAATCAGGTCCGGGCCTTGCGGCGAGAAGCGATACTTCCTGAATGGCAGAGGTCGAGGATGCAGGAACCCCACTCGTTGTGATGGTCGAGGATTCTCCGGATGCGCGCCTGTTCATCGAGTTGTCGAGCCATGCAGCGGACTTGATTGAGGCTCACCACGCCCTCGAGCTCGCACTGCAACAACACGACCCAGGTTCGAGGCTCAGACCTCCGCAAGTAGGGGCTGCGTGGTTGTTTGAACTTGTGCCGCGGTGAGCTGGTAGGTCAGGGTGCGGCGGTCGCCGGGCAGTGATGCGCCCAGGGAGTTGAGTTCCTCGGCGAGGCGGGTGAGGGCGCG
>JBBQWX010000204.1:0-6989 GCA_038210185.1 Actinomycetales bacterium
GAGGTGCAGCATGCGCCATGTTCTGTGTCTGGTCGGCCACCACCACTGGGAGCACCACATCAACCCGGAGACGAGCGGCCCCGGGGGCGGGTACGACCTGTGCCGCCGGTGCGGCCGGGAGAAGAAGTCCTACGAGGAGAGTGGCAACCCCTCCTTCGGAGGATCCCTGCCCGGCGGACCCCCGCTCTGAAAGGTACGTCGCCGTCCGCACTTCGGCATGATCGGCGACATAAGCGGAAGCCGGCATGAGCGCTCCAGGCTGGTGTAGGAGCACGAGGTAGTCACTGACGACGGCGGCAAAGCGCGGCGAGCGCCGGTTCACGTCTCCGCGAACCGGTCCAGATCCTTTCGCCACATCCGGGCAATGACGCGGTTCATGGTGTGGTGAAGCAGGAACATCGCGACCTTGTCGCGTGGACGCACCGGGTGCGTACTCCACTCGACATGCAGCCGGCTGCCACCCAACCCGTTGGGGTCGATTCTCATGAACCCGTCGCCGGGATCTCCGTGGTTGGTCTCCAGCTCGGTCCACCGCACCACACCGGGGTCGGACCAGTCGTACCGGGCGACGACCCAGTACGGCGATCGCGGCGAGCCTTCGCGGGCTACCGCCCAGGTGTCACCCACTTCACGAACTTCATTGACCCGGGGATCGAGGGTTTTCCAGATCCTCGTCCGGCGGTCGGTGAAGTCCGTCATGGCCTCAAGCACCTGCTCGGGCGACGCTTTCGTGTCCAGGTCGAATCTCATCTCAACGAGGCACCTGTCCTGGACTCGTACGTTGGAGCCTGCTGAGCGACCCCTTCCGCTCCATGGCCATCAGGGTACGGATCCCCTCAGCGGTCGGCAATCGACCGGAAGTCCTGAGCGGTCCAGCCGTCATTCGATGTGCCCTCATCGACAGGATCGCAATGCGCCCGACCCGGCGCGGTAGCGGTCGTGATGGCAGCAACTACTGCGCGGTAGCCCGCGCGCTAACAGGGCAGCGACCTCGCTGTCATCGGCAGATCCGCAGCATGGCCGGGCATGAGCCCCCGCTTGCGCCGGTGCATCCTCGCGTCGATCCCTTACCTCGCCGTCCTGGTCGTCGGCGGGTGGCTCACCATCCCCGCCGCCGACCGCACCGGGTGGTTCCTCAGCTTCATCCCATTGGCCGCCGCCGTGTCCATCGGCATGGACTACTTCGTCTGGCGCACGCCGGAACGAGAGGCACGACTCCAAGCGCGGCGAGAGGCCCGACGCCCCAACATCCGGTTGTGACCACTGGGCGTTGCGGGCTGCGGCGCTGGCCCTGAACCCTGCGGCGCAAGGGGCAGGTACCTTCAGCCGTAGCGGAATCCCGCGACTGGGTCGCGACGATGAGCGCCTGTTGTCCGGGACGTCGACTACGTCACCATGGAGCTAAAGGCGTCAGGAGGCCGAGGGCAATGGCGCAGCGCGTGATCGATGGGGTCGTCCTGATCACTGGAGCCAGTTCGGGTATCGGCGCGGGTATGGCCGCGCGATTGCACGCACGGGGGGCGCGCGTCATCATCTCGGGCCGCGACCGGGCACGGCTGGAGTCGGTTGCCGCTGGCCATCCGGGGATGTCAGTGGTCGTCATGGACGTCGCCGACCCGGAGTCCGTCACCCGCGCGATGGCAGAAGTCGCGGCGGGAACCTCGCACCTGACCACCCTGGTCAACAACGCAGGAATCCAGCGGCTGCTCGACTTCTCTGCCGCCGAGCCGCCTGGACCAGCCGACATCGCCTCCGAGATCGCCACCAACTTCACTGGGCTCGTCACCGTCACCGCGGCCGCACTTCCCCTGCTCCGTCGAGCTGAGCGTTCGCGCGTGGTCAACGTCGGTTCTGGTCTCGGGTTCGTGCCGTACGCGAAGGCCCCCGTCTACTCCGCGACGAAGGCCGCGGTTCACTCCTTTACGGTCAGCTTGCGAGGGCAGCTGGCCGCGACCACCGTTCAGGTCGTCGAGATCATTCCTCCGGTCGTCGACACCGCGCTGCACCGCGACCTGCCATCAGCGCCGCCGATGGCCATGCCGCTGCAACGCTTCCTCGACCGCGCGATCCGGGGCTTGGACAGTGGAAAGGACGAGATAGCAATCGGGCTCGGACGGGCTTCGCAGATCGGGGCGCGGGTGGCCCCGAAGCGCTTGTTCTCGCTCATCAACCGCGACGACTGACTCATCAACAGCCCCGACACGCACCCCAGCCAGGCCGCTGCGCACCGCCGCACCCGGCCTGCCATGTGACCGCCGAGCCTTCCCCCCATTGCCCCGTCAATTGGCTGGTCGCCCGTACTGGCGGCATGCCAAGCGCGCTCCTCCCGCACTTCACAGGGAGTCGCCTCAGGGGTCGAGGAAGCCCGGCTGATCGACCTGAGGCGATAGAACCTGGGCCTGACGGTGCTCCACGCCGCTCAGGCGCTCGCCGTGCTGGTCCTCGCCTCGAACTTCGCCATCGACCTGTCCACGGCATACCCCGATGGCCCGCCCGGCAGCCTTGTGCCACAACCGTCGGTCGCCTTCAGCGTGCCCATCGGCGCGGCCGTGGCCACGTTCCTGACCATGGCTGCCCTCGACCACGGCCTGACGGCCACGGTACTTCGCACCCGCTACGAAGGCGACCTGCGGGGTGGGATCAACCGGTTCCGCTGGATCGAGTACTCGTTCAGCGCCACGCTCATGATCCTGCTGATCGCCTTCTACGCCGGGATCACCCAGGTTGTCGCCGCGATCACCATCATCGGGAGCAACGTGGCGATGATCCTGTTCGGCTGGCTCCAAGAGCGCATGAACCCGCCCGGGAGGGAGTCCACGACCATGTTCCCGTTCTGGTTCGGCTGCATCGCCGGTGCCGCCCCTTGGATCGCGTACCGCGAAGTCGGGCCATGGCGCTCCTACGCCTTCGGCGAGAAGGCCTACCTGGTGCTCACCCTGGGTGCCAAGTCCGCGCTGGCCTGGCAGATCTTCGCCGGATCCCTCGCCGGGTGAGACATGCCACCAGGAATGGGTGAGAAGCGCTCCTCGGGACGTTGAGGGCGTCTCGAGGGAGGTGTACTCAGGTGGGTGATGCCACGTCGAGCAAGAGCCGGAGCTCTTCGAATACGGCGCGCAGTGGTTCGGCACTGCGGTGAGCCCGGCACAGCAGCACTGCACCCTCGCCGGCGGCGATGACGAGGGTCGCGAGGCGGTCGGCGCGATCTGCAGCGACGCCGTCGCGGATGAAGGCCTCCACCAACCTGGCCTGCCACAGGCCGAAGATTTCCTCCACGACCGGCTGCCCCTCCTCGTCGCCCTCGACGGTCAGTTGGCGAGTGCAGTGGTGATGTCGGCATGGTCATAGGGTGGGCTGACCTCGACGACGTCGATGCCGACGACCGGTAGCTCGAGGCAGATCCGCCGGACGGAGTCGAGCAGCTCTCGCGCCGACAGGCCACCCGGCTCCGGGGTGCCCGTGCCGGGTGCGTGCCCCGGGTCGCACACGTCGATGTCGACCGAGAGGAACACCGCGTCGCAGTCGTCCGTGGCGATCGTGAACGCCTCGGTCAGGCACTCGGCCAGCCCGCGGTGCACGATCTCGGTCATCCCGTAGGACCGCATCTGCTGCGCGGCCATCCAGTCGAGCGTCTCCGGGGGCGGCCAGTAGCCGCCCAGCCCGACCTGGAGGAAGCGGCCCCCGCGCAGCGCCCCGGACTCGATGAGCCGCCGCATCGGCTGCCCGTGGCCCACAGCGCCCCGAACTCGATGTTGCCGGTGTCAGCGTGCGCGTCGAAGTGGATCATCGACACCCGCCCGTGGCCGAGCACGTTGGCCGCGGCGGTCGCGTCCGGGAAGGCGATCGAGTGGTCGCCGCCCAGCACGACCGGGATGGCGCCCGCCCGCACCACCCGCTCGACGGCGGCCTCCAGCCCAGCGAGGGCCTTCATGATGTCGCCGGGTGGCGTCTCGACGTCCCCCGCATCGAGGACCCGCAGGTCCTTCAGGCCACCGGTGCGCATTGCAAGAGAGGGTCGGGACCCGTCGTGCCCGAGGTAGTCGGTCATCCGGATCGCCCGCAGCCCGAAGCGGGTGCCGGGCCGGTGCGACGTGCCGCCGTCGAAAGGGGCACCGACGACCACCACGTCGGCATCCGCGTAGCTCGACGCGTCATCCAAGTCGCACGGCGGCACTCCGAGGAAGGTGACGTCCGGGCCGTACTGCGCGCCGTAGCGGGTCATCTCTTCGGGCTCACCTCCCCACGAGGACACGTGCTGCCGCCGCGTCCCCGCCAACTCGAAGGACTGCGACCCTACGAGCCGTCACCCAGGTCACGTGACCAGCGGTCACCAAGAGCACGCCGACCGCTGTGCTTACAGCCACTGGGGCCTCGCGGTCCACGTCGAGAACGCTCACGACATCAACCGACATTCATGGGTCGCCCGTTCCGTGAAGGATCAGCGGCAGGTCACTTGGGTTGACCCGGCTGAAGGGGGCCGACCCGGAAGGGCCGCATCATCTCGTTGTCCTCGTGCTCGACGATGTGGCAGTGCCAGACGTACTGGCCGGCCGTGTCGAAGGTCGCCCGAAGTCGGGTCACCTGCTCCGGATAGGCGATAACGGTGTCCTTACGCCCGTTCTCCCCGGGCAGGGCCGGCGTGCGTGGGCTGTCGGGGTCGAGGTGGACGAAGCCGTCGATCGCGGTGATCGGCTGCCGGTCAACGACCTCGAAGGCCACCTCATGGAGGTGCACCGGGTGCGCGTCGGCGGTGAGGTTGTAGATCTCCCACAACTCGGTGTCGCCGGGCGCAGGGTTCTCGGTGACCGGGTCCATCCACATGAGGTGGGTCGTGCCCACGGCACCGGTCGAGGGGTCGCCGTCAAGGGTTCCGAGCAGCGCCGCCGTCGGGCCGCCCTCGCCGTCGCCGTGGGAGTGCATGTGCTCGAGCAGGGCGAGCCGACGCACCCGGGTCTCCGGTGGCAGCGGGGCGATCGCCGGCAGGACGAGGAACTCGGCCGGGGTGCTCGGGTCGGGTGCCGTGGCCGGCTGGACCCGGAACTGGAGCACCTGTCCGGTCGTCTCGGGGTCCGGAAGAGGGAAGTCGACCCCTGGTTCGCCGCCGCCGTAGGGCTCGTCCGGGCCGACGTTGCGCAGTGCGTGGTTCCCGGGTGACACTGCGGTGAAGTCGACGATGACGTCTGCGCGCTCCGCGGGGGCCAGCAAGATCCGGCCGGCATCAACCGCCATGACGTCGTGAGGGGCGGTGAGCAGTCCGCCGTCGTTGCCGATCTGGTGGACACGGACTCCGGGGATCCCCGCGAAGTCGAGGATGAGGAACCGCGACTGGCAGCCGTTTAGCAGGCGCAGCCGGTAGCGCTGCTGCTCCACGGGCTGGAACGGCCACACCCGTCCGTTGACGATGAGGGTGTTGCCGAAGAACTCGGGGTTCCACAGGGGCGAGACGTCCGTTTCCGGCACGAACGGACCGTCGAAGTCGTCGAAGAACTCTCGCGTGTCCGGGTAGAAGAGCGAGCCGTCGGCGTTGAACGACCGGTCCTGAATGGCAAGGGGAATCTCCCCGTAGGCCTTGGGGCGGCGGTCCTGCTCACGGGGGGCGGGTCCGGGGAGGACGGCCGGCGCGCCGCTGCGCGCGTCGAGGACGGCCTGGTCGCCACCGGGCCCGCCGCGCACGAGGAAGAAGCCCGCGGGGCCGGCGTACACGTTGAGCCGGGTCATCCCCAAGGTGTGGTCGTGGTACCACATGGTCGAAGCGCGGTTGTGGTTCGGGTAGTGCGAGACGGAGTACCCAGGGCCCCAAGGGGTGCCAAACAGACGCTCCGACTTGTCCGCGAAGAACGAGTACCACCGGCCATGCCGAGCGAGGTCGTCGGAGAGGTCGGTCGCGTCCGGGAGGTACCACGCCTCGGTGTAGCCGTCGCTCTCGTCTCCCACGTGCATCGCACCGTGGACATGGGTGACGAACGGCACCGGACCCGTGTACGCCGTGTACTCGGTCTCCGGGTCCGTGAAGGAGTCGACCGGGACGTAGGTGAGGCCCTCGAAGGAGGGTCGGTTGTCAGTGGCCGGTAGGCCATCCTCCCCCGGGCGTTGCTCCGGGTTGGCCCAGTGCAGGGTGGGGTCGACCGCGAACAGGTGCGGCAGGGCGCGGCCCTCGGCGTCGACGAGCTCGTTGGACCAGCGGATCCGCACGGGTCGGGTGTGGTCGACCTCGATCGTCAGCGATGGGGCGTGGAACCGGGCGGTGCCGCGGTCGGCGGCCGGGCCGAAGCCCCAGACCGTCGTCGCGGGCAGTCCGGCCGGCAGGACCTGCTGGCTGAACTGGCGCACGGCAACCTCAAAGGTGTCGAGGTTCTTGCCACCCTTGCGGGTCAGCCGCGAGGTCCTCGGCATGACGCCGGGGACGACGAGGGCAGTCTCGAACCGGGGTATGTCCGTCGCCGGGAGCGTCCCGCCCGGCAGTGTCTCGGCGAGCACCCGTTGCCGCCCGGTGGCATCGACAGCCACGAGCGCCAGCGCGCCCGCACCCGTCATCGTGAAGAACATCCGTCGTGTGAGCATGCCGCCGCCCCTGCAGTGGTGTGTCGTGACGTGCCGACCGTATCGGCCCAGTGGGGCGAGCGAAACCGCTTTCGCGAAAGTCGCGGCTCACGCCAAGCAGGACCGCCGGAAGTGAACCAGCCGACGGTCTTCTCGTCGGTTCAAGGCGGCTCAGCGCCGGGGAATGCTCAAGAAGGCGGGCGTCTCAGGCGGCTACTTGACACCAGTCCACGCCTCGCCATGAAGGGACCCCTACCTCGGTACGCGCACCTGACACCGAAGTGCCTTCGGAGTTGTCGGCGCGGGTGCGACTAGAGCGTGTCTGCTAATGGTCTGCGCGGTGGGTCAGGATCACCATTCCGAGGAGGAAGCCGCCGAGGTAGGTGACGGCGTACTTGTCGTAGCGGGTGGCCAGTCCCCGCCACTGCTTGACCCGGCTGAATGAGCGTTCG
>JBBQWX010000205.1:0-6853 GCA_038210185.1 Actinomycetales bacterium
GGCCTCACTGACCACCCCCGGCAGACGGCCGGGAAACGAGCACGAATGAGCGCCCCGCCCGCCAAGCCCGAAACCCTTCCACTACAACCACAAACCCCTGCTCATCCCATCGGGTCACCCACATTCATGCCGGAAGACCCTGAAAATTGCCCCCCCCTGTGCCGGGCAGGCCCGGCACCAGAGGGTCAGGATTTACCCGGCGCTGACAAGTCCCCTGCGAGCTACATGACGATGCGGCGCACGCTGGGTCGCGCCTAGCGCGGTGGGTACCGCGACCGTGTTGCGACCAGGTGCTTCGAGCACGCGTCCACCAGCGGGGACATCTCCTTGGTGCTTTATGCTGATCGCCGTGCAGGGCTCGCCCCGTCGGCCACGTTCAAGGACATCATCGACGCCCTGGTCTGATCGGGGTCACCACGCCGGGGGTCGGCGTCCTATCCGAGCGCCCACCCCTCGCTCTCGTCTCACCCGACCGCGCCCTAGGATGACGAGTGTCGCTCAGGGGGCGCCACACGAAGGGACATCAATCCGGTGAAGATCACCGTTGTCGGCTTGGGCAAGATCGGGCTTCCCCTGGCGGTCCAGTTCGCCAGAACAGGCCACGAAGTACTCGGTGCGGACGTCAATGCGGCCACGGTGGAAGCAGTGAACCGCGGAGTCGCTCCGTTCCCTGGCGAGGATCGGCTCGACGCCTACCTGGCCGACGTCGTCGCCACTGGCAGCCTCGTGGCAACGCTTGACACGACCGATGCGGTGTCGCGTAGCGAAGCCGTCGTCGTCGTTGTCCCCCTGTTCGTCGACGACCGGGCGCGGCCTGACTTCGGGTGGATGGACTCAGCGACGGACGACATCGGCCGGGGCCTCCAACCTGGCACCCTGGTCGCCTACGAGACGACTCTTCCCGTTGGCACGACACGTACGCGTTGGAAGCCTCGGCTCGAACGGCGTTCCGGGCTGGTGGAAGGACGCGACTTCCATCTGGTGTTCTCGCCGGAGCGCGTCTTCACCGGACGCGTCTTCGCCGACCTGCGCAAGTACCCCAAGTTGGTGGGCGGTCTGTCCGCCGCTGGGGCCAGCCGTGCCGTCGAGTTCTACGAATCGGTCCTTCAGTTCGATGCGCGTCCGGACCTCAAACGAGGCAACGGCGTCTGGAACCTGGGGTCGGCGGAAGCAGCCGAGATGGCCAAGCTCGCCGAGACCACCTACCGGGACGTCAACATCGGCCTTGCCAACCAGTTTGGCATGTTCGCTGCCCGACACGGGATCGACGTCTACCAGGTCATCGACGCCAGCAACTCGCAGCCTTACAGCCACATTCACCGGCCGGGAATTGCAGTTGGCGGTCATTGCATCCCGGTGTACCCGCGGCTGTACCTCTGGAACGACCCCGACGCCACTGTCGTGCGCGCCGCTAGGGAGGCCAATGCTGGGATGCCGGCATACACCGTTGGTCTGGCAGTCGGCGCCGCCGGCGGTGACCTCACCGGGCGTGGAGCTGTTGTCCTCGGCGCCTCGTACCGGGGCGGCGTGAAGGAAACGGCGTTCTCGGGGATCTTCGCGACGGTGACGGCTCTGCGGGATGCTGGGGCCGACGTCGCGGTCCACGACCCCATGTTCACCCCCGATGAGCTGCGCGACTTCGGCTGGCAGCCCTACACCCTGGGCGAGCCGGCCGACGTCGTCATCGTGCAGGCCGACCACGCCGAGTACTGCGACCTCACAAGCCACGACCTCCCAGGCGCAAACGTGATCGTTGACGGTCGCCGCGTGCTGGACCGAGACAGATTCCCCGGCACGAGGTTTCTCGTCGTTGGCCAAGCCGAGGTGGGGCCGTCATGAACATCCAGGTTGTGGAGTCGGCTGACGTGTCCGAGAGCGCGCGCATCGGCGAGGGCAGTTCGATCTGGCACCTTGCACAGGTGCGTGAAGGCGCGGTCCTAGGTAAGAACTGCATCGTGGGGCGGGGCGCCTACGTGGGGACGGGAGTCCACCTCGGCGACAACTGCAAGCTGCAGAACTACGCGCTGGTGTACGAACCCGCCGTGCTCGAGGACGGCGTGTTCGTCGGGCCTGCCGTCGTCTTCACCAACGACCACTACCCGCGATCCGTCACGCCTGACGGGGCCCTGAAGGGGAGCGATGACTGGACGCCGGCTGGGGTCACCTGTAGGGAGGGCTCATCCATCGGAGCACGGGCGGTCTGTGTAGCCCCGGTCACGATCGGGCGGTGGGCTCTCGTCGCTGCTGGTTCCGTGGTGATCCGGGACGTGCCCGACTTCGCCCTCGTCGCGGGTGTGCCAGCGCGCCGACTGCGATGGGTGGGGCGGGCCGGCGTTCCTCTCGAGCCTGGAACCGAGCCCAGCACCTGGATCTGTCCGAGCACCGGGCAGACCTATACGGAGCACGACGACACACTTATAGAGGACACCCGGTGAACGACTTCATCCTCCCTGCAAAGCCGATCATCGGTGACGAGGAGCGGGCCGCGGTCGACCGGGTCCTGAAAAGCGGCATGCTCGCCCAAGGGCCTGAAGTCAAGGCCTTCGAGGTCGAGTTCGCGCAGCACTTCGGGCTCGGTCGCGCGTGCGTCGCAGTCAACTCCGGAACCTCCGGCCAGCACCTCGGTATGCTCTCGAGCGGAGTCAGGCACGGCCACGAGGTTATCGTTCCCTCATTCACTTTTGCGGCCACCGCCAATTCCGTCGCCCTCGCTGGCGCTACCCCCGTCTTCGCCGACATCGATGCCGACGACTTCTGTCTGTCACCGGAGGCGATCGAAGCCTCCATCACCGACAAGACGGTCGGTGTCATGCCCGTGCACCTCTATGGACACCCGGCGAAGATGGACAAGATCTTGGCCATCGCGCACAAGCACGGCATTCAGGTCTTCGAAGACGCTGCCCAAGCTCATGGGGCCAAGCTCGGCGGCATTCCCGTCGGCTCGTTCGGCTCATTCGCCATGTTCTCGCTGTACCCGACCAAGAACATGACCTCGGGCGAGGGTGGCATGGTCTCCGTCGCGAATACGGAGATAGAGCGCAACATGCGCCTGTACCGCAATCAAGGCATGGAGAAGCAGTATTACAACGAGGTTGTGGGCTTCAACGCCCGCATGACCGACATCCATGCTGCGATCGGCCGCGTCCAGTTGACCAAGGTCGACGGATGGACGGCCGATCGCCAGCGCAACGCCGCCTACTACGACGCCAACCTCGAAGGCGTCGGCGTGCCGCCGGTCGCCGAGGGTGCCGTGCACGTCTATCACCAGTACACGATCCGCGTGCCTGACGACCGCGACGGCTTAGCAACTGCACTCAAGGAGCAGTTCAATGTCGGCTCCGGAATGTTCTACCCCGTGCCGAACCACCGCCTCGCGCCCTTCCGCGTGCAGGTCGACCTTCCCGAGACAGAGCGTGCCGCCGCGGAGTGCCTGTCACTCCCTGTGCACCCCTCCCTGTCGCAGGCAGATCTCGAGCGGGTCGTGACCGCGGTCAATACCCTTGCGAAGGCTGGTGCCTGATGTCGAACCTGCGCGCTGGTCTCATCGGGCTGGGGATGATGGGGCGCCACCACGCTCGTGTGCTCGGCAGCCTGGAGGGTGTGGACCTAGTCGCGGTCGCAGATCAGGGTGGCGATGTGCACAACGTGGCTGGTGGTCGCCCGATCGAGGCCGACATCGAGTCGCTTATTAAGGACGGCCTCGACTACTGCATGGTCGCCGTGCCGACCATCTATCACGAACGCATCGGATTGGCGCTCGCCGAAGCCGGTGTTCACGCCCTCATCGAGAAGCCGCTCGCCCAGGACACGGCCTCAGCCACCCGGCTTGCCGAAACCTTCGAGGCCAAGGGCCTAATTGGCGCCGTCGGACACATCGAGCGATACAACCCGGCACTTCAGCAGGCTCGGGCCCGCATTGAGGCCGGGGAGTTGGGCGACGTCTATCAGGTGACCACCCGTAGGCAGGGCCCATTCCCAGCCAGGATCGCTGACGTGGGCGTCATCAAGGACCTCGGAACGCACGACATCGACCTCACGGCTTGGGTCACGCAGCAGGAGTACACGTCTGTCGCAGCACAAACGGCTTTTCGGTCCGGACGTGAGCACGAGGACATGGTGGCGATAGTGGGGCTGCTCACGCGGGGGACCATCACGAACCACCTCGTGAACTGGCTCTCCCCATTCAAGGAGCGGGTAACCATCATCACCGGGAGCCGTGGGTCGTTCCTCGCAGATACATTGACCGCTGACCTGACTTTCCACGCAAACGGCCAGATCGAGCAGGCCTGGGACGCGATATCGAAGTTCAGAGGAGTGACGGAGGGTGACATGATTCGTTATGCAATCACGAAGCCCGAGCCGCTTCGCACAGAGCACGAGCAGTTCCGCGATGCCTTGCTAGGCAGGGGCGCGGACATCGTGACGATGACTCAAGGGCTTCGCACCGTGAGAGTCGCCGAAGCCTGTTTGGAGTCTTCTCGCACCGGCCAGTCCGTGGCGCTCTGACCCGGCTCGTGCCACCGGGGTACGTCAGTGTGAAACCGCCTCGGGTTTGGTGGAAGGTCTGATTCCACGGAGATGTAAAGTTATGCCAGCACCGAAGAAGTACGGCGTTGCAGGCCGAGTTGCGTGAGGCCAATACGGAGCGCTCGCGGCGCCCATCGGCATCATGTTCGTCCTGTACCTGCAGGCCGCGGCCCTGAAAGTGACAGCGGACACGGGAAACTGCCCGGAGGCGGCCATGTAGCTGCCCGGTAGCGGTCACGGAAGTTGCCCGCTGGCGGTCATGAGATCTGCCCGACACGAGTTCGTTGCCTTGCCGCGTCCCGCGGTTGAGGCCCCTCCTGGGCTGCGGTTGCGGTGCTGAAGCGCCTACCGCCCCCAGGAGGGACCACTGTGAAGTCTGCCGAGGAGATCATGAACATGTTGGAAGCGTTCGATTTGACCGAGTCGTTGCGTGACGCCGGTGAGCTGGCTGGCGTCTCGCACCACACCGTGGGCCGGTACGTGAAGGCGCGTGAGGCCGGTGCGTTGAGCGACCGGCCCGCCGTCCGGGCCCAGCTCATCGATGAGTTCTTGCCGAAGCTGGAGGAGTGGATCGAGCGCTCCAAGGGGCGGCTGCGCGCGGACGTCGCGCACGACAAGCTCGTCGCGCTGGGGTACACCGGGTCGCAGCGCACGACCCGCCGCGCGGTTGCGGCGGTGAAGAAGAACTACCGGTTGGGTCGGGTGCGGGTGCACCGGCCGTGGGTGACCGAGCCGGGGATGTGGTTGCAGTACGACTTCGGCGACGGCCCGATGATCGACGGGGTGAGGACGACGCTGTTCGTGGCGTGGTTGGCGTGGTCGCGGTTCCGGGTGGTGCTGGCGATCCGGGACAAGACCGCACCGAGCGTGATGGCCGCCTTGGATGTGACGCTGAGCCGTCTGGGTGGGGCCCCGACGTACGTGCTGACCGACAACGAGAAGACGGTGACTACCGAGCACGTCGCCGGGGTGCCGGTGCCTAACCGGGCCATGGTGGCGTTCGCCCGCCATTACGGGGTCACGATCCACACGTGTGTCCCGGCCGACCCGGCGTCCAAGGGCGGGTCGGAGTCGAGCGTGAAGATCGCCAAGGCCGACCTGGTCCCCAAGGACACCAACCTCTTACCGGCGTACGAGTCGTTCGCGCACATGGAGGCCGCCTGTGAGGCGTTCTGCGATCAGGTCAACGCCCGGGTCCACCGGGTCACCCGCCGGCCCCCGGCCGAGATGCTGGCGCAGGAGAGGGCCGCGCTGCACCCGGTCCCGGCGAGCCCGCACACGATCGCGTTCGGGGTGACCCGGGTCGTGCCAGCCAACACCCCGATGGTCGCGTTGCAGGGCGGGCAGTACTCCGTGCCGCACACCCTGCTCGGGGAAACGGTGTGGGTCCGGGTCCGCGGGCAGGGCGGCGAGGAGCAGGTCGTCATCGTGCATGTCGGCTTCGACGGGCCGGTCGAGGTCGCCCGACACGAGCGCGCCGCACCAGGCAGCCCGAAGATCGACGACGCTCACTTCCCGCCCGCCCCGGCCGGCGCGCTGGACCGGAAACCGCTGGCCCGTAACGCTGCCGAGGTGGAGTTCCTCGCCATCGGGGACGGCGCCCGGTTGTGGCTGGCCGAGGCCGCCGCCGCCGGCACCTCCAAGATCCGGGTCAAGATGGCTGAAGCCGTGACCCTGGCCAAGCTGTTCGAAGCCAAGGACGTGGACTGGGCGCTGGGCCACGCCGCGGTCCATGCCCGGTTCGGCCACGGTGACCTCGCCTCGATCCTGGACCACCACCACACCATCACGGTGGGCGGTCCCGCCAGCCAGGCCGGCGAGGAGGCGTCGCTGACCCAGGGCACCGCGTCCTGGGCCGCCCTAGGTGGCTGGTGCTTTTCGCGCGTGGCGGTCCCGGGCCTGGACGTGCGTTTTGGGATAATGTCGTTATGACGCGAAGCTTCTGCTTGCTGGGTGAGTCGTGACGTTGGGGTTGGCGCCGCGGCAGGCGGATCTGTTCCGGTCCACGGTCGGGTTTTGTGAGCCGCGGGTGGCGCCGGGCTCGGTCTACGGGTTGCTGCATCGGGAGTGTCACCGGCTGTTCCCGGATGAGATGTTCGCGGACCTGTTCACCGATGTGGGTCGGCGCAGCGTGCCGCCGAGCATCGTGGCGGTGGTGATGGTGCTGCAGCGGTTCGAGGGGTGCAGCGATCGGGAGGCGGTGGACCGGTTCTGCTTTGACGCGCGGTGGAAGTACGCCGCGGGCGGGCTGGATTTCGACTACCCGGGGTTCGTGCACACGGTGCTGGTGGACATGCGGGCCCGGCTGGCCCGCTCGGAGCGGCCG
>JBBQWX010000206.1:0-6822 GCA_038210185.1 Actinomycetales bacterium
GGAGCCATCGGCCGCGAGAAGTCGTGCGCGATGTCGCGGGTCAACGCGTGGATGCCGGTCACGTCGACCGCGGTCGGGTCGACGTGCAGGGCCGCGCACGCGTCGGCGATCCAGTCGTGCCACTCCTGCTCGGCGGCGCTGAGGTCGGTCATCGAGTTCTCCTGGTCACTTCTTGGTGAGCTCGGACTTGTCCCACCCGCGCTGTGGAGCCCGGTTGCCCGAGCCGCGGCCGGGCCGGGCGTCCTTGGAGCGGTAGACGAGGTAGGGCCGGGTGAGGTAGCCGATCGGCGCCGAGAACACGTGGACGAGCCGGGTGAACGGCCACATCGCGAAGAGCAGGAAGGCCAGCAACGCGTGCGCCTGGAAGCCCAGGGGGGCCTGCGCCATCAGCTCGGGCTGCGGCTGCAGCGCGAAGATGCTGCGGAACCACACACTGACCCCCTCGCGGTAGTTGTACTCGCCACCGAACTGCAGCAGGCTGCCCGCCACGGTGTTCCACATGCCCAGCACGATCACGGTTCCGAGCACGGCATACATGACCTTGTCGTTGATCGTCGTCGCGCTGAACACCGGCCCGGTGGTGCGGCGCCGGTAGACCAGGATCGCCAGGCCGGCGACCGCGGCGATGCCGGCGGGGATGCCACCCGCCAGCGCGATGACGTGGTACGCGTGGGGTGTCAGCCCCAGGGCGTTGGTCCACACCTGGGGGATGACGAGACCGATGATGTGCCCGGCGACGACGCCGAGCATGCCGAAGTGGAACAGCGGGCTGCCGATCCGCAGCAGGCGGTCCTCGTAGAGCTGGCTCGAACGGGTCGTCCAGCCGAACTTGTCGTATCTGTAGCGCCAGACGTGCCCGACGACGAACACCGCGAGGCAGACGTAGGGGACGATCACCCACAGGAACGTGCTCATCGGGGGGCTCCTACCGCGATGGTCGTGCCGAGCATCGCTGTGGTGTCGACGGGGTCGGGCCGGGGGTTCAGGCGCGGGTCGATGGAGTACGGCTCGAGGCCGACCTCCTCCTGGGGTGGTCCCTCGGCGACGAGGCGCATCAGGGCCTCCTGGTCGGTGCCGTCGAGCACCGGCAGGGTCGAGCGCAACGCCTCGAGCACCGGGAGCCAGGGCGAGTCACGGTGCGCGAGACCGGCCCGAAGCACCTCGATGCCGACGCGGTGACGGGTGAGCAGGTGCCACGCGGTGGCCGTGTCCTGCACCGCACCGAACTCGAGCACCACGCAGAGGTGGTCGGGCAGCTCGAGGTCGCTGTCGAACTCGACGCCCGCCTTGCGGTAGGCCTGCTTGAACTCCACGAGGGCCACTCCCCGCCGGCGGGTGTCGCCCTGGGTGAAGTACGTGAGGTGCAGCGAGCACTTGCGGGTGACGTCGAAGGTGTCGACGTACTCCTGCTGCAGCACGACGAGGTCACCGTGTTCGAGCCGGTCGAGAAACCCCAGCAGCGGCAGCCGCTGGGCGTCGGGAAGGCCGACGACGACCCTGCGCAGCATCGGAACCCGCTGCAGCAGAACGTCGTCGGGGTAGTCGAGCAGCAGCGACACGACCTGCCAGGTGTCGGCGAGGTCGCACTGGCTGAGGCCGGGCTGGGCGTCTCGGTGCCGACGCCACTTCATCGTGTGCCCTTCGCGTCGTCGTCGGCGCCCGGGAAGATGCCCTCCGGTATGCCGCGCCCGTCCCAGGTGAGGAGGTTGACCCGCCCGCGCAGGGGGTTGTCGGGCGAGAGCCCCTCGAGGCTGTCCGCGGACTGCGCCTCACGGCGCACCCGCAGGTTCTCGGCGGCCACCGGGGTCGCCACACCACCCGAGCCCTCGCCGAAGATCTCCTGCCCACCGCCGTAGTCCGACACGGCACAGTCGGTGGCGAGCTCCTCGAGCGCGTGCGCCTGCTCGGCGTGCGCTGTCGGGATGACGTAGCGCTCGTCGTACTTGGCCAGGGCGAGCAGGCGGAACATCTCGTACATGTCCTCACCCTCCATCCCCACGGATGCCGGGATCTCGTCGCGGGGGTCGCGCCCGAGGTTGATGTCGCGCATGTAGGACCGCATCGCCGCGAGCTTCTTCAGCACCCGGTTCACCGGCTCGACGTCGCCGGCCGTGAAGAGGTTCGCGAGGTACTCGACGGGGATCCGGAGGGCGTCGATCGCCCCGAAGAGGTTGTCGAAGTTCTCGGCGTCGTGGCCCGTCTCCTTGATGACGTCGACGACGGGCGACAGCGGCGGGATGTACCAGACCATCGGCATCGTGCGGTACTCCGGGTGCAGCGGCAGCGCGACCTTGTAGTCCAGAATCAGCTTCTTGACCGGGCTGCGGCGGGCCGCCTCGACCCAGTCACCGGGGATGCCGGCCAGCTCCGCCTCGCGCCGGACCTCGGGGTCCTCGGGGTCGAGGAAGACGCCCAGCTGGGACTCGTAGAGGGCGGTGTCCTCGGGCGCGGTGGCGGCCTCGAGCACCTTGTCGGCGTCGTAGAGCACCAGGCCGATGTAGCGCAGCCGTCCGACGCACGTCTCGGAGCACACCGTGGGGATGCCGACCTCGATGCGCGGGTAGCAGAAGGTGCACTTCTCGGCCTTGCCGGTCTTGTGGTTGAAGTAGATCTTCTTGTACGGGCAACCGGTGATGCACATGCGCCAGCCGCGGCAGCGGTCCTGGTCGACGAGGACGATGCCGTCCTCCTCGCGCTTGTAGATCGCCCCGCTCGGGCAGGAGGCTGCGCACGAGGGGTTGAGGCAGTGCTCGCAGATGCGTGGCAGGTAGAACATGAAGGTCTGCTCGAACTCGAACTTCACCTTGTCCTCGATGCCGCGCAGCATGACGTCCTTGGCCGCGTGCTCGCGTGAGCCGCCGAGGTCGTCGTCCCAGTTGGCGCTCCACGAGACGTTGATCGGCTTGCCCGAGATGAGCGAGTAGGGCCGCGCCACCGGGAAGTTCTTCTGGGCCGGGGCGTTGAGCAGCGTCTCGTAGTCGTAGGTCCAGGGCTCGTAGTAGTCGGTGAGCGACGGCATCTTGGGGTTGCTGAAGATCGTGAGGAGCTTCTTGAGCCGACCGCCCGCCCGCAGCTGCAGCCGGCCGTTCTTCATCACCCAGCCGCCCTGCCACTCGTCCTGGTCCTCGTAGCCGCGGGGATACCCCAGGCCGGGCCGGGTCTCGACGTTGTTGAACCAGACGTACTCGGTGCCGGCCCGGTTGGTCCACGCCTGCTTGCACGTGACCGAACAGGTGTGGCACCCGATGCACTTGTCGAGGTTCATCACCATCGCCATCTGAGCCATGACGCGCATCAGTACGTCACCTCCTGGTTGGTGCGGCGGCGGATCATCGTGACTTCATCGCGGTTGTTGCCCGTCGGCCCGATGTAGTTGAAGAAGTAGGCGAGCTGCGCGTAGCCGCCGATCATGTGGCTCGGTTTCATCATGATCCGGGTGAGGGAGTTGTGGATGCCGCCGCGCCTGCCGTTGGTCTCGGTGAGCGGCACGTCGATGAGGCGGTCCTGGGCGTGGTGCATGTAGACCGTGCCTTCCGGCATCCGGTGCGAGACGATCGCCCGCGCCGCGACGACCCCGTTGCGGTTGACCGCCTCGATCCAGTCGTTGTCCTTGACCCCGATCTTCTCGGCGTCGAGGTCGGACAGCCAGATCGTCTGCCCGCCCCGCGAGAGGCTGAGCATGAACAGGTTGTCCTGGTACTCGCTGTGGATCGACCACTTGTTGTGCGGGGTGAGGTAGCGCACGGACACGCCGAGGGCGTTCTGCTCGCCGAGGGCCGTCTCCCCGAACAGGTCGGTCATGTTGAGCGGAGGCCGGTAGACCGGCAGGGCCTCGCCCATGCCGAGGATCCAGTCGTGGTCGAGGTAGAACTGCTGGCGCCCGGTGAGGGTGTGGAAGGGCTTGAGGCGCTCGATGTTGATCGTGAAGGGCGCGTAGCGCCGCCCGCCCGACTCCGAGCCCGACCACTCCGGTGAGGTGATGACCGGCACCGGCGCCACCTGGGTGTCGGCGAAGGTGATCTGCTTGCCCTCGTGCTCGGCCGACAGGTCGTGCAGCGGTGTGCCCGTGCGCTTCTCGACGTTCTTGAAACCGTGGGTCGCGAGATGGCCGTTCGTCGTGCCGGACAGGTGCAGGATGGCGTCGGCCATGTGGATGTCGGTGTCGAGCTTGGGCTGCCCGTCACCAGCGCCGCCGTGGGCGACTCCGTTGCGGTGGCGCAGGATCTCGACCTCGCGCTTGACGTCGTAGGGCACGCCCTTGGTGAGCATGCCGACTTTCTCCAGGAGCGGGCCGACCGACGTCATCTTGTCGTAGATCGCGGTGTAGTCGCGCTCAGCGACGGCGAGCACCGGGAGGGTCTTGCCGGGCACCGGCTCGACCTCGCCGGTGCGCCAGTCCTTGACGATGCCGTGCACCGTCGCCATGGCCTCGGGGGTGTCGTGCCACAGCGGCTTGGCCACCACGTCACGGCGGGTGCCGAGGTGGTCGACGGCGAGCTCGGAGAACTTCTTCGCGACCGCCTTCCAGGCGTCCCAGTCGGTCTTGGACTGCCACGGCGGTGAGATCGCCGGGTTGAACGAGTGCACGAACGGGTGCATGTCGGTGGTGTTGATGTCGTGCTTCTCGTACCAGGTGGCCGCCGGCAGGACGACATCGGAGAACAGGGTCGAGCTCGTCATCCGGAAGTCGATCGTCATGAGCAGGTCTAGCTTGCCCTCGGGCACGTCGTCGGGCCACTCGATGCCCGCGGGGCGCTTGTCCGGCGGGGCCTGCGCGGCGGTGACCGCGTTGTCGGTGCCGAGGAGGTGCTTGAGGAAGTACTCGTTGCCCTTGGCGCTCGACCCGAGGAGGTTGGCGCGCCAGAGGCTGAGGATGCGGGGGTGGTTCTCCTGCGCCTCGGGGTCCTCGACGGCGAACCTCAGCGCACCGGACTTGAGCTGGTCCACGACGTAGGCCGCGGGCTCGACGCCCGCGGCATCCGCCTCGTCGGCCAGCGTCAGGCTGCTCCGGTTGAAGGTGGGGTAGCTGGGGGTCCAGCCGAGCCGCACCGACTGGGCAAGCAGGTCCATGACGCCCTTGCCCGAGAAGACTCCGGTGCCGGCGTCGACCTCGTCGGCCGTGAAGGTGTCGTAGCGGTACTGGCTGGTGTTGACGTACCAGTACGCGGTCTGGTTCATGTGCCGCGGCGGACGCTGCCAGTCGAGCGCGAAGGCCAGGTGCTGGAAGCCCATGATCGGGCGGATCTTCTCCTGGCCGACGTAGTGGGCCCAACCCCCACCGTTGCGGCCCTGGCACCCGGTGATCGACGTGAGCACGAGCATCGCGCGGTAGATCTGGTCGGAGTGGAACCAGTGGTTGGTGCCGGCGCCCATGAGGATCATGCCGCGGCCACCGGTGTCGATGGCGTTCTGCGCCCACTCGCGGGCCAGGCGCACGACCTGCTCGGCGGGAACGGAGGTGATCTCCTCCTGCCAGGCGGGGGTCGCCGGGGTGGACGGGTCCTCGTAGTCGGCCGGCCAGGTGCCCGGCATCCCGTCCCGCCGCACGCCGTAGTGCGCGAGCATGAGGTCGAGCACGGTGGTGACGAGCCGGCCGCCGATGCGGCGCACCGGCACGCCGCGGGACACGTGGGCGACCTTGCCGTCGTAGGAGTCGAACCGCGGCAGAACGACGCGGGCGGTCTCGGTGGCCGTGCCGTGCAGCGTGAGCACCGGGTCGATCTCGCCGAGGTCGAGGTTCCACTTGCCGAGGCCCTGATCGCCGTAGCGGAACCCGATGGAGCCGTTGGGGATCGCGACGTCGCCGGTGCGCGCGTCGAGCACGGCGGGCTTCCACATCGCGTTCTCCTGCGAGCGCTGCGCGATGTCGAGGTCACCTGCCACCAGGTACTTGCCGGGTCGGTATGCCGGCCCGTCATCGCCGTCGGCGCCGCCGGCGTCGGCACCTGACGGCCCGGCATCCGTCGGGTCGGGCTCGAGCGCGACGAGGAAGGGCAGGTCGGTGTACTGCTGGTTGTACTTCGTGAAGAACTCGACCTGCTGGTCGACGAAGAACTCCTTGAGGATGACGTGCCCCATCGCCATCGCGAGGGCACCGTCGGTGCCGGGGGCCGCGGCCACCCACTCGTCGGCGAACTTGACGTTCTCGGCATAGTCCGGAGACACCGCGACGACCTTCTGACCGCGGTAGCGGGCCTCGGTCATCCAGTGCGCGTCGGGCGTGCGCGTCATCGGCACGTTGGAGCCCCACATGATGAGGTAGCCGGCGTCCCACCAGTCGCCGGACTCGGGCACGTCGGTCTGGTCACCGAACATCTGCGGCGAGGCGTTGGGCAGGTCGGCGTACCAGTCGTAGAAGGAGAGCATCGGTGCGCCGATGAGCTCGAGGAAGCGCGAGCCGGAGGCGTACGAGACGGGGGACATCGCGGGGATCGGCGAGAAGCCCGCGATGCGGTCGGGGCCCCAGCGCTTGACCGTGTAGACGTGGGCGGCCGCGATGATCTCGACGACCTCCTCCCACGTGGACCGCACCAGGCCGCCCTTGCCGCGGGCCGACTTGTAGCGCCGGGCCTTCTCGGGGTCCTGCACCACCGAGGCCCATGCGACGACGGGGTCGCCGCCGACGGCGCGCTTGGCGTCGCGGTACATCTCGAGCAGAACGCCGCGCACGTACGGGTAGCGAACGCGGGTGGGCGAGTAGGTGTACCAGCTGAACGCGGCGCCGCGGGGGCAGCCGCGGGGCTCGTACTCGGGCCGGTCGGCGCCGGTCGAGGGGTAGTCGGTCTGCTGCGCCTCCCAGGTGATGATCCCGTCCTTGACGTA
>JBBQWX010000207.1:0-6757 GCA_038210185.1 Actinomycetales bacterium
AGCTTCCTCGACGCCCTCGCCGCGTTACGCAAAGTGCTTTGGGCTCAACGAATTACAGCCATGTCACGCTCCGAACCCGAGAACACGATAATCACCGAGGCGATACTCGACACGCTCGCCTACGCCGCATAGACCCAGCGAAGACTGCGAAAGTCCACTTCTTCGAAGTGGCTGCAATTGTCGGGGACGAGAGCCAAACGAGCGCCGCTGCAAGAACGCTGCTTGACCTGGGCCTCGCTGTCGAGGGATCAGAGGCTGGCGAGATTTGCCTCAGCGGGATGGGCCGTCACGTTGCTCAAAGCATCCTGAAGTCGCGAGCCAACGGTCCCTACCGGCGCGATGAAGTGCAGCGTGGACTGCTCTGTTGGCTCGAAGCCGCGCCTGCCACTCCGCGAAGCACGGGTGACTTCGTGGGCAACGAAGAAGCGACAGCCTTCGGAGTTGCCTTCACCGACCAGGAGGTCTACCGGGCCGCAGAATGGCTGGCCGGCAAGGACCTGATCAAAGCGGGGGGCGGGGCATGGGGGATGCAGCATTTGATGCTGCCCAAGATAACCGCCGAGGGCATCGAGGCTATCGACGCGGCAGGCCTCATCAGCGATTGGGTGCGCTCCGGAGCAGGCTCGATGACCTACCAAGACAATCGCACTAGCATTGGAGACGGGGCGGTCATCGCTGGATGGGCTCAGGGCGGCCAGGGTCATCGCTTCGAGGTAACGCAAACGATCACCAAGGACGGGCGCAACGAGTTCGCCGACGGTCTTGCCGCCGTCGTTTCGCGGCTGACCGATGAAGGTGAGCGGGGTGATCTGACCGAGCGCCTGACTGCCCTCGAGCACGACGCCCGCAACGAGGCCGTACCAAAAGACAGCCTAGGCTCCCGGCTGCTGACTGCCGTAGCGGTCGCGTGGACGACCGAGGCCGCCCAGTGGGCCGTCCCGGCCCTCATGGACCTCGCGCAGTACGTCGGTGGCTGACTCCAGCTACGGTCGCTCTCCGGGACTCATCTGCCCCCGCCGGGCCGGCACCGCCACCAGTTCGTCCAGCCGAGTGGAGACGTCACGTCTACGGTCGCTTTATGAACGATGAGGAGATCATGCGTGACATTAGGGGCACGCAGGCGGAAAACCTTCTACTTGTTGCTCACTCGGCTGGGGGTGAGATCTCCACGTCCGCTGCCGACGGCGCCATGGGAGGCATTCGGGAAGCGGCAGCAGCCGCTCGTGAGCTGCAAGAGCTCGGATTGGCAGACAACAGCGTTCGCATGTCGGGCGGATTCCGGCTCACCCAACGAGGCCACCGAGTGGCGGACGGGATCGAGCACTCTCGGATCAGCGGAGCTGAGCGCAGAGACGTGGTCCAGCGTGCGCTATTGCGTTGGGTGGGTGCGAACGAGAGTGCTCAGCAGACGGAGGAATTCGTCGGTACCGACGAGGCGTCTGCTTGGGGCGTCCCCTTCACCAACGTCGAGGTCTCCCGAGCGGGGGACTTCCTCCTCGAGAACGACCTCATCAGGTCGAGCGGGAAGGCTGGGAGAGACCACCTATTTCAGCCTCGCATTAAACCGGCCGGTATCGACGCCATCGATGCTCCGGGACTCATTCGGGACTGGGTGCGGACAGCAGGCTCGGCGACGTACCAGGACAACCGAGCCCGCTTCGGAGACCACACGACGATCGGTGGGTACGCGCAAGGCGGGGAGGGCCATCGGTTCGAGGTCACACAGAACATCACCACGGCCGAGCGCAACGACCTGGCGGAGGGCATGGCTGGGGTGCTCGCCGCGCTCCGTGATGACGCGCCATCAGACCTTCGTGAGCACCTAGCGGACCTAGAAGCGAGCGCCCGCGACCTGTCGACTCCGAAGCCCAGCCTCATCACGAAGATGACCCAGGCGTTCGTGCTGGCGGCTGCCAGTGACGCTGGTCGTGAGGTGGTCGAGCAGCTAGGGAAGGCCGCGTCCGTTCTTACAGGCTGAGCCGACGCCTATACGGCTGGTGGGTGGCCCGCCGAAGTGGAGACCTGGCAAGGGAGGGGGCGCCACGGGCTAACTCACATGCCGCACGTCGAGCGTCGGGGCTTGGGGCCGTCCCAAGAAGGGACGGCCCCCGGACCCGGCCCGGCTTGAACGGGCAACCTCCCTCGACAGAAGCGGACGCGACCAACCGGGGGCCATCGCGCCTAGGGCGGGGCGTAGTGAGGATAGGCCGATGGAGCGCTGCAGCGCACGGCAATTGACTACACGCTCATCATCACTTGGTAAGAAGTTGGGCTGCTGCCTTGCGTCGCTCCTAGCTGAAGGCGGAGGGGTGCCCCAGCGGTCTGGCATCGAAGCGTTTGGCGACGGCGGCGGCGATGTCCCGCGCGGCTTGGCCGAGTTCGGGGAGGAGGGGGACTCGGCGGCCAGCAGGGAATGCACGATTCGGTCTTGGTGCCAAGGCGTGGGTCGGTCTGTGCGTTTGGGGCTCCGGGGTCGGGCTCCTGACAATGAAGGGGTGACGGCCGGCCCGGTGAGGGCCGTGCCGAGCACCTGTGCCGGTAGGGCCCTGCTGGTGCAGCGGCGTGGCCAGACCAGAGGCCCGATGTGGCTGACGCCTCCCGCACTGGCGGGGCCCCCGTGTGGCATTCGCCTCGTTGCCGGTTCATCGACCCGCCGGCGGCGCTAGCGTGGTCGGCGCGGAGAAAGGGGCTGCACGCCCGTCAGGTCCCGGCAAGGCCAAGGCTCGGCGGGTGGCGTGCCCGGGCGGCGCAGGTCGCTTCGCGTGGCGCAGGGGAGCGCGGGTCCTGGCAACGGGTCGCCCCCGCTAGTACGCCCTGTCCGCTGCCAACGGAAACGAGAGACCACCATGGTCACCACCGCCCAGGTCGCCTTCATGTCGCGCTCCGCCCAGGTCGCCTTCATGTCGCGCTCCGCCCAGGCACCCCTCCCTGCCGCTGCCCCCGCGCGCCCTAGTCAGCTCGAGCTGGACCTGCTGGTCGCTGCCGTGCGCGCGGAGCACGCCGACCTCACCGGCGTTCTAGACCGCTGGTTCGGGCCGGTGCCGGCCCACCCCACCGTTGGCGAGTGCGGGCTGTGCACTTGCCACTTCCTGGCCTGCTACGACGACCTGACCGACGTCGAGAGCGCCTTGGCGCGGGTGTTCGCCCCGGCCGTGCACGCCGGCGTGCTCACCCTGAGCGGGTACGGTTTCGTCGTTTTGGAGCTGCTGGGCCGTCAGTGCGAACCGGGCAGTACGTTCGTCATCGCCGACCAGATCGACGCCATCCGGGATGCCATGCCCGCGGCTTACCCGCGCCGCTACCCGGTCGACCTGGTCACGGCCGGGTGCCCGTGCGCGGGCCGGCGGCCCGTCCCGCACTCGCATTGGCGTCAACCGCACGGCCTCAAAGGTCAGTCTTGGCGGGGTGCCCACCACAAGGGCTGGGACCCGCAGTTCCACGGAGGTGTGTCGTTCACCTCGCCGTGACTCCAGTCGCGCGTGCCTGCACCAGCGACGCTACGACCACCGGCCGTGCCGCCGCCTGCCGTGACCAGCCGCACCATCTCTTGCCGGCCGTCCTGCTCGCCAGATCGTGCCAGGGGAAGCGCACGCTCCGTGGCAACCCGGCGTCCCCCCGGCTGACCCGGCCAGGGCTCACTCCATTGCCTGGATGACGCCCATCATCCCGTGGTCCTCGTGGTCTAGGACGTGGCAGTGGTAGACGGTTCGTCCTGTGAAGTCCGCGAACCGCACCCGCACGGTCACCTGCCCTCGCGGCGGCACGATGACGACGTCGCGCCAGTCCGGGCGGCCGGACGTGGGGAGGTCGGTGGCCGCGACGAGCTGCATCGGCCACACGTGCAGGTGGAACGGGTGCGCCATCGGTGAGGCGTTGACGATCGTCCACTCCTCGACGGTGCCCAGCGCCACCTGCTGGTCGACCCGGTCGGGGCTGAACTCCTGGCCGTCGAACCCGAAGGTCATCCCGCCGCCCATGCCCATGCCGCCGCCCATGCCCATCGTGAACGTGATGGTGCGGTGGCCGTCGACGGTGACGTCGCGCAGGTCGGCTGCCGGACCGGACACCCCGAACGCGCCCGGCGCGAGTGGCGCGGATGCCGTGCCGGCGGAGGAGCCGGCCGCGACCCGGACCGTCGCGAGGCCGGTCGGCGCCGAGGCACTCGACTCTCCGCCCATCATCCCCATGCCGCCGCGGTCGTAGCCGAGCGTGCGTAGCGTGAACGACCCCTCGGCATCCGGGCTCACCAGCAGGTCGGCGCGGTTGCCGGGCGCAAGGACCAGGCTGGTGCGGTCCTCGGGGTCGGCCAGCGACTGCCCGTCGTGGCCCAGCAGGCCGAGCGTGTGCCCGTCGAGGGCGAGGTCGAGGAAGCGTGAGGTGCAGGCGTTGACGACCCGCCAGCGTTGCGGGGTGCCTGCCTCGGCGTCGATGACCGGCTCCAGTTGGCCGTTGACGAGCAGGAGCCGGCCCTCGCGCCCGGCCATCACCTCCTGCTGGCTGGCCTGCGCCACCTGGCCCTCGCTGGTCAGGGTGGTGTCGCTGACCACCAGCACCCGTTCGCGCACGGTCGCCGCTGGTGCCGGCGGGGCGACGACGATCGCGCCGAAGAGCCCGCCGAAAACCTGTTGCGCCACCAGGCCGTGGTGGTGGGGGTGGTACCAGAAGGTGCCCACGGGGTGGTCGGGCGGTATCGCGTACTCGTAGTCGGCGTGACTGCCGTCCTCGACCATGCGGAAGACGTTGTCGGCGTTGCCTGTCGGCGACACGTGCAGGCCGTGGGTGTGCAGGTTGGTGGTCTCGCCGAGGTTGTTCACCAAGCGCACGCGGAGCACGTCCCCCGGCGCCACCCGCAGGGTCGGGCCGGGGCTGGTGCCGTTGTACCCCAGCGCGCCGGTGCGCCGACCGGCGAGGGTCACGCCGGCGGCGGCCTTGAGGTCCACGGCGAGCACCCCGGCGGAGCTGGCCAGCACCGGTGGCTCGCGCACCGTCTCGCCGGTCGCCAGTCCCGTCGCGGTGCCTTCGGCGGATGCCGTGTCGAGCCGAGGAGCGACGAGCGCCTCCCAGGTCCCCACCCCTCCGACGACCGTTGCGGCGGCCCCCAGCGTGGCGACGGCCAGGACGCGGCGACGGCCGACCTCAGGAGCCATCGAGCACCCGCAGCGCGGCGCGCATCTCCTCCTCGGTGATCTCCCCGCGGGCGAAGCGCTCCCGCACGATGTCCTGCGTCCGACGCGGGGCGGGTGTGCGACTGCGGCCGCTCGAGGTCACCACGAAGATCACGACCCAGAGCAGGGCACCCAGCCCGACCACGAGCAGGAGCACCCAGATCCACGCGAAACCCATGCCGGCTCCGTACATCATCGCTCTCACCTCGCCTTCGCACCCATAGTACCCCTGGGGGTATACGAAACGCGGTCCCTCACCTGTGAACAAGCCATGAGAACAGCACCCGGCGCCGGCAAACACACCCGGTGGCGGCCGGCCGATCAGCCGTGCGCACCGACCTCGGAGCGCGTCACGGTGGCGGGGTAGGCGTGCACCACGGCGGAGGCGAGCCGGGGCACCGAACGCACGAGCGCGTCCTCGGCCCGGTGGGCGATGGCGTGTGCCTCCGAAAGGGGAATGCCGGCATCGAGCTCGAGGTCGGCGTCGGCCTGGAGTCCGTGCCCGACCCACCGCATCCGCACCCGGTGCACGGCCAGCACCCCCGGGACGTCGGACAGCGCTGCCTCGGCGCGGTCGACCAGCGCCGGGTCCACGGCATCCAACAGCCGGTGGAACACCTCTCGGGAGGCGGTGACCAGCACCGACAAGATGGCCGCGGTGATGACGAGCCCCACCACCGGGTCGGCCCACTCCCAGCCCAGGGCCACCCCGCCGGCGCCGACGACGACGGCCAGCGACGTCAGGCCGTCGGTGCGGGCATGGTGCCCGTCGGCGACCAGGGCCGCCGAGCCGATGGCCGACCCTTCGCGGATCCGGAACACCGCGACCGCCTCGTTGCCCAAGAACCCGATCACCCCCGCCGCAGCCACCCACCCCAGGTTGCTGACCGGCGCCGGGTTCAGCAGCCGGTCGACGGCCTCCCAGCCGGCGACCACCGCCGACAGGGCGATCATCGCGACGACGAACAGGCCGGCGAGGTCCTCGGCCCGGCCGTACCCATACGTGTAGCGACTGGTCGCGGCACGGCGTCCCAGGACGAAGGCGATCCACAGGGGCACCGCCGTCAGGGCGTCGGAGAAGTTGTGCACCGTGTCGGCCAGCAGGGCCACCGAACCCGACACCGCGACGACGGCGAGCTGGAGGACCGCCGTGACCGCCAGCGCGACCAGGCTGACCTTCACGGCGCGGATGCCGCGCGCGCTCGACTCCAGCGCCGAGTCGATGGAGTCGGCCGCGTCGTGTGAGTGCGGGCGGAGGATGCCGGTGAGCCACGACCACCGGCCGTGCTCGTGGTGGTCGTGCTCGTGGTCGTCGTGGTGGTGGCCGTCGTCGCGGGGGTCGTGCGCGACCGGCTCGGCGGTCGTCATCGGCGCTCGGTCGACCGCAGCTCGGGGACGGCCCCACGGTGGTGCGAGGGCACCCCGTCGGTGGCGTGCTCGGCGTTGTGGACGGCGTCGAGCACGAGCCGGGCGACGTGGTCGTTCTCGAGCCGGTAGAACACCTGGTTCCCCTCCCGCCGGGTGCGCACCAGCCGCGCCATCCGCAGCTTGGCCAGGTGCTGCGAGACCGCCGGGCCGGGCTTGCCCACCGC
>JBBQWX010000208.1:0-6747 GCA_038210185.1 Actinomycetales bacterium
ACTGGCTAGACACCGCCACCGTCACCGCTCAGGAACTCAAGCTCACGTTCGACACGACGAGCAGAGGGTGGGGACTTCTACCTGGCCACCAGTGGGGACCTCACCTGGCCACCAGTGGGGACTTTTCCATGGCCACGGACAGGCGTGGTGGTGAACATGATGACGTACTTCACGGTCGTGTCCTTTCGTCATGAGAACCGTTTCATCCCTACAGCGAACGGACAAGCCACAACTCGACACGAATCGCTCGGGAGTTTTCTTCTCGGCCCGGGTGATCCTGCCGCCATCGAACGCGCGGACACGAGAAGGGCCACGGCAGCGACCGCGTCCGCCTGCACGGCGGACGCGGTCGGCTCGTCGCTGGGAGCGATTAGAACGGGTTCGTCGACGGGTCGACGACCGCGCGAACCTCGACGCCGCCGCCGGGGGCGGGGGCCGGGCACAGCTTGGCGATCTCGACGGCGTGGTCGAGGTCGCGCGCCTCGACGACGTAGAAGCCGTTGAGGGCCTCCTTGGTCTCGAGGAACGGGCCGTCCGTCACCGTGCCGCCACCCGTGATCGTCGTGGCCGTCGTCGGGGGCGCGAGCGCCTCCCCGCCCGCCAGGGACCCACCGAGGGCGAAGACCTGCTCGACGAACTTGCTGTGGGCGTCGACCACCGCGGGCCACTCCTCGGGCGAGAGGTTCGCGTAGAAGGTCGGGTCTTCGAGGATGAGGATCGCGTACTTGGCCATGGAACTGCCTCCTGCACTGGGTCGCGGGCCGGCCTGTCCGGCTCCGTCACAGGAACAGCGAACGCCCTGCCGCCGAATCGACAACCCGGCCCAAAGTCTTTCCAGAGTCTTGCGGCGCCCCCGCCGCCGTGCCTGCCCGGCGTGATCGTGACTCGGGAAGAATCGAAGGACACTGCGGGGCGGTCGTGGTTGCATGCGAAAGGTCCACGACCCTCTGCCGGCAGCTCTGCGAGTCGTGCTCACCCCACACCTATCGATGAAGAGCCGGATTCGTCCGAGAGACTACGAGCGTGGTCGAGTCAGTCCCGGGGCGACGCGGTTACCGCACATGCCGCATCAAGGGTGCGCTTGCACGGTGCTAGCATGAGTTCATGACCACGCTGTACATCCGGGACGTCTCGGACGACGTCGCCGAGACCCTCAAGGAGCGTGCCGCCGCGGAGGGCAAGTCGCTGTCCGCGTACGTCGGCGCCGAGCTGACCAAAATCGCGGTGCGTCCGACCAACGCCCAGGTCGTTGCGCGACTGCGCGAGCGCGACCGGTCCGCCGGCCCCACCCCCGACGAGATCCTCGAGGCGGTCCGGGACGGACGACGGTGATCGTGATCGATGCCTCGGCCATGGTCGAGGCCCTCGTCGGTCGCGACAGCGAGCCAGCGCTCCTGGATGCCCTTTCCGGCGACTTGGACGCCCCTCACCTACTGGATGTCGAAGTCCTCTCCGTCCTGCGTGGCCTCGAGCTCGGCCACAAGCTGGCTCCGGCGGTTGCCGAGCAGGCACGGCATGACCACTTCGCGTTCACCATCACCCGCCACGGCCTTGAGCCGTTCGCTGAGCGAATCTGGCAGCTCCGACACCAGTTCACCGCCTACGACGCTTCCTACATCGCTTTGGCCGAGGCGTTGGCCGCACCGCTGTACACCTGCGACACCAAGCTCGCGGCCCGCGGCCACACAGCAGAGGTCACGGTCGTCTCCCGAACCCACTGAAACCGGCGTGACGCGTTTGCCGGATTTGCCGCAGATGGTGCGGCTCGCAACAGCCGCGGACAACGCTCCTGAGGTCGGCGGGCATGAGTCGCTCCCGCAGGGCACGCGCAGCAAGAACCGGCCTGAATCGCGACGGCCCGTGCTCCGTAGGGCCGAGGTACGGTCTTGCGATGCGTCTGAACTACCTGGCGGCCGGGGTCTCTTTCGTGACAAGCGTGGTGTTCTTCCTGACCGGGAACATCGCCATCGGAGCCGTGTTCTTGGCGGTGGGCGCCGTGTTCGTCGCGGTGGACCAGAACGCGCCGAGGGAGCCCGGGGGCTGAGACTCCAACGGCAGCGCAGCGACGCACAGGGTGGTCGCCGCCAGAAGCGGTGAGCAACGACCCTGCGACCTGCGATCTGAAGCGCTCCTCGTTGAGCTCAGCAATCCGCACTCATTTGCCGCGACGGGTGCGTCACTGCACTGCCTGAACCCCTGGCTCGGGTCTCATCCTCGAGATAGCCAACCGCATCGGGGGTCCTCGATCTGTTCTACGCGTGGGTGGTGCGGTTCCGGTGCCAACTTGGCAGGGCGCGCCAGAGCCGCCCGATGATGACCGTTGCGATGGCTAGCAGTGCGTAGGTCAGTGGGGTGAAGGCGCCGCCGACGAACGTGTGCGATCCGTCGGACACGGTGTATGTCACGGCGCTTTGCAGGTAGTTGATGCCGGGCCAGGTGAAGGTGCCGGTGGCGGCGGGGTTGCCGGCCAGGATGCCGTCACCGAAGGCGTCCGCTGCGTCGAAGAAGAGCGAGGTGAGCACCAGCGCGCTGGTGAGCAAGAAGGCGCCTGCGGCCATCCATGAGGGCCGCGGCCCGGGACCGAGCTCGGCGTCGAGGTATCCGGCGGCCAGGGTGGCGCTGTCACCGACATCGCGCAACGCTGTCGAGGTGTCGGCGTCTCGTGCCGCGTCCAGGAGGTTGCTGCGCAGCTCGCGACGACGCTCGACACGCGTCCTTCGCGGCAGCTCGTAGAGGCGCTGGTCAAGGCTCCACACCACCCGCTCGATCCGAAGGCGATCAAGGAGGTTCACGTCGTTGGGCATGTCATCGGCCTTTCGAAGGAGGCGGAACGGGACGGGACAACTGCTGGGACACCACTTCGGCCAGCGCGCTCCACTGCGTCGTGCCTGCTGCGAGGGCCTGGTATCCGGCCCCTGTGGGCCGGTAGTACTTGCGAGCAGGACCCTCGTTGGACGCCACCAGTCGGGCGGTCAGCCGCCGCTCGCGTTCTAGACGTGACAGGGCTGGGTACACAGTCCCGGCCGCGATATCGGTCAGGCCGATCTCGTGCAGGCGGTGCACGACCTCGTAGCCGTATGACTCACGCTCGGCGAGCACGTGGAGCAGGAGCAGGGACAGCACGCCCTTGAGGAGCTGGGCGTCTTGGTCGGGCGGCATGTGATCAGGTTACGCCAACTACTAGTTAATGTCTACTACCGGCGATGAGACCCTTCGCGAGCTCGCCAAAGCACCGGTTGCGAGGTGGCATTGTGGAGTGGGCGTTGCCGATCCGGCCCATATGTCCCCTTGGCCAGCTCCTCTAGGTCCCCTCCGCGAGAGGCACGTCTGGCTCCGCTCTCGCAGACGGTGGAGCGTCCTGCTCTTCGGGGTCTTGCATGAGCCGTGTGACGGCTTGGTCGAAGATGGTGGACAGGTCCAGCAGGGCTTGGGTTACGGCTCGGCGCTGGTGTTCATCCCATCCGTCGGCGAGCTGGTTCACGTTGGCCCCAACCGGGCGGTAGACCCGATCGAAGGCCTGCCACGTCGCTGGAAGCAGCTCAACAAGGGTGCTTCGGCGGTCCCGAAGGTCGGCGACACGGCGAACCAGGCCGGCCGCCTCGAGGCGGTCCACCAAGGCCGTGACGGACGGGCGAGTGATCCTCAGCGCCGAGGCTATGAATGCCTGGCTGAGCGGGCCGTTCTCCAACAGGTTCAGCGCCCGCAGGTCGTTTCGGTTGACCCCCAGGGTTCCGGCCGCCGCGGCATCGAAGGCGTCCATCGCGCCCGAGAGGCGACGACATGCGACAACTACTTGAGAACTGTCCACCACGACCTCATAGTTAGGAAGGCAAACTGTTAGCCAACCTTATCGTGGAGGCTCGAATGATCGCGTGGTCGGAGAGCATCGACATCGACCGGCCGGCCGAAGAGGTCCACAACGCCGTGCTGGACCAGCAGGTCCTGATGAAGTGGTCGGCCTGGCCGGAGGCCACCGGGTACTCCTGCGCGGTGGACGGTGATGGCACCACCCCGGGGAGCAGCATCGTGTTCACCTCACCCACCGGCGAGGAGATGGGGCGCCAGACCATCGTGCAGGTCACCGACACGACTGTCAGCAACCAACTCCGAAACCGCGGCCCCGGCGGCCGGGTCATCGAACCCGAGGTCGACTTCCGCGTTGAACCGCTTGGCCGGTACCGATCCCGCGTCCTGCTGGACTTCCGCATCACGCCTCCGGTGCCCGCCCCGCTGCGGCCCATCGCGCGCCTCTTCCTGAACCTGCGAATCCGGCCGCTGCACCGCGCCGATCTGAAGAACCTCAAGCGCCTGCTGGAGTCCGAGGCCCCATGACGATGGTGCCCGAGTGGGTCGAGTTCGACGCACTGGTCGAGCGCCTTCCGTGGGGGCGCAACGTCTACATCATCGTTCGGCTGGACCGCTCACTGGACAATGCCGCGAGAACGTTACGCACCCGTCGCGTCGAGGGCAGCATCGACGAAGTCCCGGTCAATGTCGGTATCAACCGGGCCGATGTCCTTCCCGACGCGTTCATGTACGCCGGCAAAGGACTTCTGCGCAGGGTGGGTGCACGAGAGGGCGACCTCGTCCACTGTCGGCTGCGGCCCGCAGACCCCGACGACGTCCCACTGGCCGATGACATCCACCGGGCTCTGGCCGATGCCGGTTGCCTGGACGCGTTCGAACGCAAGACGCCCGCCCAGCGACGGCGCCTGCTGCAGCCCATCGAGGACGCTGTGAAACCATAAACCCGCCAGCAGCGCATCGCAGCCCTGCTGCGTTCACTACCGCCCAACTGACCACCCAGTTCCCTTGGCGTGCAGCCAACCGCTGTGGCGGGCCCACAGCTTTGGGGCCTACCCGAGGGTTGATGGCGCGTTCAACTTACGGCGGCGGCCCCGGCAACCAGGCCGAAGTGGAACGCCGAGAACGCCAGGCTGGATGCCAGAACCGCTGCCACGCTGGTGCGCACGAGCTTCTGGGTCGGGTGGACCATCCGGGCCAGCAGCACAGCCAGTACGGGACTGATCACGACGGCCACCACTGCTTGGGACCAGGGGTGGTTGTCGCCCACGCCGTGTACCTACCGACCGATAGAGCGTCGCTTGGAGGCGGAGTTAACCCCGTTGTCGATCCGGGCTTGGACACCGGGGTCCAGGTTGCGGCTGGCCGGCACCGCGGAACCGACGAGCAGTGCGACGAGCGCGGTGAACACCGCCACCTCGATGGGGTTAGGTGGCCTGCCGTCTGCGTGGTCAGCCCAGGCTGGGGAAGTAGATCTGCCACGCGAGGAGGGACTTTGCCAGCAGGCTGAGGATGAGGTACACCTTCTCGCCGTGGAGGTAGTCCGACCATCTGCCGATGCCGCGGTACTGCAGCCACTGGTTGGCACCGAAGCTGAAGAACAGCACGCCTTGGACGAGCACGATGCCGTAGACGAATCCGGGCACGGTCTCGGAGCCGACGATCTGCACGGCGATCGCGATCCACGGGGCGATGCCGGCGATCGTTCCGAACCAGAACGGCATCATGGTGGTCCTCGCCCGTCCGGGTGGGTTCATGCGTTCCTGCAGCCAGCCGAGCAGGATCATCGCCACGTTGGCGCCCATGACGACGATCACCGTCGAGATGTTGGTGATGTTGCTGTAGAAGCCGATGAGTATCACCATGATCGTGGCGCTGAACGAGTACTCCACCCACCGGAACCGGTTGATCCCGCGGCGCAGGTCGGTCTCGTAGGTGCCTCTGGCCACTGTTGAGGTGACGAGATGGTCGATGGCCGCGAGCAGCAGGAACACCGCGATTGCTATCCCGATGCGCACATCGAACAGCGGCTCGGAGGTCGTGACCCGGGTGCCGGGTGGGCCTTCGGGGAAGGTCGTGACCACCTGGATCACGAAGTCGCCGGACAGCACCAGGATGAGCGCCGCCTGGATGGCATGCAGCCCGGTCAGCCCGAGGTTCCAGCCTCGCAGGTTGGCCAGTCGTTGCGGCGTGACCCCCGTTGCGATCGCAGAGCCGGCGGGCGAGTCACTGGTTGCAGGCATGCGCCGCACCATACTGCGGGCGGTGGCATCCAGCGAAGTCGCCGTTGGGGTGGCGATCATGCGGGCTATCGAGAGCTTGAACGCAGCAACCGCGCTGCGGTCATCGTGCCGACGATCATCGCGGGCAACGGAGCCCGTTGACGGAGCCGAGTCATGCGAAAGCTACCCCGGGCTCTCCGGAAGAACGCGCGTCATAGGGCTGCGCGTGACCGCAAACTGCCGTGGTCGGTGAGTGCTGCTCGCCCCAGTGCACGCGTGAAGGAGTCGGTGCCTTCGGGCGAGGTAGCGGGCGGGCGCACGCCGTCAGGACAGGGCGTTCACCTGAGCGACGAGGTCGGGCATCTTGTCGAAAGCGCCTTGTTGGTCGACCCCGGGGAGGCCGACGATGACGTGCTGCATGCCGATGGCTCCTAGTACTACAGCCGCACTTATGGGGATGCGCCGCGACGGGTGTAGTGGCATCGTCGGGCTCGGGCTTGGTGTCGTCGGCGCCAGAATGACCAGTGCAGGACCTCGGCGGGGTCGGGAGTTTGGCTCCAGATCAGCTGTGCCAGGAGGTGTTTGACCTCGTGCACGGTCAGCGGGATGAGGTCTGCTGGGCTGGATCCGGGCCCCCCTTTTGAGGCTCTCCCGGCATCGATGTGGGTCGGATCGGCGCTTGAGTGCATGGGACGTCTTGGCGCGCAGCGGGATCGTGGTG
>JBBQWX010000209.1:0-6673 GCA_038210185.1 Actinomycetales bacterium
GCCGATGATCGGGTCGCCGCCGATGCCGACACTGGTCGACAAGCCGATGTCACGCAGCTCGTACATCATCTGGTAGGTCAGGGTGCCCGACTTCGAGACCAGGCCGATCCGGCCGGGGCCGGAGATGTCGGCCGGGATGATGCCGGCGTTGGAGGCTCCGGGGCTGATCAGACCGGGGCAGTTGGGGCCGATGATGCGCGTCGTGCCCTTGTCCTTGGCGTAGTTGTAGAACTCCGCGGTGTCCTTGACGGCGACGCCCTCGGTGATGACGACGACCAGCGGGATGCCGGCGTCGATCGCCTCGGTCGCGGCGGCCTTGGTGAAGGCGGCCGGCACGAAGATGACGCTGACGTCGGCGCCGGTCGCCCCCATCGCTTCGGCGACGGAGCCGAACACGGGGACCGTCGTGCCGCCCTCGAACTCGACGGTGGTGCCGGCCTTGCGCGGGTTGACGCCGCCGACGATCGAGGTGCCGGAGCGCAGCATCCGCTGGGTGTGCTTCATGCCCTCGGAGCCGGTCATGCCCTGGACGATGACCTTGGAGTCTGCGGTGAGGAAGATGGCCATGGGTGTCGTGTCTCTCTTCGCGCTCGGGGGGTCAGTTCTGGGAGGCCAGCTGGGCGGCCTTGCGGGCGGCGCCGTCCATGGTGTCCTCGATGTGCACGCGGGGGTGGTTGCGCTCCGCGAGGATGCGCCGCCCCTCGTCGACGTTGTTGCCGTCGAGGCGCACCACGAGCGGGCGGTCCTCCTCGTCACCGAGGGAGTCGAGCGCGCCGACGATGCCGTTGGCCACCGCGTCGCACGCCGTGATGCCCCCGAAGACGTTGACGAAGACGCTCTTGACCTGCGGGTCACTGAGGATGATGTGCAGCCCGTTGGCCATCACCTCGGCGCCTGCGCCGCCACCGATGTCGAGGAAGTTGGCCGGCTCCTGGCCGCCGAACTCCTCACCGGCGTAGGCGACGACGTCGAGGGTGCTCATGACCAGCCCGGCGCCGTTGCCGATGACGCCGACCGAGCCGTCGAGCTTGACGTAGTTGAGGTCCTTCTCCTTGGCCGCCAGCTCGAGCGGGTCGGTCTGGGAGTGGTCCTCGAGGTCGGCGTGCTCCGGGTGGCGGAAGAAGGCGTTCTCGTCGAGGGTGACCTTGCCGTCCAGCGCCACGATGTCGCCGGCAGCGGTCTTCACGAGGGGGTTGACCTCGACGAGCGTGGCGTCCTCATCGCGGTAGACCGACCACAGGGTGACCAGCACCGGCGCGATCTTCGCGCCGGTCTCGGCGTCGAAGCCGGCCTCCTGCACGATCTCGCGGGCCTTCGCGTCGTCGATGCCCACGTTCGGGTCGACGGCGACCCGGGCCAGGGCCTCGGGCCGCTCGACCGCGAGCTGCTCGATGTCCATGCCGCCCTCCTTCGAGCACATCGCGAGGTAGGTGCGGTGCGCGCGGTCCAGGAGGACGGAGAAGTAGTACTCCTCGTCGATCTGAGCGCCCTGGGCGATCATCACCTGGTGCACGGTGTGGCCCTTGATGTCCATGCCGAGGATGGCGCGGGCGTGCTCCTCCGCCTCGTCGGTCGTCTTCGCGACCTTGACGCCCCCGGCCTTGCCGCGCCCGCCGGTCTTCACCTGCGCCTTGACGACGGTCACCCCGCCGCTGGCGGCCCCGATCCGCTCGGCGGCCGCGCGAGCCTCCTCGGGGGTCGTGGCGACCGCCCCGGCGAGCACGGGAACACCGTGCTTCTCGAACACGTCACGGGCCTGGTACTCGAAGAGATCCACGAGGCGATCCGTCCTCACTGTCGCTGGCTGACTGGCAGGTGGTCCGTTGGGGAGCCTAACGGGGGCGAAGGGGTGCGTCGTGCCCGAGGTCGTGTCGGGGCGACCGATGGGACCGATCTCACGCCCGAGCGGTCGCCCGGCGCGACGACCGGTGGTGGACTCGCCGTGTCGTCTTCGTGGTGGGCGGCCCTGTCGAGCTCGGACCGCCCGGATGCGGACCGCAGGGTGACCATCCGCCGGCACCTCAGGGTGTGCGAGGGCCCCCGGCCCTACAGTGGTGCGGCCATGGCGCCCCTTTCCCGGCCGGCGGCCGACCGACCCGCTCGACGAGCGCCCTGCATCGACGCAGGCCTGGCTCCTGCGGCGTGCCCGCGGCCTGGTCACGCTCGCCCGGCGCCTGCTCGACCCTGCCGTGATCACCGGCAACGCCGTGGAGTCGGCGTGGCTGGCCGCCCAACGTCACGACCTGGCCGGTCGGCCTGGTGGCGGGCCGCGGGGAGCGGCGGGGCCCGGCCTACCGGCTCGAGCACCTTCGGCCGGTGCAGCGCGGCCTGCTCGTCTGCGACGTCGAGGCCGCCGGCACGCCGATCCTGCTGGTGCACGGCATCGTGAGCAACCGGTCGATCTTCACCCTGCTGCGCCGCGGCCTGACCCGGCGGGGGTTCTCGAACGTCTTCGCGATGAACTACCTGACGGTCGCCAACGACGTGCGCGCCGCGGCTGCCGGCCTGTCGGTGGAGGTCGAGCAGATCGTCGAGGAGACCGGATTCGAGCGGATCCAGCTCATCGGGCACAGCCTGGGCGGGCTGCTCGCCCGCTACCACGTCACCCGGCTCGGGGGTGAGGCGCGAGCTCGACCGCCCGGTGCGCGGGTGCCGCACCCGCTTCATCTCCTACTGGTCCGACAACGACTGGGCGATCCATCCCCAGCGCAACGCCTCGCTGCGGCACCACGACCTGCGGGCCCGGAACTTTCGGCTCCACGGGGCGGGGCACCTCACCCTGCCGATGCTGGCCGAGGTCGTGCTCGGCGTCTCGACAGCCCTGGCCCACCTCGACGCGGACGGCACCACCGTGACCTCGGGGTCACGCCACTGATGCTCGACGACTGAAACCCGCATCGCCCTGTGAGAGGCATCACGCGCGAGGTGGATCTGCGCTGTTCACCCGTGCGTGAGCGGTCGGTTTCGTCCGCAGCACATCGAGAGATGGTCGCAATCGGTTGGGATGTCACGGAATGGTCACGGTACGGTGGTGTCAACCCCCCCCGACACCCTGAGGTTTCTGCGTGAGTTCTTCCACCTACCGGGGGCGCCACTACGCCGGTCGCCATCGCGTCCGCTCCCGTCGTGTGCGCCTGCCCCAAGCGTTCAACTCGAGTTTCGTGCTGCCCACCCTGGCGGCCGGTGCGCTCGTGCTGACGGCCACCGGGGCCACGGTGACAGCCGACGCCGCTCCGCTGACCCTGGACCTCAACGGCAGCCAGACCGCGATGGCGCGCTCCGAGCAGGCTGCCGACGAGGCGATGGTGACCGACCTCGCCCAGCGCCGCCAGGATGCCGCGATGGGCACGTCCGCCCTCCAGGGCCGGGTCGAGGAGCAGCAGCGGGCAGCCCGCGACGCCCAGCGCAAGGCCGTCGCCGCGAGCGCCAAGGCCGCCGCGAAGGCCAAGGCCGACCGCGTGGCCCAGCGCTGGGTGCGGCCGATCAAGACCTGGAACATCACCTCCGACTTCGGCTGGCGCTGGGGCAAGACCCATGACGGCATCGACCTCGGGGCCAGCACCGGCACTCCCCTCTACGCGATGTCCAAGGGCGTCGTCATCGGCTCGTTCTTCGACTCGAGCTTCGGCAACAAGGTCGAGATCAAGTACTGGGACGGCTCGATCTCTTGGTACGGCCACCTGAGCAAGCGCGTCGTCGCCAAGGGCGACACCGTGCTCCCGGGTGAGCTCGTCGGGCTGGTCGGCAACACGGGTCACTCGTTCGGCTCCCACCTGCACCTCGAGATCCAGAAGACGCAGACCAACGACAGCCCGATCAACCCCATCCCGTGGCTGCACAAGCACGGGCTGAGCTGACGACCCGACAGGTCAGAGCTTCTCGAGCGGCGCGAAGCGCAGCACGAACCGCTTGACCCCGAGCTCGCCTCCGAAGTCGACCTCGGCCTGGGTCCTGTCGCCCTCGCCCAGGGTGCGCACCACCGTGCCGAGGCCATAGCTGTCATGGGTGACCCGGTCTCCGGGGGAGAGCGGGATGACCGGCCGGTTGCCCGGCGAGCGCACCCCGGGCCGCGCCGCGAGGGTGGCGACGGCCGGACGCTGGTCGCGACGACCGATGGCCGCGGCGCCGGACAGCTCGCGCTCCCACTCGACCAGCTCGGCCGGGATCTCGTCGAGGAACCGCGATGCCGGGTTGTACTGCGGTGCACCCCACGCGGATCGAACCGCAGCACGCGACAGGTGCAGGCGCTCGCGGGCGCGGGTGATGCCGACGTAGGCGAGGCGACGCTCCTCCTCGAGCTCCTTGGGGTCGGCGAGGCTGCGCAGGTGCGGGAACGTGCCGTCCTCCATGCCGGTGAGGAACACGACCGGGAACTCCAGCCCCTTGGCCGTGTGCAGGGTCATCAGCGTGACGACACCGGCGTGCTCGGCCTCCTCGGTGTCGGGGATCTCGTCGGCGTCGGCCACGAGCGAGACCTGTTCGAGGAAGTCCTCGAGGCTGATCACCTCACCGGTCGCGCGGCGCGCCTCGTCGAACTCCCCCGCGACGGCTATGAGCTCGGCGAGGTTCTCGACCCGGGTCTCGTCCTGGGGATCATGGCTGGCGCGCAGCTCGGCGAGGTAGCCGGATCGGTCGAGCACGGCTTCGAGCAGGTCGGCGACCCCGGCATCCTCGTCGTCGCGCACCCGGCCGAGGCCCTCGAGCAGGGTGGTGAAGCCCTTGATCGCAGCCACCGACCGGGTGGCGACGCCGGGGGCGTCGTCGGGGCGGCCCAGCGCCGCGACGAAGGGGATGCGCTCGCGCTCGGCCAGGGCGCTGATGCACGCCTCGGCCCGGTCACCGATGCCCCGCTTGGGGACGTTGACGATGCGGCGCAGGTTGACGGTGTCGCTGGGGTTGGACAGCACCCGCAGGTACGCCAGGGCGTCCTTGACCTCACGGCGCCCGTAGAACCGCGTGCCGCCGACCACCTTGTAGGGCAGGCCGACTCGCACGAAGACCTCTTCGAGGGCGCGCGACTGGGCGTTGGTGCGGTAGAACACCGCGACGTCGCCGGGGCGCACCCCGTGGTCGTCACCGAGTCTGTCGATGGAGCGCGCCACGAAGGACGCCTCGTCGTGCTCGTTGTCGCCGACGTAGCCGATGATGCGGGCGCCGTCACCGGTGTCGCTCCACAGGTTCTTCTTGCGCCGCCCCTCGTTGCGGGCGATGACCGAGTTCGCGGCGCGCAGGATGGTCTGGGTGGAGCGGTAGTTCTGCTCGAGCAGGATGGTGCGGGCGTCGGGGTAGTCCTGCTCGAACTCCTCGATGTTGCGGATCGTGGCACCCCGGAAGGCGTAGATGGACTGGTCGGCGTCCCCGACGACGACCAGCTCGCTGGGCTCGACCCCGTGCTCACTGCGGTTGTGGGGCGAGCCGACGAGCTCACGGACCAGCTGGTACTGCGCGTGGTTGGTGTCCTGGTACTCGTCGACCATGACGTGCCGGAACCGCCGCCGGTAGTGCTCGGCGACGTCGGGGAAGACCTGGAACATGTGCACCGTGGTCATGATCAGGTCGTCGAAGTCCATCGCGTTGGCCTGCCGCAGCCGCCGCTGGTAGGCCGTGTAGGCCTCGGCGAGCACCTGCTCCTGGTGCGGGCTGGCCTCCCCCACCCGAGACGCGTAGGTCTCCTCGTCGATCAGCTCGTTCTTGAGGTTGGAGACCTGGTGGCTGAACGAGCGCGGGTTGTAGCGCTTGGGGTCGAGGTCCATGTCGCGGATGACCATCGACATCAGGCGCTGGGAGTCGGCGGCGTCGTAGATCGAGAAGGTCGAGCGCAGACCGACCTTGTCGGCCTCGCGGCGCAGGATGCGCACACAGGCGCTGTGGAAGGTCATCACCCACATGGCCTTGGCCCGCGGGCCGACGAGCGAGGTGACCCGCTCGCGCATCTCGGCGGCGGCCTTGTTGGTGAACGTGATGGCCAGCACCTGGCCCGGCTGCACCCCACGGGCCGCCAGGAGGTGGGCGATGCGGTGCGCCAGCACCCTGGTCTTGCCCGAGTCGGCGCCGGCGACGATGAGCAGCGGCCCGCCGTCGTGCAGCACGGCCTCGCGTTGCTGCGGGTTGAGGCCCACGAGCAGCTGCTCGGGGTCGGTGCCCGGGCGAGGGGCGCCCGGGCCGCCGTCCGGGCCGCCGTCCGGGCCGCGCCCGGCGGCTGCGGCCTCCGCCCACGTGGGCACACCGGCGGCGTTCACCAGCGCCGCGTGGGCGCTCGCACGGGTGGCCGGGTCCACGTGCGGCTCGTGGCCCGGTTCGCCGAAGTCGAGGCCGTCGAAGAGGGTGCTCATGTCGTGGTCAACCCTACGTGGAGTCGCCGACCCACCCGTCCGCCGCGCACGGGGCGCCGTGGCCTCGCACGGGTGACGGCGAGCGGCAACCTTAGACAAACAGTTGCTCATCTGCGCGCAACCGTGTTTGCGGAGGAGGCCCCGTGTCAGGATTTCGGTGTCGCAGACGTGCGACACCCACGCGTACCGGCGGTCGACCGACAGGGTCGCCATGGGGACGGGCCGCGGGGGGGGGGGGGGGGGGGGCCCGGGGGGGCGCGGGGCACACACCCCCCCGCACCCCCCACACCCCAGGGGGGAAGGGAGGCCGCCCCCGGCACAAAGGGGGGGGCGGCCGGGGC
>JBBQWX010000210.1:0-6623 GCA_038210185.1 Actinomycetales bacterium
TCGCGAGCGAGCGGGCGATGGCGACCCGCTGCTGCTGCCCGCCCGAGAGCTGGGCGGGGTACTTCTTCGCCTGGTGGGCCACCCCGACCCGTTCGAGCAGCTCGAGTGCGCGCTTCTCCGCGGCGGCCTTGCCGACCTTGCGCACCTTGATCGGGCCGAGGGTGACGTTCTCGAGGATCGTCTTGTGCGCGAACAGGTTGAAGCTCTGGAAGACCATGCCGACGTCGGCGCGCAGCTGGGCGAGCTCCTTGCCCTCCTCCGGTAGCTCCTTGCCGTCGATGGTGATCGTGCCCGACTCGATCGTCTCCAGCCGGTTGATGGCACGGCAGAGCGTCGACTTGCCGGACCCGGAGGGGCCGATGACGACGACCACCTCGCCGGTGCCCACGGTCAGGTCGATGTCCTGGAGCACGTGCAGGTCACCGAAGTGCTTGTTGACGCCCTTGAGGACGACGAGGGGCTCGGCCATGCAGGAAACCTAGCCATCGACGCGCGCCCACGGTCGCCGCCATGCCGTCGGGATCGCCGGGTGACCGAAACGAGACCTTGAGGCAACCCAGATTTGTCGTACCCGCTCTATCACCGTCCACACGGTGTGCTCCCGGCCATGAGGCGGACGTCGACGCCGGGTGCGCGACCCATGTGCGTGAGCACAGTGGTGGACACGCCGGGCCAGAGCAGTCGGCGGGACATGCCGCGATGATGGCACGAGCGGGGCACCGGCAGAATGGCCCGATGACCACCGACCCCGCTGCGGTGCGCGCCTCCCTCGCCGACGCGACTCCCGACGTCTTCTGGACCGACCGCCCCGAGCGCCCTTGTCCTCGGTCGGCGCTCACCGGCTCCGGGCACCGGGCCGACCTCGTCGTGGTGGGCGGCGGGTTCACCGGGCTGTGGGCCGCCATCCAGGCCAAGGAGGACGACCCGGCGCGCGACGTCGTGGTGCTCGAGCGGGGTCGCCTCGGGGTGGCGGCCTCCGGGCGCAACGGCGGGTTCGTGGCGTCGTCGCTGACCCACGGACTGGCCCAGGGCCTGGCCTGCTGGCCCGCCGAGATGGGCACCCTCGAGCGGCTCGCCGACGCGAACCGAGCGGGGCTGGAGGCGACGCTCACGGCCTACGGCATCGAGGCCGACTACCACGTGCCGGGCGAGATCACGATGGCGCTGAGCGAGCACCAGGTCGCGTCGGTGCGAGAGGGCTACGAGCTGCACCGCGAGCACGGCGTGCCGGCGACCCACCTGGATGCCGCGGCGGCGCGGGCCCGGGTCGACTCGCCCCGGTACCGCTGCGGCTGGGTCGACCCCACGATCGGGCTCGTCGACCCCGGCAGGCTGGTGTGGGGCCTGGCCGCCGCTGCCGAGCGCCTCGGGGTGCGGTTGCACGAGGACACCACCGTCACGGCCTTCGACCGCGAGGAGGGCGCCGTGGTCGTGCGCACCGAGTGGGGCAGCGTGCGCGCCGACCGCGTGGTGCTCGGCACCGGCGCCTTCCGCGGCCCGCTGAAGCGGCTCGCGCTGTGGACCCTGCCGGTCTACGACCACGTGCTGATGTCGGAGCCGCTGTCGGCCGCGCAGCTGGATGCCGTGGGCTGGCGTGGGCGCGAGGGCCTCACCGACGCGGGCAACCAGTTCCACTACTACCGGCGCACGCTCGATGACCGGGTGCTGTTCGGCGGCTTCGACGCCAACTACCACTTCCCCGGCAGGATCGACCCGCGCCTGGAGCAGTCCGCGTCACACGACCTGCTCGCGCGCCACTTCTTCGAGATCCTTCCCCAGCTCGAGGGGCTGCGCTTCACCCACCGGTGGGCCGGGGTCATCGACACCACCTCACGTTTCACGCCGGTCTTCGGCACGGCGCTCGGTGGCCGCCTGGCGTATGCCGTGGGCTACACGGGGCTCGGCGTCGCGTCGACCCGCTTCGGCGCCCGGGTGGCGCTCGACCTGGTCGACGGCCGCGACACGGAGGTGACCCGGCTCGGCATGGTGCGGCGCAAGCCGATGCCGTTCCCGCCCGAGCCGATCCGTTTCGCGGCCGTGCGCGCCACCCGCGCCAGCCTGGCTGCTGAGGACCGCACCGGTCGCCGCAACCTCTGGCTGCGCGGGCTCGACGCCGCCGGAATCGGCTTCGACAGCTGAGCGGCTGAGCCGGCGCCTCAGTTGGCGCCTCAGCCGGTGCCTCAGCTGGCGAAGTGCTTGACCAGACCGCCGGTGTTGTTGGCGACCAGCCCCTTGATGGTGCGGCTGCGGAGGAAGCCGGGCAGCGGCAGGTTGTGGCTGATCGTCAGGGTGAAGGTGACCTCGGTGCGGTCGCCGTCGAGCGGCCGCAGCACGTACTCGGCATCCTGCCCGGTCTGCAGGCGACCCTCGATGAGGTGCCACGACATGCCGGTCGACGAGTGCTCGTAGCCCAGGGTGTACCGGTCGGTGCCCACCGCGGTGGATGCCGCCACGCGTGCGGTCAGCGGTGTGCCGTCGTCGTTGCGGGTCACCACCTCGGTCTCCTTGATGTCGGACACCCACTCGGGGGTGCCCTCCACATCGCGCAGGTGCTCGAGGACGCGGCCCAGCGGGGCCTGCACGACGACGGTGTCGCTGGCGGTGTCGGTGGGCATGGTGACCTCCCGGTCAGACGGCGGCGGCGAGCCGCACGAGGGTGTCCATCTCGTCGTCGAAGGCGTGGACGAGCTTCTCCGGGTCGGTGACCACGCGGGCATCCGCCTTGAACCCGACGCGCACGACGCCGTCGTAGCTGAAGATGCACACTCCCAGAGTCTGGCGGCCCGACCCGGGAACCCAGCCGAGGATGCTGGTGATGCGGGTGCCGGCGAGGTAGCGGCCGGTCATCGGGCCGGCGACGTTGGTGGTGACCCCGATCGCCTTGGCCGCGAAGAAGTCGATGACCTGCTTGGCCACGGCGGTGTTGGCGTGGCCGATCGCGGTGAGCAGGCCGAAGGTGAGCACGGCCTCGGGCGAGTGCTTGATCGAGTCCATCCGGCGCTTGGTCTCGGCGAGGCGTTGCAGCGGGGCCAGCCGCGACGTGGGCAGCGGCAGCATCACCAGAGCGAACTTGTTGCCGAGCTCGCGGGGGAGTGGCTGGCCGATGCCGCGCACGTTGACCGGCACCATCGTCGAGAGGTCCTCGGGTTGGCCCCCACGGTCTCGCACGTAGTGGCTGATCGCGGCGGACACGGCACCGACGAGCACGTCGTTGACGGTGGCCCCGGCCGTGCGGCCGACCAGCTTGATGTCGATCAGCGGGCGTGGCTGGGACCAGACCGCGCGCTTGCCCGGCCCGGGTGAGCCGATGATCGGGGACTTGGGGTTGTGCCCCAGCAGCAGCTTGTCGGCGATCTGGCCGGCCTGCCAGGCCGTGGTGAGCGCCTCGACGGCGAAGGACGGGTGCAGCGCCGCCGGGATCTCGCCGAACAGGTGCAGGGCGCCGCGCAGCCCGGCCGAGACCGGCCCGGTGACCGGGCGCGCCATCCGGCCGGCGACCTCGATCAGGCTGCTGGGCGGGGCCTCGAGCTCTCGCCCCCCGGCGGCCGACGGGGTTTCGTCGAACGCGAGAAGGTCGTCCTCCTCGTGCACGTCGGTGAGCGACAACAGCACCTCGGCGAGGGCGATGCCGTCGGCCAGGGCGTGGTGGAAGCGGGAGACGACGACCGAGCCGCCCTGGTAGCCGTCGATGAGGTAGAAGTGCCAGAGGGGGCGAGTGCGGTCGAGTGGCTCTCGCATCTTGCCCTCGATGAAGGCCTGCAGCGCCGCCTCGTCCGCCGGCTCGGGCAGCTCGACGTGGTGCATGTGGTGGTCGAGGGAGAAGTCCTCGTCGTCCTCCCAGTGCGGCATGGCCATCGGGTTGGCGGCCTCGATCACGACCTGACGGAACACCGGGAAGCGGTCGACCAGCCGGTGCTGCACGACGGCGCTCAGGCGCTCCCAGTCGACAGGGGTCTCGAGGGTCATGATGCCTTCGATGACCATGAGGTTGTCGGGGCTGTCCATGCTCAGCCAGACAGCGTCGACCGCGCCCATGGCACGTCGTCCAGTCATCGGTCACCCCTTCGGTGGTCACCCACACCCTTTCATCCGTGGGACTCGCGCGGTTGCCGCTGTCGGCGGGATCACCCTCGGTGGGTGACGGGCAGCGGCGAGAGCAGAATGGCGTCGTGTCCACCCCGGCGGTTCGTGCTCGGCCGCAACCGGTCGACCTGACCCGGTTCGCGTGGCTGTCGATCGCAGCCGCGCTGCTCACCATCGTCCTGAAGACCGTGGCGTGGCAGGTAACCGGGTCGGTCGGCCTGCTGTCGGATGCCGCCGAGTCGGTGGTCAACCTCGTCGCCGCGATCGTGGCCCTGGTCGCCCTGACGGTGGCCATCCGGCCCGCCGACAAGAACCACCACTACGGGCACAGCAAGGCCGAGTACTTCTCGGCGGCCACCGAGGGGTTGATGATCTTCGTCGCCGCCGGGGTGATCCTGGTCAGCGCGGTGCAGCGTTTCCTGGACCCCCAGCCCCTGGCGAACATCGGGATCGGACTGGGCGTCTCCGCGGTGGCCTCGGTCGTCAACGGACTGGTGGCCGTGGTGCTCCTTCGCGCCGGAGCGCGATACCGGTCGATCACGCTGTCCGCCGACGGCAAGCATCTGCTGACCGACGTCTGGACCTCGGTGGGTGTCGTGGTCGGCGTGCTGCTCGTCTGGCTGACGGGGTGGGAGCGGCTGGACCCCATCGTGGCCTTCGCCGTGGGGGTCAACATCCTGGTCACCGGGTCGCGGCTGATCCGCAGCGCGTCGGCGGGGCTGATGGACGTCAGCCTGCCCACGGCGGACAACGAGATCATCCGCGACGTGCTCACGCGGTTCGCCTCGCCCGAGGTCTCGTGGCACCGGCTGTTGACCCGCGAGGCGGGCAACCGGCGGTTCATGCAGTTCGACCTGCTCGTACCCGGGGAGTGGACGGTGCAGCGCGGCCACGACCTGGTCGAGGAGATCACCGACGCGCTCGACGCGGAGTTCCCGGACATCGACGTGCTCTGCCACATCGAGCCGGTCGAGGACCCGCGCTCCTACGAGGAGTAGATGACGTGACCAGCCTGGTTCGCCGCCGCCGCTCATGACCTCCAGGGCCGCTCAGCAGGAGCTGTAGGGGGCCCCGCCGCCGTGACCTACGGCCCGCCGGATCTGCCAGGGGTCAGCCGTCGGCTCGAGGGTGTAGTCGAGGTCCCAGACCGTGCAGGTCTGCCCCTGTGGTCCCTGCTCCGACGCTTGCGTGCTGATGAAGGACACGTGCGCACGCACCGTGTTCTCGGCCCCACGCTTGACCGAGTGCACCTCGACACCGAAGTCAATGGTGCTCCACAGAGAATCAGCCAGGCGCCCGCATCTGCTGGTCGGAGGCGCGGGCTGAGCATGCTCCATGTTCGCTCGTAGTCGCTGTCATTGATGGCGGTGAAGTAGTCACTGAAGAACGTCGTGACCTCAACTGCCAGCGGATCCTCCGACGGCGGCTGAAGGTCCAGATCGGTCGTGGTGTCAGGAGCGGTCGGTAGGTCGCAGGATGCAGACACCACGGAGTCGGTGTTACCGCGCCAACTGCTGGTGAGCTCTTGCGCTGTATCCGCTGGCACGACATAGGCGATCCCTTGGGAGTCGGTCCGCACCGCATCAGCAACCCCCTGAACCCAGAACTCCTGACATAGGGGGGTTGGGTTTCGCTGTTTCCCCTTGTTTGTATGGGTTTCTGGCGTGTCACGTAGCGTAGACGCCCACCCGGTATGAGATCATTCACTTATGGTAAATGGGTCTGGCAGGGTAGGTCGGGTGACCCAGCCCGTGCTCGCGTTCCTGCCTGCCGAGGCCCGTTCGGTGGGCCCGTCGGCGGGGCTGCTGGAGGGCCCTGAGGGTGGGGTCGTGTTCGTGTTCGGGCTGGCGACCTACAGCTACGCCGCCGACGACGAGGCGGGTCGCCGGTTGGCGGCGGTGCAGCTGGTGGGCTCGAAGGTCGCCACCGCCGCGGAGGTCGCCTCGGCGTTCGGGGTCAGTGGCGTCACCTTGTGGACGTGGCGGCGTGACTACACCGCTGCCGGGGTCGCGGGGCTGCTGCGGGCACGGACCGGGCCGAAGGGTCCGATCAAGCTGACCGAGGAGCTCCGGGCCCGGATCGTGGAGCTGGAGGCGACCACCGACCTGACACTGCTCGAGATCGCCGCCCAGAGCGGGGTGTCGACCGCGACGGTGCGGGTCGCGCTGGGTCGCGTCACGCCACGCACCCCGGCCCCCGACCCGTCCGGGGACCCGGACGGCAACGTGGCAGGCGTGGCCGGCGTGGACGGCCCAGACGCCGCCCCTGCTGCGGACCACCCGGACAGCCCGGTGGACCTCGCCGGCCCGGAGGATGTCGGGGGTGGGGAGCTGGTGGTGCTGGCGCGGCCGGTGCCGCGGACCGCGGAACGTCGTGCGGCGCGTTTCGGCCTGCTGGACCAGGCGCCGGTGGTGATCACCGAAGGCGCGCACCTTCCCCAGGTCGGGCTGCTGCTGGCGTTGCCCGGGTTGGAGGCCACCGGCCTGCTGGCGGTCGCGCAGGACACCTACGGGCCGATGCGTCCTGGGTTCTACGGGCTG
>JBBQWX010000211.1:0-6479 GCA_038210185.1 Actinomycetales bacterium
ATCCCACCCTGCACTGGGCCAACCCCGCGGGCGGTAAGGCCGGCCGGGACACACGCCCGGACTACACCGGAGCACCCACCCCGGGCCCCTACAGGGGGCCGGTACCCACTGTCACCCACGTCCACGGAGCCGTCGGGGTCGGTGACGAGAGCGACGGCTACAGCGAGGCGTGGTACCTGCCCGCCGCTAAGAACATCCCCAGCTCGTACGCCAAGGCCGGGACGTGGTACGACTTCTTCGCCGGCAAGGCACGGCACGGCTTCGGGGAAAGATGGGGTCCCGGCTTCGCGACCTTCCAGTACCCCAACCCCGACCGCGCCTCCACCAAGTGGTACCACGACCACACTCTCGGAATGACCCGGCTCAACGTGTACGCCGGACCCGCCGGGTTCTACATCATCCGCGGCGGCCCCCACGACGTGGTCCTCGACCGGCGGCACAACACCCAAGCTGTGCTTCCCGGGCCAGCGCCCAAGGAGAACGACCCGTTCCCGACCAAGAAGGCATACCGCGAGATCCCCATCGTGATCCAGGACCGCTCGTTCAACGCGGACGGGTCCCTGTTCTACCCGGACACCCGGGCCTACTTCGACCAGGTGGTCGCCCCGCTCATCCCCGACGGGGAGTTCTCCCCGATCTGGAACCCCGAGTTCTTCGGCAACACGCTGATGGTCAACGGCAACACCTGGCCGTTCCAGAGCGTCGAGCAGCGCCGCTACCGGCTCAGGTTCCTCAACGGGTGCCAGTCCCGATTCCTCAACCTCGACTTCAACGACATCCCAGGCGTCCGGGTCTGGGCAATCGGCAACGAGGGCGGGTTCCTCGCAGCCCCCGTCAACCTCACCGCCACCAACGGCAACCGTCTGCTGCTGGCCCTGGCTGAGCGTGCTGACCTGATCGTCGACTTCACCAAAGTGCCGGTCGGCAACCACGTGCTCCACAACGTGGGCCCGGACGAGCCGTTCGGCGGCGGCACACCCGATGAAGACTTCGACGTAGCCGACCCCGCAACCACAGGCCAGGTCCTCCAGTTCCGGGTGGTCCCAAGCACGGAGCCCGACCCCACGACACCGCCGAAGTTCCTCAGGCTTCCGACGCTCGCTGCCCTCCCCGAGGCGACCGTGACCCGCCAGGTCGCCCTCATCGAACAGGCCGCGATCGGCGTCGATGCCTCTGGTGCCGAGGTGGAAGGTCCCGTCGAGGCACTCCTAGGGATCGTCACCGACGGCGTCTGGGCCAGCCGCATGTGGGCCGACGACATCACGGAGAACCCCCACGTCGGGGCCGTGGAGGTCTGGGAGATCTACAACACCACCGCCGACGCCCACCCGATGCACATCCACGAGGTGGCCTTCGAAGTTGTCAACCGCGAAGGACTGGTACTGAACCCCGAAGGCGAAGTCGCCAGCCCCCTCCAGCTCGACCGGATCATCACCCAACCCGAAACCTGGGAGAGCGGGGTAAAGGACACCGTCGTCTCCTACCCCGGGCAAGTCACCCGGGTGCGCATGAAGTTCAGCACCCCCGGCCAATACATGTGGCACTGCCACATCGTCGAACACGAGGACAACGAGATGATGCGGCCATACCGCATCGGGCCCAAACAACCCGGCCAGCCGCACTAAGGCGCCTTAGCCCGTCGGTCGTCTTGACCTACAGAAGGCCGGCCCGCCCGGCCCAACCACAGGTCAAGACAGGCAGACTCCGAAGGGCAGGTGATGAACAACCAGCCGCCTACGCGCCAGGCCCGTCGCAATCACGTGTCAACCAGGTTCGCACGAAGCGGCTTGCGGGTGGCTGGTTCACGTGGCTGACGTATCCACTGACCAGCGATCGCAAACGTCCTCATTCTCGCCAACCGCGTGAACTCGGACGTGCGTCTCACCGCCGCCAAACGCGCGTGTGAGGTGCCCGGCTGCGGATGGCCACGGGTGCCTCAGCGCCGCACGTGTCTCATGCAGCGAGATGTCCGAGCGGCGTGCCCCCGGCGCGGCCCCGAGCACCCGGGGTGTCCCGGTGGCGTCGACGATGTGGGAGTAGCCTGCCACGATGAGCCGGTGAACGGAATCGAAGTGATGAATCGACTAGCCGCCACCATCGACGGGCACCGATGGGATGACCTTCCCGCCTTGCTGCACCGCGACTTCTGCTGCCGCTACGTGCACACGGGCGAGACGTTCGACCGGGACACCTGGGTGCGGCTCAACGCGGAGTACCCCGGATTCCAACACTTCGTGCTCGAGGACTGTCTCGGTGAAGGCCATCGCGCGGCCGGGCGGGCTCACGTCACGGGTGAGAGCGACGGACAGGTTCAGCACTTCGAAGTAGCCACCTTCATCACGCTACGCGAGGGCCTCATTGGTGACAAGACCGAAGTCTGGACAGACGTCAACGAGGTGGCCTCGCTCAGTACGCGCCCGGTCTGACGACCTCCCTTTGGGGGGTGGTCAGGTCGTCCCGTCGTGCGCCGGGTTGGTGTTGCACGCGAACGGGTCGGTGATTTCGGCGAGGGCTGTGAGTGTTTGCCGCAGTTGCCCTGCCCGGGCGGGGCCCAGGTGGGCGGTCCAGGTGGCCTCGATCTCGGCGATGACCGGCCGGCTGAGCGCAATGAGTTCTTGCCCTCGATCGGTCACCGTCACCAGTCGCACCCGCGCGTCGTGCGGGCTGGGGTTGCGGCGGACGTAGCCGCGGGCTTCGAGCTGATCGATGATCGAGGTGAGGGTCTGCTTGCTGATCTGTGCGGCTTCTGCGAGGTCGTTCATCTGGGACCCGGCAGGGTCGATTCGTTGGAAGACCCTGGCGTGGCTGAGCGATAGGTCGTGCCCGTGCGCCTTCAGCTCAGCCATGACCGCGGACTCCATGGCGCGGTAGGGGAGGAACAGGAGAAGGCCGAGGTTCATCGGCTCCTCCACAGGCTGGGGCATGCTCCACCCTTGCATAAGTCTGGGTTTCGGACTAATAATGGTCCGAAGATCGGACTGGTTGGAGGTGGGCTCGGTGGCCATGAAGCCCGATGACACGTACTGGGACGCGGTGGGAGTGATGCGGCTCAGCGTGGCTGACTTCCTGCAGACACTGGCCTCCGAGGAGTGGGAAAAGCCGTCCCTGTGCGCTGGCTGGCGGATCCGGGACGTCGCCGGGCACCTGTCCCTGGTGTCCACGATCACCACGTGGGAGATGATCGCGGCCTCGCCGCGGGCGGGGTTTGACCCGAACCGGGTCAACACCCTGCTGGCCCGCCGGTACGGCTCCGCCGAACCAACGACCATCATCGGCCGCATCCGGGACCACGCAGGCGACCGAGGAACTGCGCGGGCCCTCGACACCCGGAACCCACTGTTCGACCTGATCGTGCACAGCCAGGACATCGCCCTACCCCTCGGGCGGGAGTTCGCCGTTCCTGTCGAGTACTCCCGCGCGGGCCTGGACCGCGTCTGGCAGATGGGGTGGCCGTTTCGGGCCCAGCGACGCCTTGGCCACCTTGCCTTGTCCGCGACCGACACCACATGGAGCGTCGGTACCGGTCCGCAGGTGAGTGGGACCGCCCTCACCCTCCTCCTGCTGCTCACCGGACGAAGCACCATCGCGGCCCCACGTCTCCACGGCCCCGGGACCAGCGCACTGCCCACCTGACGCCTCGCCTTCGTCACGATGGGGGATGCCATGTCCGCGGCGCCGGCGCATGAAACCGAGCGCATCGCGTGTTGAGTCCTAACGCCGCGCGTGACCGCAACTGCCGGGGTCGGTCACTGCTGCTCACCGAGTCTACGCGCTGAGAGGCTTGTGCCTTTGGGCGAGGTAGCGGGCGGGCGCACACCGTCAGGACAGGGCCTTCAGCTGAGCGACGAGGTCGGGCATCTTGTCGAAAGCGCCTTGTTTGTCGACCCCGGGGACGCCGAAGATTACATGCTGCGTGCCGATGGCTGCTAGTGCGCCGAACCGGTCCACGACCTGCCCGACGCTTTCGTGGGCCAGGTCCACGCGGCTGAGGACTGTCTTCTCGATGTCGGCGTAGTTCCTGCCGACCGTTTCGCAGTGCCCGCGGAGCACGTCGAACTTTGCCTTCACCGCGTCCGGTCCCATGTCGAAGATGTTGCAGGCGTCGGCGTACTGCGCTACCAACCGCAACGTCTTCTTTTCTCCACCCCCGCCGATGAGGATGGGTGGGTGGGGCTCGGATAGGGCCGCGGGGGAGTTGAGTGGCCGCTCCAGCCGGTAGTGCTCGCCGTCGAAGGCGCTGTCTTCCTTGGACCACATCCGGGCGGCGATCTGCAGTGTCTCCTCGAGTCGCTCGAAGCGCTCAGAGGTGCCCGGGTAGGGCACGCCGAGCCCGCGGTGTTCCTCCTCGTTCCATGCTGCGCCGATCCCCAGCCAGGCGCGGCCGCCCGACAGGACGTCCAGGGTCGTCACGGTCTTGATGAGCAGCCCGGGGTGGCGGTAGGTCACGCCGGTCACCAAGGTGCCCAGCGTGATGGTCTTGGTGAGGCCCGCGGCGTACGCGAGCGCGGAGTAGCCCTCGAGCATCTCGTGTTCCGGCGGGCCGATCATCGAGATCTGGAAGAAGTGGTCCATGACCCACAGGCTCGCCATGCCGGCTGCGTCGGCGTCCTGGGCGATGCGGGCGAAAGTGGGGCCGATGCTGGCGGGAGAATTGGGCCAGGTGAAATCCGCGACCTGCAGTCCGATCTTCATGGGACAACGGTAAACCCGTCAGTCGCGCCCGGGCATGCCCGCAGGTTCCGCCAACCAGAGGTTCGGCTGGGTGGGTTGCTCATGAATGGCAGCGAGGTGGGTCCTATCGCCGCCCAGCCGGTTTGGTGGCGGTTCGCGTTGGGTGCCTTGACCGATCGCGCCGCGAGGTCTGCAGGATCGGTCAACCCTGACCGCCGGACATGCTGCTCAGGCGTCGTTGCTGGCAGCCCAGCCGGTGACGTCGACGATGCGGAACACGAGCACCCGGTGGAAGGGCTTGTCGGCGTACTGAGGCACCGTGCGCGCCAGCCGGTCGGCGAGCTCGTCGACGAGCTCGGGCGGCGGGTCGGGCACGTGCTGGAGCCGGGCGCGGACCCACCACAGCCGCGACCAGTCCGCGGTCTCCCACCACTGGACCAGGAGCGAGCCGCGCGGGTCGGCCGCAAGGTTGGCCTCGCGTTGCAGCCGCGAGGAGCTCTTTGGCTTGACCCGGTCGATCGGGATCCCGACGTGTCTGTCGTCGCTCACGGCGTACACGACCGGCTGCGCGTCCGGGCCGCGTTCGGGATGGAGGGTGCACAACACACCGTGCACTTGGGCGCCCAAGCGGGCGCGGGCTTCGTCCGTCGGCAGCTTCATCGCGGTTCCTCCCAAGCCAGGGACGCACGGGGGCAGCTCGTTGAGACATCATGCTAGGTCGGCTCTCGTCACGGGCTCAGCGCGGCCGGGACCACCTTGCCGGACGGGGCGAGGACGGAGAGCTTGGCCGCATGAACGGCCACATGGGGTGGAGCGCCACGGACGGCGGCAGCGAGAAGTGAGGGCACTGGCCGACGGCGAGCAGGTGAATGCGACGTGGCCAGGAACCTGATCGACCGCCCAGCACTTGGCGCGTTGCTCAAATGCTCTCTTGTCCGCCAGATCGCGGCAAGATGAGCGCCCTCGGGTGCGCACTGCGCGGCCAGCGGGACATGGCAGGTCATCTCGACCACACCGGCACGCTGGCGGACGTCCGCATCTACTACGTCCAATCGCGCGTTGCTGAGCCATTTGTGCCGCCGCGGCGGGCTCAGTCGAGGGCTTTGAAGGTTGCCGTGAAGTGGCGTAGCGATGGCGGCTCGGCAGTGATCCGGTAGCCGGGCAGCGACGCAGCACCGGCGGCGACCCGCTCGCACACTTCGATGACGTAGTCGATGTGGCTTTGGGTGTAGGTGCGCCGCGGGATCGCTAGACGGACCAGGTCCATCGACGGCGCGACCTCGCTGCCGTCGGGCTGCCGGCCGAACATCACCGTCCCGATTTCGCAGGAGCGGATCCCGCCGACCTCGTAGAGGGCGACCGCGACCGCCTGGCCTGGGTACTGCAGCGGGTCGATCTGCGGCGCGAGGCCGCGCGCGTCGATGTAGACGGCGTGGCCGCCGATCGGGCGCAGGACGGGGATGCCCATCTTCTGGAGCGCCTCGCCGAGGTAGGCCGTGGAACGGATTCGGTAGCGCAGGTAGTCGTGCTGCACAACCTCCTTAAGCCCCTGGGCGAGCGCCTCCAGGTCGCGACCCGCGAGGCCGCCGTAGGTCGAGAAGCCCTCGGTGAGGATGAGCTGGGTGCGGCAGGTCTGCGCGAGGTCATCGTCGCGCATCGCCAGCCAGCCGCCGATGTTGCCCATCGGGTCCTTCTTCGCGCTCATCGTCATCCCGTCGGCCAGCGCCGACATGTCGCGCACGATGTCAGCGACGTCGCGCTCGCCCTGCCCGTCCTCGCGCTCGCGGATGAACCACGCGTTCTCGGCG
>JBBQWX010000212.1:0-6426 GCA_038210185.1 Actinomycetales bacterium
GATCGATCGCTCGAAGGGATCCGTCGAGTTCAAGTTCGCCAACGTGTCCGCTGTGCTCCGGGAGATGCACCACCCCTACGTCGACGGATACAAGCCTCGAGCGAACTTCCAGGACTCCTTGCGCGATGCGGTCCTCAGGCATGCGGGCGAGTCGTCGAGCTTGGCCGAGGCTGCGTTGGCGGCGGCCGCTGCCCCATCAGACGTCGATCGAGCCCCCGTGTGGGAGTTCACGCTGCCTCCGAGCGTCGAGGTCAGCAGCGACTACGAGCGTCACCGCCGCGCCGCCAAGAGGGACTACGTCGCTATCGACGCCGCGAATCGCAGCCTCGGGCTGGCCGGCGAGCGGGCGGTCGTCGACCTGGAGCGCGGGCGCCTGCAACGCCACGGGCAGGACCACCTTGCGCGCCTGGTGGAACACGTCAGCCAGACGCAAGGTGACGGGCTGGGCTTCGACGTGCGGTCGTTCTCTCCCGACGGGCGCGAGAAATGGATCGAGGTCAAGACCACGCGCTTCGGCAGCACGTGGCCCATGTTCCTCTCGCGCAATGAGGTCGGCGTGAGCCGCGAACAGCCCGACCGCTTTCACCTCTACCGCGTCTTTCACTGGGACGGTCCCACAGTGGGCCTCTTCGAGCTTCCAGGGGACGTCACGGCTACGTGCCACCTGAGGCCGGAGACCTACTCCGCGGTCCCCTCCGCCGGCGCCTGACGGGGCCTACGCCGAAGGGTTGGGCGGCCAAATTGTCACCCCGCCGAGGAGCCAGCATGCGTCAATGGCGCCCTGAAGCGCCGATTCTCCCCGGAACTCAGTCGTCGAGGATGCGATCGAAGGCGTCGATGACGGCGTCGTCGCGACGCACCTCATAACCTGCTGCGGTGAGGTCCTGGACCACCAGTCGGTCGTCCTCCTCGGAGAACTCGACCCACTCCTGGCCGACCATGCTGCGCTCGGCCGTCAGCCGCTGGCGGACGTCGGCCAGCCCGGTTCAACGAGGTCGTCCCCTGAGGCCACCTCGCTACACCGGCCAGTGAAGCCCGTCTATCGTTCGTCGTCAGGGGCACCTGCAGGACTCCACGGGCGGGAGCTCTAACCGGCCGTGGCGTGCATCCACAACAGCACGTCGAGGTGCCTCAGCCGGTTGTTGGGGTGCCCGACATCCACGCCCGGAACCTTGGCCGCGGCATCCACCAGCTCGTCCACGCGTGTCGTGACGTCGGTGGACTGAATGAGCTGACGAAACACCTGCCAGTCGACCTGGTAGTTGTTCGCCGACGTGAGGCCGAGGAAGTTGCACACCACGCTGTCCCGCACGGGGAAGAGGTCCGGTCGTTTTCGAGCGCACAGCTTGGATGCCGTCACCCATCGGTTCTTCCTGTTCGATCCCGACTTCGACAAGGCTGGCTTCACCTCCGCGTAGAGGTTCTCCATCGCCTGGAGGAGTTCGGCACTCGCGACAGCAAGGTTGGAGTCGAGGGGAAGAACGTGCTCGCTGAGCAGTCCATTGAGGTGGTTGCGTGTGGTGCCCTCATCGAGGAACCGGCGGATGGCAGCGGGCGGGGCCTCGACGCTCAGCGTCGTGATGGCGAGCAGGTCACCGGGCGTGAACGAGTAAGGGTCGATCGGCCCGAGGCTGAGAAACGTGCGGCCCGCGTAGTTCCCGTCCAGCGAGTAGTAGCGGACGAGCCGGCTCACCGCATCAGGGTGGTCAAGCGCCTCAGCCACCCGTCCCTTCGCGCCCACGACATATCGATCAGCCGAAGGCCACCCTTCGGGTACATCGCCGAACTCGGACACTGCTGCTCCCTCCTGGATGGCACGGGGCGAACCACTCACAGTGGCATGGCGCACCGTTCACGCGCGGTTGTCGCCGCTCGGGGGCTAGCGTGCCCCATAGGCGGGGTGAGGGAGACCAGTTGGCCAACGACGTGACGTACACGGCATACGGGCGGGGTGCCTTGGATGCGCTGCGGGAGGTCGTCGCCCGGGCGAAGCGGGACGACCCGATGGCGCCGGTCACCGTCCTCGTGCCCAACAACATCGCCGCCATCGTGGCCCGGCGGTTCCTCGCCCAGGGCTTGAGCCCGCAGCGGCAGGGCATCGCGGCCATCCGCTTCGCCACGCTGCGGCACCTGGCCGAGCAGCTCGCCGGTCCTGTGATGGCCGGTGGCGGCCGCCGCCCCGCCACGTCTGCGCTGACAGCAACCGCTGTCCGCTCATGCCTTGACGACAGTCCTGGCAGCTTCGCCCGCGTGGCCGAGCACCCGGCAACCGCGCGCGCTCTGGCCTCCTCGTACCGTGCGCTCAGGGACGTCGACCCTGCGGTCCTGACCACCCTCGCGGGCACGTCCGCACTGACGGCTGACGTCGTCCGCTTTCACCTCGCCACCCGCGAGCGCCTCATCGACTTGCACTACGACACGACCGACCTGCTCCACACCGCTGCGCATCTGGTCCGGGACGCCGCCGCCGCTGGCGATGAGCTCGGCACCCTCGTCCTCTACCTCCCTCAAGACCTCGACCGTGCTGAGACCCGGCTGCTCCGGTCGCTCGCGCGGTCGGCGGGCGCACCGCACGTCATCGCCGCCCTCACCGGGGTGCAGCGTGCCGACGCGGCCGTGCTGGATACCGTGGGCGCCGCCTCAGGCACGGACCCCCTCGCCGACCCACCAGTGGCGGATCCGGTGCGGCAGAACACCGCTGGCCGCGTGCTCACGGCATCCGACTCCGACGACGAGGTGCGCTGCGTCGTGCGCGAGGTCGTGGCTGCCCTGCGCACCACCCCGGCGCACCGCCTCGCGGTGCTCTACTCCCACCCCTCGCCCTACGCGCGGCTGCTCCACGAACATCTCGCGGCGGCCGGCGTGACCGTCAACGGGGCGGGGGTCCGGCCCGTGGCCGAGCGGGCCACGGCGAGGTTCCTCCTCGGTCTCCTCGAGACGGCCGGAACCGGCTTCCGCCGCGCCGATGTGATGCGCACCATCGGCGAGGTGCCGTTGACGACGTTCTCGGGAACGCGCGTCAGTGTGTCCAGGTGGGAGCGTGTGTCACGCGAGGCCGGCGTCGTGGCCGGCGAGGACTGGCAGACCAAGCTCGACACCTACGTCGCGCGGGAGCGCCGGCAGGCCCAGGAGGCCCAGTACGAGTCCAGCCGCGCCCGGGCCGATCGCAACCGGGATGCCGCCGAGCAGCTGCAAGCGTTCGTCGTGGCGCTCCGCGATCGCGTGGAGGAGGCGGCCTCGTTGAGCAGTTGGCACGACCTGGGCCAGTGGGCGCTCGACCTGCTCCGGGCCGTCCTCACCGACGACCGGCGCCAACGCCTACCGCTCGAGGAGCAGTACGCCATCGGCGTCCTCGAGCGCGCGCTGTCTGGTCTTGCGGCCCTGGACACTCAAGGCCTTGCACCCTCGCTGCTCGGGCTCCAGGAAGTGCTCGCGGTCGAGCTGGAGTCCTCGCTCCCCCGAGTCGGTCGGTTCGGCGAGGGCGTTCTCGTGGCGCCGGTCGCGCAGTCCGTGGGGCTTGACCTCGACGAGGTCTGGGTGATCGGTCTGTCCGAAGACCTCTGTCCCGGGCGGCTGCACGACGACAGCCTCCTCCCCGAGCGGGTCCGCGCGGCGTCGTCGGGGCAGCTGCCCTCGACCCGGGCACAGCTCGACATCCGCCAGCGGCAGCTGCTCGCGGCCTTCGATGCCGCCCCACGGGTGACCGCCAGCTTCCCGCGGGGAGACCTGCGGCGGCACAGCGAGCGACTGCCGAGCCGATGGCTGCTGCCATCGCTGCGCGAGCTCAGCGGCAACCCCGAGCTGGCTGCGACGAAATGGTCCGAGGGCGTCGGTGCCTCCGACGGGTGGCTGCACAGCTCTCCGTCGTTCGCAGGGTCAGTGCTCAACACGGACCAGCCGAGCACCCGCCAGGAGTGGGCCCTGCGGCAGGCCTTCTCCACTGGCCACCTGGACGACAGCGTGGTCGCTGCCGCGACTGCGATGCAGGGCGCCCGCGGCTCGGTCGACTTCACCCGCTTCGATGGCAACCTCGCCAGCGCGGAGGGCCTGCCCGACCATGCCACCGGCGAGCGCGCCGTCTCGCCCACCTCGTTGGAGCGGTATGCCATCTGCCCGCACGCGTGGTTCGTGCAGCGGATGCTCCACGTCGAGCCCGTCGACTCGCCCGAGGAGGCCGTGGAGATCAGCGCACTCGACGTCGGCAACATCGTGCACGAGTCCTTCGATGCACTGGTCACCGAGGCGAGCGAGCTCGGCGAGCTTCCGGGCTACGGCCAGCCGTGGGCCGACAGCCAGCGCGCCCGGCTGCGAGAGATCGGGGAGGTGACAGCATCCCGCTATGAGGCCGAGGGAAAGGTCGGGCACGCCCGCCTGTGGCCCGAGCAACGCCGGCGGATCCTCGCCACTCTCGACTCGATGGTCGACAGCGACAACTCCTGGCGGGCCGAGCTGGACGCGCGGGTCGTCGCCAGCGAGCTGCCCTTCGGGCTCAATGGAACCCCGCCGGTGCGGCTCGGCCTTCCGGATGGCGGAGACGTCATGTTCAGGGGGTCCGCCGACAAGGTCGACCAGACCCGCGACGGGACGCTCCTCGTCACCGACATCAAGACCGGCAGCGCGCGGACCTTTCGGGCGCTGAAGACGGACCCCGTCGCTGCCGGCGAGAAGCTGCAGCTGCCCGTCTACGCCCTTGCCGCGCGCCAGGCGCACGGCGACCCCGACTCGCCGGTGCGTGCCCTTTACTGGTTCGTCCACAAGCACAAGGAGCGGGTGGAGATCGAGCTCACCCCCGAGGTGGACGAGCTCTATACGGCCATCGTCGGCCTCCTCGTGAAGGGCATCGCGCAGGGATCGTTCCCGGCGCGTGCGCCCGAGGAGCCAGACTTCCTGTGGGTGCAGTGCGCGTACTGCAACCCCGACGGGCTCGGCCACGGTGAGCTCCGTCGAGCGTGGGAGCGCAAACGCCTCGACCCCGGGCTGGCCGACTACACCGGGCTCGTCGACCAGGTCTCCTCCGGCGACGTGTCGCCAGTGCCAGGGGGAGGTGCCTCCGATGCGGCTCAGTGACGACCTGCGAGATGACGAGGCGCGTACCCGAATCCGCACGGACACTCGGGCCACGCTCTTCGTCGACGCCGGCGCCGGGTCCGGCAAGACTCAGGCCCTCGTGACCCGCGTCCAGACCCTGGTGGTGGAGGACGGCATCCCGATCGGGGAGGTCGCGGCGGTCACGTTCACCGAGCGAGCGGCCGCCGAGCTGCGTGACCGGCTACGCGACCGGTTCGAGCAGGCCGCCCGCGACGAGTCGATCATTGATCAGGGCCGAGATCGCGCCGAGGCGGCCCTCGACGGTCTCGACATGGCGGCCATCGGCACCCTGCACTCCTTCGCCCAGCGCATCCTCACCGAACACCCGATCGAGGCCGGCATCCCCCCGCTGCTGGGGGTCCTCGACGAGGTCGGCTCGTCCGTGGCGTTCGAGGCCCGCTGGGCGCAGTTGCGCTCCGAGCTGCTCGACGACGAAGGGATGGCGCTGACCCTCGAGCTCGCCTTCGCGGTCGGGGTGACGCTCGACCACCTGCGCAGCCTCATCGCCCGGCTCAACGGCGACTGGGATCTGGTGCGCTCTCACGTGCTCGCCGCTTCGGAACCCGAGCCACTCGAGCTTCCCGACGTGACCCACCTGCTCGACGAGGCCCGCCGGCTCGTCGCCGTCGGTGACCACTGCAGGGATGCCGAGGACAGGTTCCTGGGCAGGCTCGCGGCGCTCAGCGAGTGGGTCGAGGCCCTGGATGCCGCAGGTGACGACCCCAGGGCACGGGCTTCTGCGCTGCAGGCCGCACGGAAGCTGTCGTTCACCAATGGCCGGCAGCCGAACTGGGGCGGCCGGCTGCCCGACCTCCGGAAGGAGTGCGAGCACTGGAGGACGAGCGTGGCCGAAGTGGTCGGTGCCGTCACCACCGCCACCCTTCGGTCCATCGTGCGCTGGTGTGGCGAACGGGTCCTGGAGTCCGCAGACCAGCGCCGCGCCGCCGGCGAGCTCGAGTTCCACGACCTGCTCGTCCTGGCCCGCGACGTGCTGCGCGAGAACGCCGAGGTGCGGGCCAGCCTCCAGTCGCGCTACACCCGACTGCTGCTCGACGAGTTCCAGGACACCGACCCGATCCAGATCGAGATCGCCGTGCGGATCGCCGGTGGCGCCGCGGCCGACGCCGACCGTTGGGAGGACGTCGAGGTGCCCCCCGGCTCGATCTTCGTGGTCGGCGACCCGAAGCAGTCGATCTACCGCTTCCGGCGGGCTGACATCGGGATGTACCTGCGCGCGAAGGACGTCCTTGGCGGGCGGGTCACGCTGACGACCAACTTCCGCACCGGCGCGCCGATCCTCGACTGGGTCAACGCAGTCTTCGAGCAGCTCATCATCGA
>JBBQWX010000213.1:0-6351 GCA_038210185.1 Actinomycetales bacterium
AAGCTGCACTGGGTCCGCGACGTCGTCTTCGACGAGGACCGACACCAACTCAAGACCGGTCGGGCGCCTCAAGTCATGGCCACCCTCAGAAACACCGCGATCAGCATCCTGCGCCTGACCGGCACGCCCCAGATCGCCTCCACGCTGCGACATCACGCCGCAGACAGCACCCGCCCGATCCACCTACTCACCCTCACCTAACGACTTTGCCGACCCCCTGGGGGGTACAGCCACCGAGGCCCAGGGGCGTACCCACAGTGACCTATTGGTCGATGCGGGGACGCGGGACTCACGGCCGGTGGTCGTCGTCGGTGCCTCGGGGAAGACGGGCCGGGCGGTGACGGCCGCCCTGCTGGCCCGTGGGGTGCCGGTGCGTGCAGCCGTGCGGCCGGGTGCTGAGGCGGCTGCTCCCGCCGGGAGCACGCCGGCGCCGGTCGACCTGGAGACCGGCCAGGGGCTGGAGGACGCGCTCGACGGTGCCCGGGCGGCCTACCACCTGGCGCCCAACCTGCACCCCGGCGAGGTCGGCATGGCCGCCCGGGTCGCAACCGCCGCCGCCACCACGGGCCTGCCCACCGTGGTGTTCCACTCGGTGCTCCACCCCGACGACCCGCGGATGCCGCACCACCTGCGCAAGGCCGAGGCGGAGACCGTGCTCCGCACCGCTCTCGGGGAGCGCGTCACGGTGCTGCGCCCTGCCGCCTACCACCAGAACCTCCTCGCGCAGGCGCGCTCCGGGATGCTCGCCGTGCCCTACTCGCTCGACGCTCCGTTCACGAACATCGACCTCGACGACGTCGCGCAGGTCGCGGCGGACGTGCTGCTGGGTGCCCATGCCGGGGCGACCCTCGACCTTGCCGGCCCGCAGGTGCTCACCGTCCGCCAGATGGCCGAGCACGCTGCAGCGGGGCTGGGCCGACCCGTGAGCGACCTGCGGATTCCGTTGTCCCAGTGGCGAGCCAGCCCTGGTGCAGCCCTGAGCGTGCAGGCGTGCGACGACTTGGCTGCCATGTTCACCGCCTACGACGACGGCAGGGCTGACGGGCGACCGGGCCCTGCTGCCGGAGCTGCTCGGACGCCCGCCCACGACGTGGATGACCTGTGTGTCACAACCCGGTTCCACGCCGGCGGACCGGTGACAGCATCGGTGGCATGAGCGAGGACCAGGTCTGGCTCGATCGCGCGGTCGACCTCGCCGTGGCGAACGTCGCCGACTCGGGGGGCCCCTTCGGAGCCGTGGTCGTGCTCGACGGCCTGGTCATCGGGGAGGGTGCCAACCGCGTCACGGCCGACCTCGACCCGACTGCCCATGCGGAGGTGGTCGCGATCCGCGCCGCGTGCCAGGGCATCGAGAACTACTCGCTGGCCGGCGCCATCCTCTACGCCTCGTGCGAGCCGTGCCCGCTGTGCCTGTCGGCGTCGCTCTGGGCGCGGGTCGACGCCGTCGTGCACGCCGCCGACAGCTCCGCCGCGGCACGAGCCGGGTTCGACGACGACCACTTCCGCGGTCTGTTCCACCCGGAAGCGGAGACCGAGCGCTGGCCGCTTCGGCTCCAGCACTTCCCGACCGCGCGATCGGAGGAGCCGTTCGACGCGTGGCGCGCGAAGGCCGACCGCATCGCGTACTGACGGCGCGTCATCCGCACCAGGCCCTCGACCGCAGCGGGCCGTTGGTCCCATACTGGCGCGGGGCCGGCCGGCAGGCCCCGGAAGGGGATTCGGCATGGACGTCAGCACCTTCTACGCGCTGTTCTCTGCGACCTGCTTCACGCTCGTGGGCCTGTGGTGGGCCGTCGTCGAGCGCAACCGACCGTGGCTGCACGACCCGACGACCCGCCGCCGCGTCGGCGCGATCTACCTCTCCTTCCTCCTTCCCGCGCTCATGGGGCTGTTCGCGCAGGTCGGCGGCACCGAGACCCCGGATCTCTGGCGCGCGAGCTTCGTCGTCATCGCCGCCGCCGGAGCAATCGGAACCGTGCGGATGCTGCGGGCCGCGCGCGACGACCCGGATGCCGGGGTGTTCGCCCGCTTGTGGTGGGCGAGCGCGCTGCTGTACGTCGTCATCGCGGTCATCGGGGTCGCGCCCGAGATCGCACGGTCAGTGGGCCTCACCCCGCTGCAGGCCGAGGCGACGATGCTCATCCTCCTGGTCGCCATCGCGCACGCCGTGGCCTGGGAGTTTCTGACCCGGCGGGACCGGCCGGACTCGACCGGCACCACCTGATCGCCCACCAGGGCACGCTGCGCCGGTCGGGCGGCCGGCGCTGACTCGCCGTCCGCCTACCCGATCCGGATCTCGCGAACGACGTCATCGTAACCGCGGTAGGCCACCAGCAGCGTGCTCGACCCGGGGGTCGAGAACACCGTGGGCTGTTCGACCCGCGCGGTCGGTGCCATCGCCGCACGCGAGAGATCGGTCCAGGTCATCGACCCGCCCGGTGGCCAGGTGAGCTGGTGCAGACACCCGCGCGCATCGACGTAGACGACGTGCTTGAGCCCGGTCACGTGGTGGAAATGGCAGGCAGGGTCGGCGGCGGCCGCAGGCGACCCCGCCGCGGCCGTGAGGTCCCACACCTGAGCAGGCTCCGCTCCCCGCCAGTAGATCTCGTGCAGGTGACCGTCCGCGGCCCGGTAGGCCACCTGATGGGTGTCAGCGGCTGCCCAGTAGTAGGCCACCGGGTCGCCGACGGCCGGCGGCGACCCGACATAGCCCGAGAGGTTGTCATGGCCCGTGGGGCCGTCGGCCCAGTAGAGGGTATGGATGTGGGCGTCCTCACCGCGGTAGACGACGATGCTCTGCCCGCCGGCCGCGACGCCGTAGGCCACCGGGTCACCCGCGGCGGCCGGGGCGCCTTCGACATGGTCCAGCAGCCCGGCGTGCGACACCGGCCCATCGACCCAGAACAACTCCGACAGCCCGCCCGTCTCCGTGCGATAGACCGCGTGCGAGCCACCCCCGACCGTCCACACCGCCGGGCGACCCTGCGCCTGCGGAGCGCCGGCCGCCGCGCCGAGGGAGTCGTGCCCCGTGGCAGCCCCGGCACGCCAGTGGACCGAGTGGATCTCTGCATCGACAGCCCGGTAGACGACGACAGCCGTTCCGCCGGGGTCGACGAAGGACACCGGGTCGTCAGCCGCGCCCGGCGCGAGGTCCGGCCCGGCCAGGATGCCCGACCCGCGTGACCCGGGAACGTCCCACGACTCGACCAGCCGACCGTCGCGGTCCCGGTGCACGACCGAGGACGCCTGCGCCCCGCTGACCAGCGACGAGAGCCGACCGGCCGCGTGGCTCCCAGACACGTCGATCACCCGATGGCCGGGGGGTTGGACCGCGCAGGCCGCGTCGAGCGGCATCCGGAAGCCGTTGGCCTCCAGTCGCTCGACCGAGATGAACGCGACCCGCTGGATGACCCCCGCTGAGACGGTGAGCAACCGGACCCCGCTGAAGCTCACCTGGCTGCTCTCCATCGGGCCGAGCGCGCCCGTCTGGAGCAGGAGCGGGCGGTGCTTGTCCCACCAGGCAGCCGGGTCCGCCGCCTGGTCCAGGGGGTCGGCGTACGGCGGCGTCCGAACGACTCGCTGGTGGAACGCGTCGTACGGCAGCTTTGCCGGGGCCGCGCCAGGCGACGCGTCGGCATCCACGACGACGTAGCTGGGTTCCGTCTCGAGCACGAGAGTGGTCGTCTTGCCCCTGGGCATCGTGTGGGCTCCGGTCACGACCCGGCTCGGGTACGCGTGGCCCGGGGTCTGGGTGTAGTGGTCGAGGTAGAAGGCAACGGAGCCATCTGGGAGGGCCCCGATGCGAATCTCGTTGTGCCGGTGCGTATGACCTGCCAGCACCACGTCCCCCTTGCGCCCGCCTCCCACGCCCGCAAGGCGCGCGAGCAGCTCGTTGGCGTGCCCGCGGGAGACCCCCTCGTCGAGGTGGTCCTCCGCCGAGCCCCGAGTGAGGTATGCCGTGGGCGCGCCGCCGTTCTCGAACCAGGTCGGGTGGTCGCGGCGGATCTCGCCCTCGTCGAAGCGTTCGCGAGGCCCGCCGTGGCGATGGAGGAACGACTCCGCCACCCCGGGCTGGCTCGGCCGGGTGGTCTCCCGCATGTCGTAGGGCTGCTCGTTGCCCCAGAGGTTCACGAGAGGGGCGTGCAACGCCATGAGGACCAGACCGTCGCCGGCACTCTCCAGGGCCGCCGTGGCTGCCGCGAGCTCAGCCGGCCCGACACCTTCACAGTTCGGAGAGCCGCCGACGAAGGTCATCTCGTCCTCGGACGCACTCCCCCACCAGACGCGGATCGCGTCGAGGATCTCGGTCACCGTGCCGACGTCATGGGCGCTGTCGATCAGGACGACGCGGTGCCGGCCGAGTGGCACCACGTGCGGCCCGAGCGGCGCGAGCGCCAGCTGCCACGCGCGCATGCCGTGGTCGATGGCCACCATGTCGGCCGCCTCGTCCGAGTTCCGGTTGGGCACCTCGTGGCCGGTGAGGGCCTCGTTCAACGCCTTGGCGTCGTCGTCGAGCAGGTGCAGCCCCGAGTAGGTGCGGGCGCGTCCCAGGTCTTTGAGCCCGAGCAGGTTCACGTCGAAGAGCAGGTCGTAGGGGTTCTTGCGGTAGTCGTGGTTCCCGGGAGCCATGAACCAGGGCACCCGCAGCTCCTCGACGTCCGGGAACTCCGGCCCGGGTGCGCGCCCGAGCACGAGCTCGCGGAGGAACCCGGCGTTCCCGGGTCCTGCAGGGTCGTCATCGTGCTCGTGGATGTAGTCGTAGAGGTCGCCGGTGCCCACGAGGACATCGAGGTGCCCCTCGTCGTGCAACTGGTTCGCGAACCGCACGAAGCCGCGGAACCGGTCGTTCCAGTTGACCATCCGCTGGGCGGCACCCTCCCGACCGAGCTTGCGCAGGATTCCTCGGAAGCTGTCGATCCGCCGGGCGACGTGGGTGTCGGTGACGTGAATGAGCCCGAAGTCCTCCCACGAGTCCCGGTGGTACACGGCGTGCGGCGCCAAGACTTCGTGTGAGCCGTCGTCCAGCCGCAGGCAGACGTCGAGGAGGGTCCGCTCGGGCAGGTCAGCACGCAGCTCGACCTCGAAGCGAGCGCCACCATCGGCGAGCTCGAGCTGGGTCGATGCCACCTCGTCGAACGCGACCACCGTGCCGCCACCGGTGGGCACCAGCACAAGCCGTTCGGCGAGCAGCGCGCACACGAGGCCGGATGTCCGGTCGGCCGGTAGCGGGCCTCTCGCACGCACCGACGAGTCCGGCAGGCAGACACCTCCGGGCCCCGTCGGGATGTGCGGCCGGCCGATCATCGGCAGCGCAAGGTCGATGCGCACGCCCCCGCCGGACTGCGCGATCAGCAGGTGGTCGGGGTGCACCGTCACCACGTGGGCAACTCCCCCGTGGAGCCAGGTCAACGTCGTGTTCTCAGCCATCCGCGCAGCCTCGCCGGCCGTCCTGTCACCGATCTGTCACTTCCGCCGCAGTGGCTGTCGCCCGGCGGCTGGCATAGCCTGACAGCCCCGGCCGGGCAATGACGGCCCGCCCTGCCAACCGCGACGGATGCCGCGTGGCTAGGTTGACGTCATACCCCCTTCCACCGACGCCAGGAGCGCACCGTGAGCGGACCCCTCGACGACGTCGTCGTCATCGACCTCACCCGGGCGCTCGCCGGGCCGCACTGCGCCATGATGCTCGCCGACATGGGGGCCCGGGTCATCAAGGTCGAGAGCCCCGGGCACGGCGACGAGTCGCGCGGGTGGGGGCCTCCCTTCGTCGGACCGGACGACCAGCCGGTGTCCACCTACTTCCTGTCGTGCAACCGCAACAAGGAGTCGATCACCGTCGACCTGAAGTCGACGCAGGGTCGGAAGCTGCTCGACCGGCTGATCACCCACGCCGACGTGCTGCTCGAGAACTTCCGCCCCGGCGTGCTCGACCGGCTCGGCTTCGGCGTCGAGCACCTGCATGAACTCAACCCCCGGCTGGTGCTGCTCTCGATCAGCGGGTTCGGGCACGACGGCCCCGAGGGTGGGCGGGCCGGCTACGACCAGATCGCCCAGGGCGAGGGCGGGCTGATGTCGCTCACCGGCACCGACGTCGAGCACCCCCAGCGGGTCGGGGTGCCGATCGCCGACCTGCTCGCCGGGATGTACGGCGCCTACGGTGTCGTGGCCGCGCTGCACGAGCGCAACCGCACCGGCAAGGGCCGCGTCGTGCGCACCTCGCTGCTCGCGTCCATCGTCGGGGTGCACGCGTTCCAGGGCACCCGCTACACCGTGGCCGGCGAGGTCGGGCGGGCCGGGGGCAACCACCACCCGTCGATCTGCCCCTACGGGCTGTTCACGTGCGCCGACGGC
>JBBQWX010000214.1:0-6260 GCA_038210185.1 Actinomycetales bacterium
CGTCCCCCCGCACGGAGAGGAAGCTGCCGAAGCTGACATACACGATGGGCCTGGTGTCTTCGGCGGCCAGCCACTGCTGGACCTCGCTGTCGACGGCTTCCTCACGCACCGCGGAGCCCAGGAAGGCATGCGGGGGGAACAGCCGGGCACGGTGCTGGTCATGCAGCGCGGCCGGGTAGTTGAGCAGCAGCACATCTCCGGTCTCCGCGAACGCGTCGACACTCGCGGTGGCCCCCGGGCTGAGTTGCAGGAGTGCGTCGTTCCACTGGGCGGTGAAGACGTCACGAACCTCCTCGCACAGCTTCTTCAGCGATTCCAGGTCAGCCTGGTCAGGGTGAAGGGCGGGCGGCCACGCGCTCGGGTAGCCATACACTTCATCGCCGACGGTGAGGGCGGATGGATGGCCAAGCACAACGTCGGTATGCCGGATCTTCCCGCTCATCAGAGCGAGTCGGGCGCTGAACGCGAGGTGGTCGACGATGACGTCAACGGGCCGCACCCGCTCCACGATGCGCTGAACCTCACCTGCGATCTCGACCGGGTTCCAGAGGAGGTCGTTGCTGCGGGCGTGAGCCTGGAAAAGAAGGGTCTCCGCCATGCCGCGACGAGTCGACTCGAAGAACCCGCGAAGCGCGTCGTCCTCCCCGCGCGGCTGCTGGTCTGCCCGGATCACGCCCGGGTTCGAACCCCGGCCCAGCTGCAGGTTCTCGCGCTCGAAGCCGAACTGGCTCACGATGTCAGCTGTGGCGGGCCCGGTCGCCACGACCACCCGCTCCCCGGCGTCGCGCCACGCCGTTCCTAGCGTCGCGAGGGGGAAGAGATGCGAGGCGTAGTCGGGGCTGATGATCAACAGGGTCATGAGACCATCGCCGGCGAGGTCTCGGACTGGTGAGTTGCGTCGACCCTGGCGTAGATGTTTGAGAGGCTCGCCGCCATCGCCTGAATCGTGAAGCTCTTGGCCACCATGTCCCGGGCACGTCTTGCCATGGCGTTGCCCCCAGGGCCGACCGCCAAGTCCAGGGCGTCCATCACTGCCTTGGCCAGTGCCACCGTGTCGCGGGTGTCAACGAGGAAACCCGTCACTCCGCTCTCGATGTACGTCGCCGGACCACCCGACCCCGGCGCGACCACCACGAGTCCGGTCGCCATCGCTTCGAGCAGTGCCAGGCCAAACTCCTCTTTCACGCTCGCGCACACGTAGGCGCCGTGAGGGGCGGCCAGACCAGGACGACCGTACCGAGCGGCTGCTAGCCAGTAGGCGGCTGTTGCGTTCGGTCGGTGCCCCGCGAGAAGGAGGCCGCGGGCCGGTGCCTCCACGAGCGGGGACACAGCGGCCATCCGGCGCAGCTGCTCCTGCTCGTCACGTGACGGATGCTCGAGGTCGCCACCTACGACAAGAAGGTTGCACCGTTCGCGAAGTCCGGGGTTGCCAGCCCACGCCTCCACGAGGGTCGCCATGCCTTTCACCTGGTGCAGCCGGCCCACGGTGATGGCAAGGGGCAGACCCCTGCGAGCCCTCGGAAGCGAGCGGAGCAGGGCGTCGAGCTCGTCGAATGCCAGCGTGGCGCTCTGGCTCATGGGAGTTGCGGAGTCACCGGTGAGGGTTGCGGCACTATCGACCTCCACCTCGGCGGACGCTCGCGCCTGCGCGCAGGATCGGTCGATCACGGTGAGGTCGATCCCTTCCGCAAGAACGGAATGTCCCTTCGGGTCTGCTGCGAGGTCGAGGTCCAGGAGTCTGCGCATGTCTTGCTGCAGCTCCTGCCGGGGGAACAACACGATGTGCGCAGCATCAGCGGCGATGCGGTGCACGAGGCGTGAGCGAAACCAGAAATGCTCTCTTCCGTCGACGGTACCGAAGCTCTCGCGAGTCAGTGCGCCGGAGGTGTCGAGCGTGTCGATAACCGCGTGGGGGTCCGGTGCCAAGGTGAACACGATCGGTATACCCCGTTCGCGGGCGACCCTGGCGGCCGCCAGGGAACCAACGTCGGCCATCCGAAGATGGATCGCGTGGATCGGCCCGGCCGCGCGCAGGACCCGGCGGATGCCGCGCTGGGTGGCGATCCGTCGGGGCCAGGCCTCGACAGCGGGGACAGGGTCGCCCAGGAACGGAATCGTCACAAAGGCATGCCGAACCCCTGCGGACCGGAGAGATGAGAGGGATGAGAGGGCTTCGGCATGGCTTCCGCGGGACATCGTCAGGACGCGGTTGACCTGCGCCGGCCCGTCGGCTCGGACGCTCTCTTCTGCCGTCTGGCTTTCCGAGACGAGCGCGTCGCCAAGGCGCACCAGCAGGGTCGCGATGCCGCCGTTGTCTCCGGCACCGACCTGCGAGAGCTCCCGGTCGATGTCGGCGTGCAAAAAGACCTGCGCGATCGCCGACCCACGGCTCCACGGAGCGTGCGGATACGGCTGGGCGGTCAGGTCGAAGAGAGCCAGACCGGCCACGTCGGCAAGCGCGCCAGTTCCGCGCGCAAGGTCCGTCACGACGGACAAGATCGCCTCACTCGGGTGGCGGTCGCCCAGGGCCGCGATAGCCGCGGCGCGCGCGCAGTCGGCCTCGTGCGGATCGACCGCAACGCAACGCAGGAGCTGCTCAGGGATCCGTCCGGGCGCGAGTCCGACGGTTTCGACGAGGCGGGCCCTGGCATCCGGATCCGCGACCCGCTTCAGCGCAGTTTCGAGGAAAAGGGCGACCTGCTCAGGGGCGGTCAGACCCCACCGCTCCAGGGTCCGTTGGGCGAGCATCCCGGGGAATCCGCCGTCCGCGACCATCCTGACCAGATCGGGGGTGCCATCCCGCTGTGGTCGGCGAGCGCCGAGCGCCCAGGCTGCGTGCTCCCGGAGGAACAGCGAGTCGTGCCTGAGTAAGGCGATGAGCACCTCATCGGCAGACTGATCGACGACGTGGCCGAGGGCGTGGACCGCGGCGATGGCGCTGAGCTGGTCGGCGGAGTCCGTCGCCGCAGCGAGGATGCGCACCGTCCTCGAGCTGCCATCCCGGCTCGCAGCGATGGTCAGGCGGTCGGTGCGTCGTATGCCGTCGAGGATTGATGCGGCCTGCCGCACCTCGTCGAGAGCTGTCTGTATCCCCACGGCTTCTCCCCTTTGCGGAAACGGATCGCTGATCGCTGAGTCGAACCTGGCTGAGTCGAACCTGTAAGGCGTCACGGAACCCGCCCGCCCTGTCGGCGTCGCGTCGATCACCAGCCGAGGGTCCCGGGTCCCCCTTTGAACGGGCCTACCACCCGTGAGGTGATCCAGCCCCCATAGAAGCCGCCCTCCTGGGGGGTCACCTGCTCACCGTTGACCTCGCAGCTGTCCATCGCGCCGGGGTAGAGGGCAACCTTGTCGCGGAGCTGCTCGTAGCCGGGCCACGGTTCGGGGTAGAACCAGGCGGCACGTCGCGCGACGGCGACGCCCACCATCAGGTCGAGGTATCTTCCCACCCCCTTGAACTCACACCCCGAGGAGCCGGGTGCGTTGACGAGCACCCCCTCGGCGAAGTCCGAGCGCGGGAGGTAGTACCCGGGCGGATGGCTCGTCTCCAGGACCCTGACAGCGTCACGGCTGTCCGCGATGACCTGCCCACCGAACCGGATCACCACGTGCTCAGAGCTCGGCTCGACCCGGGGCGGGCGCGGGAAGTCCCAGACGGACTCCTGTCCGGGGCCGGGGACGATCCGCGTGGCGAACGTGGCGGCGACACGAGGTCCCCTGAGGTGAGGTGCCATGTCTCACCCCTGTCCGGGCCGCAGCAGGAGCCCGCTGCGGCGGGAGAGGAAGCCGCGGCACGGCTTACCGCGGCGCGGCACCGCGACCTGATGCTCACATTTGACAATGCTCATGGCCATCCCTCCAAGAAAGGGTAGTCTAATGTCTGTCGAGGGTCTGTTCATACCTCAAACACCTTCAGGTGCGAGCAATATTCCCGGTCGACGTCCGATCACGGCCTTTGATGGGCCAGCCCCGAGATTGGTCAGTCATGCCGCCGGAGAGCGACCTGCACTCGCCACGGCCACGGACGGATCAAGGGCGACTCGTCCCCTTTGGCACGGCGTCGCCAAAGGCGAACGACCACGGCACGTACCGCGAGGGCACGTCGCCCGTTGGTCGTTGTGCGAGAAGGTGTGTCCCGTTTGCCCTGTGATGCCGATGTCGGCATGAGTCCTGTCCGGTGAAGATCCCGGGACCGGGGGCAGGCGACACGCCTCCCCTGACCACCAGGACTTGTCGCTACCCCTGGTCAGATCAAGAGAGCTAGCGGAGCCGACCGAGCCGCCTCTTGGGTTGTCCGCGGGCGGACCTGCGTGCCGACAGCCGATCGGCTCTCGGAGGGTTTACCTATTCGGGGACGGTCAACGCAGCCCAGCGCTCCTGCGTTGCCCTGACCTCCTGGGTCAGCTGTCAGCGTCCATGATGTCCCGATAGGCGACCGGGTCGGTGACCCCCTCGGTGAGGAAGACCATGACGTCGTCCTGCGGGCCTAGGCCCAGACTCTCGGCGTGCGCAAGCAGGCCGGCCAGCCCGGCAGCGCCGCTCTCGCCGGCTTCAATCTCGTCATCATGCAGGAGCCGTATGGCGTCCCGTGCGTCGTCGTCGGTGACCGTGACGAAGTCGTCGTACCCGTGAAGAACGTCGTCCCACGCGACGATCGAGGGAGTGCCACAGTTCAGACCCGCCATGATCGAGTCCTGCGGCTCGGCGATTGTCGTGATCTTGCCCGCCTCCACGCTCGTGATGATGCAGTCGGCCTTGGTCGGCTCGACGCCGATGAGCAGTCGTGACGGGCGTGAGGCGAACTGGCGCGTCACCGCGGCCGCGAAGGCCCCGACCCCCATCTGCACGGCCACGACCGTCGGCTCGGCGACGTGCCCGGCCTCGATCTCGTCGATAACCTCAGTGATCATCGTGGAGTAGCCGTCGATGACCCAGCCGGGAGTGTCGGTGTAGCCCTCCCAGGACGTATCGGAGATCAGCACATGCGTGTCGTCGCTGATCGCCGCACTGGCTGCGATCGCCTCTTCGTACCCGCCATCTACGATGCGCACCTCGGCTCCTTCGCCGCTAATGGCGTGGATCCGGCTGTCGACCGTGCCAGCAGGAACGACGATGATCGCGCCCAGCCCGAGAAGCTTGGCCATCCGGGCCACCGCCCGGCCGTGGTTGCCGTCGGTCGCTGCCACCAAGGTGAGGTCGGACCCGTGGGCTGCCACGACCTCATGCAGCTGGTCGAGGGTGGGCTCGGCGCCGACAGCCCGCCCAAGGTGCGCCATGACCGTGCGGTACGTAGCCCACGACGCTCCCAGGATCTTGAAGGAGGGCATACCCAGGCGCTGCGACTCGTCTTTGACGTGAACGGATCGGACACCGAGACGCTGGGCGGCCTTCGGTGCCGACCGCAGAGGGGTGGTCGCGAAGTTCGGCAGGGACGGGTGGAAGGCGGGGTCAGGGATCCCCGCTTTCGAGACGCTTGCCCGGTCAGCGTGGGCATTGCGGGTCAGGCGCGAGGAGGTCAACAACAACATCAGCCAATCGTCGATTCGGTTTCCAACGGACTGTGAGCTTTTGGCGGGCTTGCCTGCTTGTAGTACGTGTCCCGCAGGGGCAGGCTGTAGCGTCGCTTCCCGTCCCGGTTGTAGTAGGCCTGCGCGCAGGCCGGAGCAGACGGGATCAGGCAGATCTCGCCAATGCCCTTGGCCCCATAGGCGTAGGGGACCAGTCCCGGCGACCTCACGAACCGGACCTCGATCTCGGGGGTCTTGTTCGACCGGAAGATCCCGAGCTGGCCATAGCGGGTCTTCGGGTAGCCACCCTCGACCTTGAACTCCTCGGTCAGCGCGTAGCCGAGGCCCATCACCACACCGCCCTCGATCTGGCCCTCGGCAGCCTGCTGGTTGACCACGGTGCCCACGTCGAAGGCTGCGATGACCTTCTCCACCTCGCCCTTGTCGTCCAGGACCACGAGCTGGGCACCATAGCTGTAGGCCACATGGCTGACCGGGTTCGCCTTGTCGCTGCCCATCGCGTCGGTCGCCGGCGAGAACTCGCCGAAATACTCCTGGCCGTCCAGCCGGTCGAGGCTGTCAACCTCGGCAAGCGCGTCTCGGAGCTGCTCGGCAGCGCGCCGGACCGCCTCGCCGGTCAGGAGAGTCTGCCGTGAGCCGGTCGAGGTCCCGGAGTCCGGGGTGCGCGCCGTGTCGGGCATCTCGAAGACGATCCGGTCAGGGGTGATGTCGACCGTCTCGCTGAGCATGTGC
>JBBQWX010000215.1:0-6254 GCA_038210185.1 Actinomycetales bacterium
GTGCTGCCAGCCCAGGAAGATGTCGCTCGCGGCCTGCATGAGGTGCTGGCCCGCCACCACCCGCTGGCCCTCGTTCCGGTGGCGGCTGGCGCCGCAGTAGTCGGCGAGCACCGAGCGCTGGGCCTCCTTGGCCTGCAGGAACAACGGCTCCTGGCCGCCATCGGCCTCGAGCAGCAGGATCCAGGCTCGGGTGCCGACGCTGCCGACCCCGACCACCTTGCGCGCGACGCCGACGAGGCGGAACTGCTCGATGAGGTGGCGGCGGTCGGCGTTGAGCGTGCGGCGGTACTGCGTGAGGAGCGTCGCCATCCGAGCGATGATCTCGTCGGCGCTGAGCTGGGTGGTCAGCTCCTCGACCGGCACCACGAGCGGAGGGTTGCTGATGATCCTGCGGTGACCGTCGACCACGGTCGTCAGCTTCTTCAGCACCTGCATGCTGTCGCGGGTGCGTGCCTTGGCCATCGCCTTGCGGGTGCGGCTCAGGGCCTCGTCGGTCACCTTGGGCTTCACGCTCTCGAGGGCGTCCTCGACATCGAGGCGGGCGTACCAGACCTCGAGCATCCTCGTGGTGGCGAACTCCCGCATGCTCGTGCGGTAGGCGCCCACCCCGTGCAGCACCAGCGTCGAGCGGTCCTTGGCGTCCAGACCGATGTCGCGTCCGGCCACGGCCAGGCTCGCGGCGAACCGCTTGACGTCCCACTCGAAGGGCCCGGGGAGCGTCTCGTCGAAGTCGTTGAGGTCGAACACGAGCCGGCGGTCGGGCGCGGCGAACACCCCGAAGTTCGACAGGTGTGCGTCCCCGCACAGCTGCACCCGCAGCCCGGACGAGCGCACCTTCGACAGGTCGGCAGCCATCGGCAGGGCGGCCCCGCGGTAGAAGGTGAAGGGCGAGACCAGCATCCGGCCGTGCCGGATGGGCACCAGCTCCGGCACCCGCGTGGCGGCCTGGCCGACGATGAGCCCGACCGGGTCGCGCCCGGCATCCGGCCCGATCTCGGCGTGCGACTCCAGTGGCGCGTGGGCGCGCGCCGCCTTGCCCTGGGCCCGGCGCTCCGCCGGAGTCAAGTGGGTCATGGCCCGTCTCCACCTCTCGTCGTGGCCGCCGACGGCTCGCGCCGGGCCGGCCATGTTCAGGCCCGGGCGGCTCAGGCCGGCACGGGGATGTCCGGCGCCGGAGTCGGCTCCGTTGGGTCCGGGGGCTCCTTGGCGAGCTGGCCGGACAGGACGGGGAGCACCCAGTGGGCGCTGGGGTCGGCCTCGACGAGGACCGCCCGCATGAACAGGCTGAACGGCACCGCGAGCAGCGCGCCCAGCGCGCCGAGCGCCCAGGCCCAGAAGATCAGCGAGAGCAGCGTGATCGTGGGGGACAGGCCCACGGCATCCCCGACGTAGCGCGGCTGGATCACCGACTGGATGACGACGTTGATCACCGAGTAGACCACGAGGACGCCGAGCATCATCGTGGGGCCGCCCTCGAGAAGCCCGATGATCGCCGGCGGGATGACGCCGATCACGAAGCCGATGTTCGGGATGAAGTTGGTGACGAAGGCCAGCACCGCCCAGATGAAGGCGCCGGGCACCCCCATGGCGTACAGGGCGATGCCGTCGATGACCGCCACGATGAAGCCGAAACCGGCCGCCACGCCCATGTAGACGCGGGTGCCGTGGGCGAAGCTGACCATGGCGTCGACCAGGTGGGGTCGGGTGGTGCGCACGACCGCCATGACCCGCTCGACGCCGCCGGTGTCGAAGGCCATCATCAGCGCGACGGTGACGACGAAGAAGAAGTTCGACAGCACCGCGAGCACGGCGCTGAACGCGTCGCCGATCACGCCGACCACGCTGCTCGGGTCGACCGACTGCCCGACCGAGCTCGCCTGCTCCTTGGTGATGCCCATCGAGGCGAGCCAGTCGGTGAGGGTGGCGGTGTACTCGCTGAACTGGTCCTGGTACTGGGGAAGGAGCTCGGCCAGGCGGGCTGCAGAGATGACCAGGGCGATCGACACCGAGAAGAGCAGGAGGTAGACCGACAGCACGACCGCGATGGCCACCAGCCAGTCGGGCACGTTGCGCCGGACGAGAGCCCGGCGCACGGGGTGCACGGTGATGGTGAGCACCAGGGCGAGGAAGGCGGGCCCGATGATGCCCGCGGTCTCGCGGGCGCCGGCCAGGACGAGCACGAGCGAACCGGCGACGATCACCACCATCGCCAGACGCGGCAGGCCCGCTCGGCGCGGGGCGTCGGCGGCGTCCGGAACGTCGGCGGCGTCCGGAACGTCGTCGGCCTCCAGGGGGTCGGTGACGTCGACGGCCCCCGGCGCCAAGGGGTCCGTGGTGCTCGGGGGCGCGTCGTCGGTGGCCGCGGCCGGCCCGCTGGGCTCGGAGCCCGAGCGGTCCGCCACGTGCCGGCCGGGTTCAGCCAAGGAGCTTGGCCTTCTGGGCCGCGAACTCGTCCTCGGTGAGGATGCCGGCGTCGCGCAGCTCGCCGAGCTGCTTGAGCTGGTTGATCAGGTCGGCCTGGGAGAGCGCTGCGGGCGGCTCCGGGGCGTACTGCTGCTGGGGTGGTGCGGCGTACTGCGGCTGCGGCGGCGCCGCGTACTGGGGTTGCTGGGCCCCCATCTCCTCCTCGTACGCGGCGGAGCGCTGGGCGGCGGCGTGCGCGTCGCGCTCCGCGTACTTGTCGGCCTGACGGCGCTGCACACGGCCGCTCACGGCGGTCGCGGTGCCGGCGACGACAGCGGTTCGGGCCACACCTCGGAGCAGTCCTGGCATCGGGGTTACCTCACTTCTCGGTCTCGAGCGCGTCGAGGGCGTCGATGACGTCCGACGCAGGGATGCGCATGCTGGCGACGAGCTCGCCGCCGTTCTTCCGGGCCGCGGCGACGAACGGAGCGGCCCAGGCGTTCTCGAAGATGATCAGCGCCGCCGTCGTGCCGGGGCTCAGGGCGTTGCCGGCCTCCGCGATGTCGTCGTCGCCCAGCAGGCCCGAGCGGGCCCCCGCGAACTGCACGAAGGCGGTCACGTCGCCGGCGGCGTCGACGTCGATGACCTCGACCGTGCCGTCGTCCTCCTTGCGGGCGACGACGAGGTCCAGCAGGCGGATCGTGCCGGCCTCGACGAGGTCGAACAGTGCCTCGGCGGCGCTGCCGTCGGTGCGGTCGTTCGGGAACTCCAGCAGGATGAAGTCGATCGGCCCGGTTGCGTCGGCTGTGGTGGTCATTCGGATGACCCCCCTCTCGGTGGTTCGGGTGCTCAATTCGTATGCCGTGCAGCCTCCTGCCGCCTCACCCCGCCGGGATGACTCCAGCCCAGGGCCATCGCGGCGCCGACCGGCGCAGGCTCACCCGCCCGAGATGAGGCGCCCGGTGCCCCACCCCTCCCAGACTGGGTCGCGTCCGCCGGGCCGAGGGTCCGGCAGTCGCTGACCCAGGGAGGACGACCCGCCGATGCGCCTGCCCGACGTGCTCGACGAGGACTGGTTCCCTCGTCGCTGCCTGCGTTGCTTCTTCACCATCGCGGGCATCGACCGCGCCACGGTCATCGCCTCCCAGGCCTTCACCGCCCTGATCCCGCTCGTGATCCTCGCCTCGGCGCTGCTGACGACCGACAACCACGCGTCCATCGCCGATGCCATCGTGCGCAAGTTCGCGCTGACCGGTAACTCGGCCGATGCCGTGCAGACGGTCTTCGCGCCATCGGGCGAGGCGAGCATCGGGATCCTCAGCGTGCTGCTCCTCGTGATGTCGGGCGTCAGCCTGTCGCGGCGACTGCAGCGGATGTACCTCGAGGCGTGGCAGCTGCCGCGCGCGCCCGGGGTGCGGGCCTCGCTCTACGCGGCCATCGCGCTCAGCGCCCTGATCCTCGAGCTGGGTCTGCTCTCCTTCATCCGCACCCTGCTCCAGGAGGTCCCCTTCGACTGGGCCGCCGGGCTCACCGGGTCGCTGCTGTCCAGCATCGTCGTCTGGACCTCCATCCCGTGGTTGCTGCTCGACCGACGGGTCGCCTGGCAACGGCTGCTGCCGGCCGGCATCCTCGCCGGGGTGCTCAGCACCATGTGGGGCTATGCCACGACCGTCTACATGCCGCGGCTGATGACGTCGTACAGCGACCGCTACGGCCTGTTCGGCGTGACCATCGCCCTCGTCGGGTGGCTGCTGTGCATCAGCTTCATCCTCGTGGAGTCCACGGTGGTCGCCGCCGAGCTCGACCGGGCGCCGGAGTCGTGGGCGCTGCGGTTGCGCTACCCGTGGACGCAGTCCCAGCTGCGCCCCGACCGTGCGCCGACCCGTGGCGGCGTCGAGGCCGGCAGCGACCCGGTGTCGTCACGGTCGGCCGACGACCCGTGAGCGGGGAACACAGCCGGGCCGCCTGCCCCGGAGCCTGAGAGCCTCTCAGGCTCTGGACCCGTCCGCGACCTAGACTTTCCCCATGCCCCCCCGGCTTGGTCTGCGCAGCCGCATCCTCGCGCTGACGATGCCGATCGTCATCCTCGCCGGCGCTGCCACCGCCGGCATCATCTACCTCTCGCTCGGGCAGGTGCTCGAGGCGTCGGCGCGGCACATCGCGTCATCCGAGGCGGCGCAGCTGCGCACCGACCTCACCCTGCACGCCGTCGACGACCTGGTGCTGACGCACGAGGTCAGCACCGGCAACCGGGTCTCGCAGGTCGTCGACGACACCGGCACCGTGGTCGCCACCACCAACCCCGAGGTGAACACGCCGATGGTCGACCCCGCCGTGGCACCGGGGGGGCTCCGGGTGTCGGTGGCCCGCACCGTGCCCGGGCTCCCGGGGAACCACGCGGTCGCCGCCTCCGACGCTCCCGGGCTCGACGGCCGCCGCTACACCGTGCTCGTCGCCGTGCCCACCAAGGTCGAGACCACCGCCCTGGGCCCGTCGGCCGAGTTCGCCCTCATCGCAGCGATCGGACTGGTCGCCCTGCTCGCAGCGGTGACCACGTTCGCGGTCGGGCAGGCACTGCGGCCGGTGGAGCGGATGCGGGAGCAGGTCGAGAGCATCGTCGGTTCCCGGCCGGCGCCGGTGCTCGAGGTTCCGCCCGGTCGCGACGAGCTCGCGAAACTCGCGGAGACGCTCAACCGGGTGCTCGAGCGGCTGCGGGACGCCGACGCATCCCGGCGCGCGTTCGTGGCGGATGCCGGGCACGAGCTGCGCAACCCGCTGTCGACCGTCCGCATGCTGCTCGACCGGCTCGGCGAGGACCGCGCGCTCGAGGACCGTCGCGTCATGGCGGCCCGGGCCTCCGGCGAGGTCGACCGCCTCGCGATGCTCGTCGACGACCTGCTCATCCTCGCGGCAGCCGACGAGCGGGCGATGCCGATCACGGCCTCCGACGTCGACCTCGACGACGTCGTGCTCGGGGAGGCCGAGCTGGTGCTCGCCCGTGGGCTGCCGGTCACGGTGCACGTCGAGCCCGCGCGGGTGCGTGGGGATTCCGCCCGCCTCGGCAGGGTCGTGCGCAACCTGCTCGAGAACGGGGAACGGCACCGCGAGAACGCGGTTCGGGTCAGTCTCGTGCGCGAGGGCGGCGTCGCGCTGCTCGACGTCGACAACGACGGACCGCCCGTGGTGACGGAGGACCGCGACCGCATCTTCGGGCGGTTCGTGCGCCTCGACGGCTCACGCACCCGCGACACCGGGGGCGCCGGGCTGGGACTGGCCATCGTCGCCGAGATCGTCAAGGGCCACGGGGGCACCGTGGTGGCGGGGGAGAGCCCCGAGGGCTGGTGCCGCTTCTCGGTCAGGATCCCTCTGGACTCCCCTTCGGGTTGAGCCGGTAGCCCATCCCGCGCACGGTCTCGAGCAGCTTGGTGTCGAACGGCGCGTCGATCTTGCGGCGCAGGTAGCCGACGTAGACCTCGACGACGTTGTCGGCTCCGGGGTAGTCGGAGTCCCAGACGTTCTCGAGGATCTCGCTCTTGCTCTGCACCTGGCCGGCTTTGCGCATCAGGTGGTGCAGGAGGGCGTACTCGCGGGGGGTCAGCTGGATCACATGGCCCTCGCGGGTGACCCGCCGGGTCGTCGGGTCGAGGCTGAGGTCCCCGACGGCGAGCGCGACGGGGCGCTCCGTTGCCTGGCGCCGGGCCAGCGCCTGTAGGCGGGCCAGCAGTACCGGCGTGCTGAACGGCTTGGTCACGTAGTCGTCGGCGCCGAGTTCGAAGGCGTCGGTCTGGTCGTAGTCGCCGTCCTTCGCCGTCAGCATCAGCACCGGGGACCACACCTTCTGCGCCCGCATG
>JBBQWX010000216.1:0-6238 GCA_038210185.1 Actinomycetales bacterium
GGGCACGTCGAGCCCACGCACCCCTTCGGCCAGCTCGGCGACGGTGTCGTAGGAACGGTGGCCCGGGGAGAACGGGATGTCGGCGACGAAGTCACCGACGGCCTTTCGCCGATCCGCGGTGCCGTAGGGCAGCGCGAGCGCGTCGCGCACCTCGCGTGGCAGGGCGGGCCACGACAGTGCAGTGGTCCCGCGGACGAAGAGGGGCGTGGCGACGCAGCCGAACGGGCGGATGCCGGGGAGGTGGGCCAGACGGATCAGCGGGGGTCCGTGGTCCCCGGGGGGCTGGGCCACCGCGGTGTTGGCCAGCACGACGCCGAGCAGCTGCTCGCGGTGGGCCAGCGCCCAGCCGAGCGAGATGATGCCGCCCCAGTCGTGCCCGACGGTGACGACCGGGCCGTCGATCCCGAGGGCGGCGGTGAGGGTGCCGAGGTCGTCGATCCGCTGGTCGACGCTCCTCGCCTGCGCTGTTCGCTCGGAGAAGCCCATCCCGAGGTGGTCCGGTGCGACCATGCGCCAACCGGGCGGGGCCGCGGCCAGCAGGCCGCGCCACAGGTAGGACCAGGTGGGGTTGCCGTGCACGCACAGCACCGTGCCGTGCACCGGCTCGGCACCGTTGTCGAGCAGGTGCCAGGTGCGCGGGACCCCTTCTCGGTCGGGGACGGTCACCGAGCGCGACCACGACGGGTCGAGCCCGGGCAGGCCGGACAAGTCGGGTGCGTCGCCGACCGCGGCGGGGGAGCCGTTGGTGGGGCTCGCGGTCACCACGTGATCTCGAGCGCGCAGGCGTTCAGCCCCGACCCGATGCCCATGAGCAGCACCCGGTCGCCGGCCTCAAGGCCGTCGGTGGCCCCCGCCATCGTGAACGGCACCGAGCAGGGCCCGATGTTGCCGAAGGTCGGGAAGGTGCGGGGCACGCGGTCAGGGTCGATGCCCAGGCGCGCGCAGATCGCCTCGGTGTGCACCTGGGAGATCTGGTGCACGAAGTAGCGGTCCATCCCCTCGTCCCACCCGAACTCCTTCGCGGCGTCGGACCACAGGTCCGCGGACAGGTCCAACCCGGCGACCAGCAGGCCCTTGAGGTCGGTGATCATCATCTCGTTGCTCCCGACGCACAACGCGTGGTGCTCGGTGGCCGCGCGGCTCACGGCGGCGACGACCCGGTGACCCTCGGGGTGCCGGTCGGCGCGACCCAGCACCATCGCGGCGGCACCGGAGCCGAGGGTGAGCGCCGCGAACTCGGAGATCACGTCGCGCGAGGAGTCGCTCCCCGCGGAGAGCCGGGCGATGGTGGCCTCCTGCACCGGTGTGGAGTCCTCGGCGTCGACGACCAGGGCGTAGTCGAGTACGCCCGAGTCGATCATCGCCGCGGCGATCTCGATGCCGTTGACGAAGCCGAGGCACGCGTTGGTCACGTCGAAGTTCTGGCACGAGGGCGGCATCCCGAGGGCGTCATGGATGAAGACCGCCGTGGACGGCTCGAGCCACTCGCGGCTCAGCGAGGTGTTGATCATCAGGCCGACGTCGGCGGAGGCCACCCCGCTGGCGCTGAGGGCGGCCCGACCGGCGGCGATGGCACCTTCGGTGAAGGACTGGCCATCGGACCAGCGGCGGCGCTCGTGGATGCCGACGACGCCCTGGAGCATCCCGCCACGCATCTTGGCCCGCGCGTAGACGTCGGACAGGCGCTCGTCCAACTCGTCGGACGTCACGACCACCGGTGCCTCGACCCGCTCGATCGAGAGGACGGCGGTGTTGGTGTAGCGGTGGGTTGAGTTGAGGGTCACGCAGATGCTCCTGTTCGTGCCGCGGTAGACGACCGCCATCGTAGGTCGTGCTGGCCTGCGCCAAGGAAATAGACTTGCATGAACGTCTTCAGGACACCGCCGATCACCGTGTTGTCTGACCTCCCGTGCTGATGCCTCACCCGGTCGCGACGGGAACCGTGACGGTCCGAAGAGGCGCACCCGGCGTGCAGGTGCGCGTCAGGCTGGCCTCCCGGTCGTCGATCCGGCGATCCGTTGACCAAGGAGACGTCGTCGTAGGCCGGGGCGCCCCTCGATGATGTCGCGGAACCGGTACCGGGTCAGGGACGACAGCAGGCAGCCCGTGCCGAAGGTCAGCACGTCGAAGGAGTACGGCCGCCCCACGAGCTGGCGAGAGCGGTATGCCGTACCCGAGGGTGCGCGCCAGGCGGTCAACGTCGCCGGGGGGTCAGTGGCCCCTTGGCCGAGCTGTGGCGCAGCGAGAGAGCGTGGCTGTTGACGAACGATCCGGGCTGCGGTGAGTGTTCCGCTACGGGGAGTCAGAACTCGTCAATGACGTCGGCGCGGTCGGCGTTGACGTAGATGTCGTTGCGGTCGACCGTCACATTGTTGAGGTAGTCGTAAGGCGGCAGCAGTGGCCCCTGCAGTCCCAGGTCGGTCGCGATGGTCTTCCGCGGGGTCTCAGTACCCAAGAAGGACGTGCCGGCCCTCCTGGACACATCCTGTTCGGCCCCCTCTCCCGTCAGCACTGTCGCTCGACGGGCTGCTCTACAACGACGAATGGCAGGTGATCGCTCAGCGGCCGGTTCAGGACGACACGGCCATGCCCGCGTACAAGATCGTCGTAGGGGCGCCCGACAACCACTTCGTCGAGGACTGCACCGGCACTCGACGGCGACCAGCAGCTCAGTCCGAAGCGAATCGACTTCCCTTCCGAACGGTCGTCGCACCAGTTCGCCTGAGCTGGCGCTCCAGGTGAGTCTTGGGCAAGGACCTTGCCACGAATAGTTCGATCTCCTCCGCCCTCACGGACCAAGGTCTCGAGAGGTGTTCGATGACTGACGTAGTTGCGCCCAAGGCAGGTCAGGCGTCAACAATGTCGACAACGAGGGAAAGGCGGGTTCGGCACTCGCCGTCGATCAGGGTCGGGTGCCGGAGAGGACGAGCATCTCGCAAGGTCCGACGAACCCGTCGGGACCGTCGAACTGGGTCAGTGCCTGCTCGATCTCGCTCCACGCTGCCGCCCGTGCGGGGGCGTCGACACCGGAGAGCATCTGGTGCAGGGCGCCGAAGGACTCCTGCTCAAACCGCACGCATTCTGCCGCATTGGATAGCCGGACCGGTGACGGAACGGCGGTCACGGTGATGTCGACGAGTCCGGCCTCCTCGTAGGCACGCTCGGCGACGCCCGGCGCACCGAGGCTGAACGGGCCGGGGAGGCCCGGGGCGGGCGCAGGCAGGCCGGCGACCCGGCGGATGATGCCGACCGGGACGGCGAAGAAGCCGTTGCGGTCGGGAGTGGAGTACACCACGGCGGACAGTCGCCCACCCCGTCGCAGCTTACGACAGATCTCAGTCAGGGCTCGGTGCTGGTCGGGGAAGTAGATCAGGCCTACGCGCGAGATCGCCGCATCGTAGGAGTCATCCCGGACCGCTGACAGGTCCTCACCGTCGGCCTCCAGGGTCTCGACCGTTGCGACCCCTGCCCGCGCCGCTGCACGTGTGGCGAACTGCAGGATCGTCGGAGAGATGTCTGTGGCGAGCACGCGCCCAGAGGGGCCCACCCGGCGGGCGGCTGCCAGAGTCTGCCCGCCGGCACCGGCGGCGACGTCGAGCACCCGCATGCCGCTGGTGAGGCCCGCGTGGTCGAGCATCATCGCGGTGGCCGTACCGAGCCACTCCTCGATGGCGGGGGCCCAGTCGTTCCAGGCAGCGGAGGCCGCCTCCCACTGGGCTCGGGTCGTGCTCTTGAAGACGGCGGGGTCGAAGGTGGTGGACATAGTCACTCCCGGTTGTCGTTTGCTGAGTTCGGCTGACTCGAGAGTCCTCGTCCGTCGTGCTGCTCGGCCAGTCCCGGACTTGGACCCGCGCGGAACAATTTCTGGACCGGGAACGAGTGGCGGCGGAGTATGAACGGATGAAGGACTACGTGCAGTACTGTCCGGTCGCGCTCGCGAGCTCGGTGATCGCCGAGCGATGGACACCTCTGATCGTGCGTGAGCTGGTCCTGGGAGGGCGTCGGTTCAACGACATCGACCGAGGGCTGCCCGGCATCTCCAGGTCGCTGCTCAAGCAGCGGCTGGACCATCTCGAACGCAAAGGAGTCGTGACCCGCGTCGAACTAGCGCACGGCCGCGGTCATGAGTACCGGCTGACTCCTGCCGGACGCGACCTGGAGTCGGTGCTCATGGCAGCTGGGGAATGGGCGGTCAAGTGGATGTTCAGCGAGCCCGAACCCGCACAGGTCGACCCGGTGACCCTCACCTGGTGGATGTCGCGCCGGATCGTCACCGAGGCTGTGCCCGAGGACCGCACGGTGATCGAGTTCGACTACGGCGGCGCAGATCCCACGCGCATCTGGATGGTCCTTGAGCGACGAGAGACCTCGGTCTGCACCGACCCCCCTGGTTTCGACGTCGACGTCGTCCTCACCACCGAACCCGTCGAGCTGATGCGGGTGTTCTCCGGAATCACCACGTACCGCGACGCTTTGGCCAATGCCGACATCTCCGTCGCAGGCCCTCCCCGGCTGACCCGCGCTCTTCCTCACTGGTTCGCCTGGAGCCCCTTCGCACCCGCCGTTCGCGCACATCTGGCCGCAGACACCAAGCGACGATCACCCGGTCAATAGTGGGCCCAGGATGCAGCGCCACCAATGGGACTCCCACATCGCCCCGCCCGCGAGCAGCAGGAGCCGCGCCGCAGTAAGCGCCCCTACGCGGCGCTATGACGCACCGTCTCGCGTGTCCTACGAGATCACTCCAGCCACGGACCTGCCGGTGCTGGCCTCGCTTGGGCGAACGTCATCACCGTGCATCGTGAGGTGGGCCATTATCGTCATCGTGGGCCCACTGTCGGTGGTTGGTGAGCAGTCAGCCTGCTGGCTGAGAAGCCAGCAGAGAGATCGGCGGCTGGGGTGGCCACTACCCTCGACTCGTGCCCTCGCCCTACCCCATGCGCACCGAACGGCTGGTGCTGCGAGTCATGCGCACCACCGATGCGGCGCAGTTCGCGGCGTACCGCAACGACCCGGACGTCGCCAGGTACCAGTCGTGGAACCTGCCATTCACCGAGCAGGACGCCCTGTCACTGCTCTCCGGGCAGGACGACCGCGACGACGTCACCCCGGCGAGTGGACCCAGTTCGCGGTCGAACGGGACGGCGAGCTGATCGGTGACGTCTGCGCGCACATCGACAACACCGGCGGCGTAGCTGAGATCGGCTTCACCCTGGCGCGCTCCGAACACGGCCAGGGCTACGCCTCCGAAGCGGCGCAGGCGCTGGTCCACGACCTCGTCCAGCGGGTGGGCGTGCGGCGCGTGCGCGGCGAGCTCGACCCCGAGAACACCGCCTCGCAGCGAGTGCTCGAGAACGTCGGGCTGATCTTCGAGGCGACGACGAAGAACTCCTTACTGTGGCGCGGGCAGTGGGCTGACAGCATGACCTATGGCGCCACCGCCAAAGAGTGCAGAGCCTGGGCCGACCGGCCTCACGACTCGCCCGACAGCTCCGCCTGGTGCCGTTGACCCTCGAGAACAACCGGAGCTACTACTCCCTTCGCACCCACCACTCCCAAGAGCGCTTCGTCGCGCCGATGTCCTGGTCGTTCGCCGACGCACTCTTCCCCGAGGTGATCGACGGGGAACCGGTGGTTCCGCGGCTGTACGGTGTCGAAGCCGACGGCGAGCCGGTCGCCTTCGTGATGATCGCCGAAGTGACCCCGGCGCATCCGGAGCCGTACCTGTGGCGGTTCCTGGTCGACCGGCGTCACCAGCACCGTGGCGTGGGCCGACGCGCCCTCGACCTGTTGTGCGACCAGCTCCGCGCGCAGGGGTGCACGACCCTGGTCACCAGCTGGGAACCGGGGCCTGGAACCCCTGCCCCGTTCTACCGGAGGTACGGGTTCCTCGAGACCGGCGAGATAGTGGACGGGGAGACCGTAGCCCGGTTGCAGCTGCGCGGGTCAAACCCGAGCGGCGACTGAACGGTCACCCCGCTGTCCGGATCCATCGCCGCAAAAGTCGGGCTCCAAGTCGCCCGAACGCACCAATCCGAAGCCCCTCCAAGGGCCGATGTTGCCTTGCCTTCCCATCTGCGGTTCAGCGATTCGCGGCGCAGTGACGCACTTGCAGGGGACGGTCAGGTTTGCAGGGAGAGGATGTTGCCGTCGGGGTCGTAGAACCAAGCGACCCGAGCGCCGTCCGGTGCGCTCCAGATGCCGCGGTCGTCCTGGACCATGCCGGCATAGCGATTGA
>JBBQWX010000217.1:0-6212 GCA_038210185.1 Actinomycetales bacterium
GACGGTGGTGTCGCCGTAGCGCTTGGTGAGCTCGTGTGCCTCGATCATGACCCGGGACCGTTCTGGGGGAGGGTGGGACGGAGTGCTCAGCAGCGAACGCTGAGGCAGGTGACCGTGCCCGCGAGTGGGGCGAGCGGAGGACGGTCGGGCGCGGGGCGGGCAGTCACGCCTGCTGCGGCGTGGGCAGTGGCTCGCTGTCGAGGCTGGTTGTCGGGGTCGCCGGTGATGCAATGCGGCGTGGCCAGGTCCAGGCGGAGCGCAGGATGAAGGCGAGAGCGATCAGTTCCAGTGCGACGCCGAGGACGTAGAAGTTCATCCAGGGCTCGCCCACCTCGCCCACCGCGTTGAATGCCGCGAAGGGGACCTGTACCGAAGCCACGATGAGGTTCGTGATGCGGTTGGCCCGGGCGGGCAGCGTCATCGACAGCACGACCATGAAGATCGGGATCGCCAGGAGGGTCAGCGCCGTCATCGCCCAGGTCTGGGTGATGTCGAACTCCCAGACGACGCCGACCAGGATGTCATCGACGACGCCGGGCTTGTAGAAGGCGAGAATGTCCACGTAGACGTAGAGAAACATGAAGGTGGTCCATGCGGCGGCGATCCTGGCCTGCACCGGCATCCGCAGGCCCTCCAGCGGGGTGAGGGACTGCGGGCCCTTCAGCATGGTGTGCGATTGAGGTGTCTTCATCAGGAGCTCCGTTTGCCTTGGTTGGGTGGGTGCCTCCACCGTCACGGATGCCAGCGTCGGGCACATCAGCCCCGGGGCCGGACCCGACCTGGCCGCTGGCACAGTGGTCCTCTCGTACTTTCGGCGGATACCCCGACCACGCGGGCTGCCTAGGCTGACCGCATGGTCCCCGACGCGCTGCGCTCGCTATGGGCCGAACCGCGACCCGCGGACCCCCCAGGCCCTCTGCGCCGGGACTGGGTCCTGGCCGCAGTACTGATCTGCTGGTCCGTGGCCGAAACGGTGTTCCGCCAGGACATGGCGCCGCTCCCCCTGCTGCTCATCGCTGCGTTCGCGGCCGTGGCCCCGCTGCCGTGGCGACGGATGCATCCGCTCCTGGCGGTCGCGGTCGCTTTCGGCACGTTGGCGGTGGTCGACGTCGTCAGGATCCTCACCGGATCGCAGGGCGTGCTGCCCTTCGGTGTCGCGGCCACCCTGGTGCTGACCTACGCCCTGTTCCGGTGGGGCTCCGGTCGGGAGGCGGCAGGCGGCCTTGGCGTGATCCTGCTCTGGCTGACCATCACCTTGGTCGCCGAGTCGACCAGCCTGGCCGAGACGGTCGCGGGATACGCGTTCTTCCTGTTCGCCGCAGCGCTCGGCGCCGCGATCCGCTTCCGCGCGAGGATCCGTGTCCGCGACATCGACCAGGCCAAGGCCCGCGAGCGTGAACAGCTCGCCAGGGAGCTGCACGACACCGTCGCCCACCATGTCTCGGGTATCGCCATTCAGGCTCAAGCAGGCCGGGCCGTCGCGGCCGCCCACCCCGAGCGCGCCATCGAGGCACTGGCCACCATCGAGGATGCGGCGACCAGCACCCTCACCGAGCTGCGCGCCATCGTCGGGGTACTGCGCGTGCCACAGGAAACCGCGTTCGCGCCGCAGCCGGGCCTGCCCGAGGTCGAGCAGCTCGCCAGGCATGGACAGACGCACCCCGTCGTCGAGGTGACCTTCGCCGGCGAGCTCGACGACCTGAGCCCCGCGGTCGGGTCCGCGATCTACCGCCTCGCCCAGGAGTCCATAACCAACGCCCGACGCCACGCCCGCCACGCCACCCGCGTCACCGTTGCCGTCACCGGTGACTCCGACCAGGTACGACTGACCGTTGACGACGACGGCTCCATCGGCGCGACCGGTCGCGCCCCAGCCGGCTACGGCCTGGTGGGCATGCGCGAGCGCGCCACACTGCTCGGCGGCACGTTCCACGCCGGCCCCACCGCCGGCCGGGGCTGGCGGGTCGAGGCGAACCTGCCCCGAACCGGGACGCCCCGATGAGCATCAGGGTCCTCATCGCCGACGACCAGCCCATCGTGCGCACCGGACTGACGATGCTCCTCGACGCCCAACCCGACATCGAAGTCATCGGCGCGGCCGCCGACGGGCGAGAGGCGGTGCGCCTGGCGCTCCAGCTGCGCCCCGACGTCGGACTCTTCGATATCCGGATGCCGCTCATGGACGGCATCGAAGCCACCCGACGTCTCGCCGGCCCCGATGTCACCGACCCCCTGCCGATCGTGGTCATCACCACCTTCGACCTTGATGAGTACGTCCACGGCGCCCTCAAAGCCGGCGCCCGCGGGTTCCTGCTCAAGGACGCCGGACCCGCCCTGCTGACCCAGGCCATCCACGCCGCCGCCGACGGAGACGCGCTCATCGCGCCCAGCGTGACCGTCCGACTCCTGGCCGCCTTCGCGCATACACCGACCTCACCACCCCGGCAGCCGATCGAACCCCTCACCGCGCGCGAGGAAGAAGTCCTCCGGCCGGTAGCTCAAGGACGCACCAACAACGAGATCGCCAGCGAGCTCTACATCACCCCAAGCACCGTCAAAGCCCACCTCGCCAGCCTCATGCGAAAACTCGGCGCACGCAACCGCGTCGAGGTCGCCATGTGGGCCCACGAGACCGGCCGTATCTAGAGCCCGCACACGTCCCGCCGCAGTCTGCCGAAGCGTCACCAAGCCGGTGTGTACCCCTTGAGGGGACACCGCGGCACACCTCCGCAAGTACGGCTCCTTGTCGCCGTCGCGCGTTCTGCGACGAACGGAGACCCCATGGCCCGCGTCCCACATCGGCTGTGGGGACTGATCCCAGAATGGCGTGAAGGGCCCTGGCCCCCATTCGGTTGGACCTGTCTTGGAGTGACATTGGAGGGCCGTGCGCGATCGTCGTCGCATCTCACAGCGACCGCGCAAGACACGCCTTCGAACGTCCGGTCATCGCTTGCAGGGCGTCCCTAACGGCGAGTCAGGCGACCTTGTCGGCATATCGCTGGCGGGCTGCTTCGCCGCTGGTGCCGACGAACGCCCCGATCGTTGACCAGGACATCCCCGAGGTGCGGGCTGCCCGAATCGCGTCGATGACGTGCTGTTCGGCAGCGGAGCGTTCGTGGACCGCGACACGCAGCAGGGCCACCGCCTGGGCGTCCTGCTCGTCTCCCGGCGCCGGCTCGTAGTCCTCGAAACGAGCGGCGAGCTCGTCGGCGTGCTTGAGGATCTCGTCAACAGTTCTAGGCATCTGGCATCACTCAAGGAATCTCTTCCGGGCGCGCATCGCGTGGATGATCACCACAGCGATGTCGCCCTCGACGTAGCCGACTTCGAGGATGATGGCGGCGGCGTTCGGGCCGAGCATCATCGTGAACCCGTCACCGAGATCCCACACTCGGATGGGTTGCGGTAGGCGTGGAGGATGTCCTCCGTGCCCAGACCGTGCTTGAAGGCCGACGGTGCAATGATCGGATCCTCGAGCACCACTCCAAGGTAACTTGCGAGACCCACCATCGGCAAGCACTCCGGCGCGAAGGGCCGGAGAACGTCCGGAAGTGCCGCGACTGGTGATTACGCCCCGCGCCTCACTTGGGCTGGTCGATACTGCTCACCGTGCCTAACGATGCCTGCAAGGAGTGTGGTCACGCTTCTACCGAACACGTGGTCCCCTCATGTGGAGTGTGCGCGGTCGAAGAGGGCCAAGGCCAGCGTGCGGCCGCCGATGTCTACCGGCCCGTAAGCGACATGCGAGACCTGGTCACGGTCTCGAACGAACGGCACGACCCGACCTGGCACTCCGACGCCCCTCCTCGATTCCCGCGGGTGCGCAATCCCTACCTGCGTGCTGCCTTGAGCCGCCTGTACTCGGACGGTCGACTCGCGTTCCTCTGCGGCGTTGTCGCCCCACTGAAGCCGTGTTGTTGGACCCCGCGGTATCTACCGCTCACCAGCCAGAGACGGTTACCGGAATTGATGTCGCGATGGGGTGCATGCCGCAAGCAGTCAAGCGAAGCGTGGGCCGATTGCGCTGACCTACGCTGACCAGCGTGGACGCCATCGCCGCTCGGATCTGGTTTGGGGACGCATTGGTCATGTACGACCGGCGTGACCGAGATGCACGCGACCTCGTGGCTTCCTTCCTCGGAGCTGCTCGCCCTTGGTGTTGATGGCGAGGCCATCGTGGCTTTGGCGAGCAAGGTGGTGACACCACTCACGAGCCCGTTCGAAACGGACGACTTGGTCGCAGACGCACGTGAGGAATTGCGGATGTCTCCCCTTGATGAAGGCCCCACAACGGTGCGCCTAACGCAGGCTCAGCTTCGTCGTTGGCAGCGCGGTGAGCTGTCGGATCGACAACTCACGAACTGGGCGCACTGGACAATCGGCCATGACGGCCCGACAGAGCTCGAGGAGCTTGTCGTGCTGGACGACCGCTTGGATGAGTACGCAACGCGATCCATGCCGATCGAGATGCACCGCGACCTCGTCCGAATCGCTGCACGCATCATGACCATCCCTGACCCTTGGGCGTGAGGGCGCCGTCCACTTCCTAGGAAAGGCGGGCGGGGCGCGGTGATGGTGCGGGTCGACATCCGTACGCTCGGCAGTGGCCGCTCAGGGTGTGCCAACCCAGGGCCTCATGAGGTGGGGTGGCGCCGGGGACACGCTGGTAGCGAACGGGCCCCTCCCAGCACTGGGTGCAGGCATCAGCATCGTGACCACCCACCGGGCCGGGCGCGGTGCCCTCCGAGGACCACTGCTGGATGTTTTGGGGAGACCCGAACTCAATGCTGGTCGAGCCATCCGCGGACCGATGCACGATTACCCAGCTCCCCGACGGCGTGCTGCCCGTGGTCGACGCCTCATCGACGCCGACCACCACCCGAGACCCCCGCAGTGACCAGTATCAGACCCCGGTCACGCAAGCGGTCTTCGACACCGGTTCCGCCGTGGTGAGCGTGACCACGTGGGGTCATGGACACCCCAGCGGCCGACCAGGTCCCCGACCCCCACCCGGTCGACGTCGCGACCCTCGCCCGCTTGGCGCAGGACCCGAGAATGCGCTGGTGAGAACCACGGGAATGGTTCGCTCGACATCCGGTCTTGCCGCCAGCCGTGCGCTTCTTCGCCGCTAGTGGAGCAGGGCTATCTCGAGGTCGCAGGCCAACACAACTGCGCGTGCCAGCTGCGCTTCTTGCTCACCGTTGAGATACCCGACGGTGCGTCCGAGTGCGCCCACCGGGACGGTGAGGACGTTGTCCAGGGACACCGCGCAGTTGTGGTCCAGGCCGTTGTCGGGCCCCACCAGGACCTCGCTCGACAGGCCCTTGATGGTGCTGGTGATGGGGGCAACGGTCACCTTGGTCATCGCGCCCCGCGCGGCCTCGCGCGTCAGGACGAGCGCTGGCCGCGTCTTGTCGAGTCGGACCAAGCAGATCTCTCGCACCAGATCAGTCCTCGACTACGGCGTGCGTTGCGGTCCACTCGACCAGGTCGTCGAGCTCATCGGCCGCACCCTGGGTGCGAAGGATCTGCGCGTCCTGCTCAGCAGCCAGTCGACGCATCTCGCGCTCCACTGCCGACACGACCAGCGCGGCCCTGCTCGACGCCTTGCCGGTCGCAACGCTGCGGTCCAAGAAGGCGACCATCTCGTCAGGAAGGCGGACTGCGATCTGCGTGCTCATGTAGCCAAGGATACCTCGTTGCATCCCAAAATGGGATGCTCGCTCATGCCGCGGAGCGTGCGTTGCGATCCTGCTGAGTTAAGGAAGCGGCAACCCACTCGGGCTGGAGGCCTGTGAGAGTTCCACCCCATGGACATCATCCCGCCGGTTGTAGTTCTCATCGTCGTTTTGTTCCTCCTCCTTCTCTTGACCGGCAGGGCACAACTGGCGAAGCGCTCGAACTCTGCAACAGCCAATGGCGCGACACTGCTGACGCTGCCCGCAGCCGTCGGTGTTCTGGCGCTGGGACTGGTGGTGTAGCTAGACATCTCGTGAGGACCCGGGGAACGCTAAATGCCGCGAAGCGGCACACTGCGCTGGTACCGATGAGCACGTCACACCAGGTCGTCGGTGCGTTCCCACTCGGGCAGGGAGTCGGGGTCCAAGAGCACGGCAACGTTGTCGGCTGACAGCGGACACGAGAAACTGCCCGGAGACGGCCACGAAGCTGCCCGGTAGCGGTCATGAAACCTGCCCGCTGGCGGCCATGGG
>JBBQWX010000218.1:0-6207 GCA_038210185.1 Actinomycetales bacterium
GTCTGACCGATCTGCGCGAGGTGGTCGATGTCGTCATCGGCGTCGACACTCACGTGCATACCCACTCCGCAGCCGTGGTCGATGCTGCCACCGGTGGTGTCCTCGACGAGATCACCGTCGAGGCGACAGCCCAGGGCTATGCCGAGCTGGTGGAGTTCGCCAACAACCACGCGATGTTGCGGGCTTGGGCGATCGAGGGGACCGGTGGTCACGGCGCCGGTCTGAGTCGTCACCTGTTGCAGCTGTCGGAGATCGTCATCGAGCTGGACCGTCCCAAGCGGGTCGCGCGCCGCAACGGCGCGAAGTCCGATCCGCTCGATGCGATCCGCGCCGCGCGTGAAGCGATGGCCCGACCGCGGTTGGGAACTCCCCGCACCGGAGGCGAACGCCAAGCACTGTCAGTGCTTTTGGCCGCTCGGCGCTCCGCGGTCAATGCCTCCACTGAGGCCCAGCAGCAGGTCTTCAGCCTGGTCATCGCAGCACCCGAACCCATCCGAGTCAGGTTCCGCGGCCAGAAGCTCGCCGCGATGCTCACCACCGCAGCGAACCTGCGAGTGCACTCATCCTGGGACACCGAGACGACCAGCACCGTGGTCGCGCTGCGGACCTTGGCTCGTCGCACGCACGCACTGCTGAAAGAGGCACGCGAGCTACAGAAGGCGATGGTGGCCATCATCCGCAGCTGGCGTCCTGACCTGCTCGAGGAGTTCGGCGTCGGACCGATCGTGGCCGCGACGGTGTTGTGCGCCTGGTCCCACCCCGGCCGGATCCACTCCGAGGCGGCGTTCGCGATGCTCGCCGGCGTGGCACCGATCCCAGCGAACAGTGGCCAAGTCACCACCCGGTATCGGCTGAACCGCTACGGCGACCGGCAACTCAACCGGGCACTGCACACCGTGGTGCGGATCCGGATCCAGTACCAGCCAGCCACCCGCGACTACGTCGCTCGCCGTACTGCCGAAGGCAAGACCAGCCGAGAGATCAAACGCTGCCTGGCGCGCTACGTCGCCCGCGACCTCTACCGCCAGCTCGAAAACGGGGTGGTAACTGCTTGACAAAGCATAGGAGCGTCGCACGTGTCTTGGCAAGGATCCGAAGGTGCGGGAGCAGGGTCTGGGGGGCTCAGGGACCCATGACGATCTCGACGAAACACATGACCAAGAAGCGCCGCCCGGAGGGGCGTGCTGGTGTCGATGCCGAGGCGGAGGAGTAGCGGGCCGGCGGTGTTGGTGGGAAAGCCCATGAACGTCCACGCGTAGCCATACGTCGCGTAGAACCACGTCCCGTGGGCCGCGGGCTCCCCGCATCCCAGCCCGAGCAGCCACGCCATCGCGGCCGCCACCCTCGCCGGTGCGGCGTCCGTACGGGTTGGGGCGTGCGCCAGCGGCCTCTACTGGTCTGTGCCGGGGAGCAGCCGGGTGAGCAGGGTGCGGAGTTCTTGGTGGCCGTCATTGCCGAGGGTGGTGCTGATCTGCTGTTCGATGCGGCCAATGGTGTCGCTGCCGAGCTTCGTGAGGGACTGCCCTTCTGCGGTCAGTCGAATCAGCTTGGCGCGGCGATCGGTGGGGTCGGGGGTCCGAGCGATGTAGCCCAGGGCCTCGAGCTCGTCGACGATCTCGGTCATGGCTTGGGGAGTCATGTTGGCGGTCCTGGCCAGCTCGGTGAGCCGTTTGCCGTCGGGCCCGAGCTGGCCGAAGACGGCATTGTGCACCGGTCGCAGGGGGTGTCCGGCAGCCGCCACCCCCTCGGTCACCTGCCGACTCAGGAAGAGATGAGCGTGCGCCAGCAGGGTAAGAGTGTTCGGGTCGAAGGGCTCGGCCATGGACAACTCCCGATGTTTCATTTAGCCTGACTATCAGGCACACCTTAACATTTCCTGTGTCGGAACCACGGCATGGGGATGTGTCCCGCGAGTCGGCACAACGGACCCGCCCGGACGACCAGCCCAGCAACCAGGGCACGACCCGAACAGGAGGCCGATCCAATGGCGACCGACCAGCTCCCGTACCACGCAACCCAGCAACGGATCACCCCGACCCGCACGCTCGCCCGGGTGACCGGAACCGCCGGCATCGTGACCCTGCTGCTCGTCCTGGGGGCATCGCTGGCGAACAACTACCAGGGCGCCCCCTTCACCAGCGACGCCGACCAGGCCGTGGCGTTCTTCCGGACCCTGGACGACTCGTTCGGAGCGTTCAGCTCGTTCGTGACCTCAGTCGGCCTGATCGCCATGTTGTGGTTCGGCATCGGGTTGGCTCTGCTGCTGCGTCCCTTCGACGGTGAGGTCCCGCGGCGGTCCGCCTTCCTCGCCGGCGCCAGCGTCGTCGCCGTGGTCTCAGGCCAGATCGCCTCATGGGACGCCGCCGTCTTCCGCGCTTCCGACATCGACTCCCAGGTGGCTCGGTACGCCTTCGACCTCGGGAACCTGTCGTTCGCCAACGGGTGGGTTGCCACGGGAGCGATGGCCATCTGCGCCGGCTCCATCCTCATCTCCTCCCCAACCCTCCCGAGCTGGCTGGGCTGGTGGGCAGTTCTCGCGGGAGCGGGCTCCGTGCTCGCCCGCGCCGTGTGGACCGAACCCGCAGCCATGACCCCAGTTGCCGGGTTCTGGCTATGGACCGCAGCGATCTCGCTCTGGCTCCTCCGCGGAGGACTCACCAACCCCCCACCCACCATCAGCTCGACGCCCCCGTCCGTGAAGGCCTAGCGCCCGGCCATGCAGAGCTCGCCAGGGCCCGTGGGAACCACCCCAATTCCACCACCAGCGGCCCTCGACCACCCCCACCCGAGCCTGGAGTGGTCCGGGCGCGGCTGGCGGATGCCGGTCTGGCTGTGGGTCAGCCTGGCCACGATGTTCTTCAGCGTGCTGCACATCATCCTCGACTTCGGCGTGGGCCTGTTCGACCTGCACGGGACGCTGAGCCCGACGGAAGCGACCACCCTCCTCGGCGTTGCGCTCATCCAGATCTGGTGGGCGGTCTCCTTGATGGCCGGTGTCCGGGGCAACGCCAGCGGCGTCGCCAGCGCCGGGATCTTGGGCGCGGGCTGGGCGGCGCTGACCAACGGCTCCGCCATCGTCTTCTGCCCACCCGTGTGTGAGGAGGCGTACCCGCTGACTGACCCCGCGCACGTCGGCAGCCTCGTGTTCGGCATCCTGCTGCCCTTGGTGGCCATCTGGTCGCTGTGGCGCGCCAAGTCGCGCCCCGGCTGGTTCATGCCCACCGTCGCGACGGCCTTGGCCGTCGGGACTGTCGTGTCGCTGGCAAACACCCCGATCACCTAGACGACCGTTCACCGGCACGCGAGTGAATCGGCCGTATCCGGAGTAGCTCTATCTGGGCGAATAGGCGGCGCAGTGACGCACCTGCGTCAGGCCGTCTAGCGTGGGTGTCCATGATCGAGGCCCGGAAGATGAGCGTGTGGAAGAGCCGCTACGAGATCGTCATCGATGGCCGTCGGGTCGCCGTTTGGGAGGGCGCGTCGTGGACCACCGGTGGCGCAGTCGAGTTGGACGGGCGGGTCTACCAGGTTCGGTCCAACGTCTGGGGGAGGACGTACGGGATGGTCGACGACAAGGGCACTCTCATCGCCTCAGCTGACCGAGTTGGAGGCAAGAACTGGACGATCGAGGCGGACGGAACGACCTATCAGTTCCATCGTGCGTCGCTATGGCGTCAGGAGGAGGAGCTCCATGCTGGGGGTCTAAGGGTTGGGTCTGTGAAGCGGAAGAGCATCTGGCGCAGCGATGCCGTGGCAGACCTGCCGGGGCTACCGGTGGCAGTTGCGGTCTTCGTTGTCTCAGTTGTGCTTGCCCACTGGGATTCGTACATGGTCGCTGCCCCTGCCGGGTGAGCCGGTCCAGAAGTTGGCAAACCCCGACCGTGTGGTTGGACCCCGGGCGCCGCACATCCACCCGTTGGGCGCACACAGCGACGCCGCCTCCTGCCGCCGTCAGGACGGTCGACTGGCGGCGCTATGACGCACGTTCCGCCGAGCAGCGAAGGGCGTCTGAGCGAAGCGCCGCAGGAGGCGTCACTGCGGCTTCGGGCGAGATCGTCCTTCGCTGCTCACTGGGTGACAGCTGGGGGTGTTCAGGCTGCTGTTCGCGAGCGGTCAGTGGGTCGGGACCAGGGCCGGAGAGCTGAGGTCGGCGGTGGTCGACAGCGGCTTGAATCCCTTTGCGATCAGCCAGATCGGGAGGAACACCAGCTCGAACAGGCCGCCGGGAACGACAAGGAGCATCCCGGCTCCCGCACTCATGTCGAGGACGCCCAGGAAGTCGAGAGGGACACCGATCGTGAGTGAGGCGTAGCCCACGAGACCGAGAACGGCGATGGGTCGCGGAACGAGGCGGGCGACGAAGAGCAGGTAGCAAAGGATGATGCCGCCGAGGCCGGTCGGGACGTAGACCCACAGGAGGTGGTTCGGGACGACCTCCGACCTGGCCAGGAGGTAGACACCGCAGGCGGCGGAGACGAGGCACTCGACAACCCTGAGGGTTGGGTACCACGCGCCGAGGGTTGGGTTGACCTGCTTCAACACCGGGTACATCAGCAGGCCGATGGCGACGACAGCCAAGCCGGAACACGCCATGAGCAGGACGCCGACCGTCATCGGCGCCCGGTCGGGGTTGCCGTCGACGAACGCCTGGATCAAGGACGTGCCGAACATGGCGGTGACCATCTGGACGACGAAAAGGATCCCCACCGCCCTCGCAACTCCCCTCCTGGACAGCGGATCCCTCGTGCCGGCCATCGGGGCTGTCGTGGTGCTCATGGTGGTCATGGCGTGCCCTTCAGTTTGTGTCAGGAGCGGTTCGAGAACTCGTTTCTAACGGTGTTAGATTGGAGTTCGGACGCTACACTAACGGTGTTAGATTGTCGAGAGGCTGGGCGCCGGCACTTCCTAGAAGGACCACCAGAAGAGGCGGTACACATGGGCCGTAGGCCAACCAAGGTTGCCAACAGGGCGCCGTTGAACGTGGAACGCACTCTGCAGGTCGCGCTGGTCATCGCGGACGACGATGGCCTTGAAGCGGTCACGATGCGCCGACTCGCACGCGAGCTGGGCGTCGAGGCGGCCTCGCTGTACCACCACGTCAACGACAAGAGCCAGATTCTTGACGGGTTGGTCGAGGCCGTCGCCGCTGAGATCGAGCCCCCCACGCCGTCCACGGACTGGCGGACCGCCATCACCGAGCGGGCCCACAACACCCGCGCGGGCCTGCGCCGCCACCCCTGGGCCGTGAGCCTCATGGCGTCGAGGACCAGCCCGGGAGCAGCCACCCTGCGGCTACTGGAAACGGGGATCCGGTGCTTGCGCGAGGGCGGGTTCTCAGTCGTCCAGGCAGCCCATGCAATCTCAGTGATCGACAGCTACGTCCACGGCTTTGTGCTGCAAGAGGTTAACCTCCCCTTCCGAGACGAGTCGGAGCTGGCAGCCACGACCGGCGCCATCATGGAGACGTTTCCGGGCTCCGAGTTCCCCTACTTGTTCGAGATGACGGTCCAGTACGTCCTCAAGCCGGGCTACGCCTACGGCAGGGAGTTCGACTCCGGGCTGAAGGTCGTACTCGACGGTGTCGCCGAGCTGCTCCTCGAGCGATAGGTGGTAACGCCCCGGCCCGGTTCATCCGCGACCAGTGGCGGACCACCCGCGCACGGCGACGGCTGGCCAGGGCCAAGAACAACCCGCATGGCCGGCGAAGTCCCTCACTGACCTTCTTATGGGTCGCGGCGCACCTCAACCGTGGTCGGCTGAGGGGAGGCCGACGAGGGCCGCGGAGACGTCCCAGAGCCTGGTCGCCGCCGTGGTGTCCTGTGAGGCCTTGGATGAGGTCTTGGGTTTGCTGTTGGCGAAGTACCGGCCGGTCACGCCCTGCACGTCCGGGGATGAAGCGAGGTACACCGAGGTGGCGGCACCGCGCTCGGGGCTCTTCAGGAACGGGCGGATCAGGGGCAGCATCAGCCGCATCCAGCCCTTGGAGTCCTCGCGCCCGAAGTTGGTGCGGACCACTCCGGGGTGCAGGGCGTTCGCGGTGACGCCAGACCCTTGGAGCCTGCGGGCCAGCTCGTAGGTGAACATCACGTTGGCGAGCTTGGACTGGTTGTACGCGCGCTGGCCGCTGTAGTCGCGCTCTCCCTGCAGGTCCTCAAAGTCGATGGCCCCCATGGCTTGGGCCCCGGAGGACACGGTGACGACCCGGGC
>JBBQWX010000219.1:0-6027 GCA_038210185.1 Actinomycetales bacterium
CGGGGTCGTCGAGTGTAGTGAACTCGCCCCGTGGGCGGACGCCCACACGGCGTGTACTCTACTCTCGACCTTGGGGGCGGTCGGGCCTTGGGGGCGGTCGGGCCTTGGGGGCGGTCGGGCCTTGGGGGCGGTCGGGCCTTGGGGGCGGTCGGGCCTCAGGTGAGGTGGATGGTGACCGTCGTCGCGTCGGTGCCGGGCTCGGCCGGCACGGTGTGCCAGGTGAGCGCGGACTCCTCCATGCCCCGGCGCCACTCGCGGTCGCCGACGACCACCCGCACCGCACCGGTGTCGGTGGCCCGCGCAACCGCCCATGAGCCCACCGCCCAGGCGGAGTCCTCGGTGTCGGTCTGCACCGTCACGGTGGTGTCAGCCGCCGTCGCGGCGATGCCGAAGTCCTTCTCGACCAGCGCGACCACCTTCGCGGGGTCGCCGGTCGAGGCCGGGTCCTCCAGCGCGCACCGCAGGCCCGCCGGGGTCTGCCCCGACAGCACCGACGCCGTGACCCGCGCCTGGCCCTCGTGCTGGGCGTAGGCGTCGCCGTAGGCCGACCTCTGCACCTCCTGCGCGGCCACCGCGATGTCCATCGACTCGTAGCCGTCGACCTTCTCCAGGGCGTCGTAGAACTTGTTCGTCGAGTACTCCGGGTCGAGGATCTGCTCGGCCGTGCCCCACCCCTGTGAGGGCCGCTGCTGGAACAGCCCCAGCGAGTCGCGGTCGCCGAACCTGACGTTGCGGACCTTCGACTCCTGCATCGCGGTCGCGATCGCGATGGTGGCGGCGCGTGGCGGCATCCCCCGCTTTCCGGCGATGGCCGTGATGGCGGCCGCGTTGCTGGCCTGGTCGGGTGCCCACTCGAAGGTCGTGCCGGATGCCGTGACGAGACACTGCTCGCCGGTCACCAGGGCCCGCAGGTGCTTCACCCCGAGCACGGCGGCGGTGCCGGTGACCCCGAGCACCACGACGACCAGGCCCGCGACGAGGCGGCGCTGGCGTGGGGTGCGGGGTTGCTCCTCCGCGAGGGTGATGGCCCCCCGGGGCGTGCGCGGCATGCGGTCGGTGTCCTTCGTCGTGGTGGGCGGTCGGTCGGTCGGTCGGTCGGTCGGTCGGTCGCCGGAGTCTCGTGGCGCCCAGTCAGTCGTTGGCGTGGAGCGCGGAGTTCAGCACGATGCCGTGCCCGTCGCGCGGGCGCGCCTCGACCGCCCCGGTCACCGAGTTGCGCAGGAAGAGCAGGTTGCCCTGTCCTGAGAGCTCTCGGGCCTTGGTCACCGTCCCGTCCGGGAGGGTCACCTTGGTTCCCGCGGTGACGTAGAGCCCCGCCTCGACGACGCAGTCGTCACCGAGAGCGATGCCGAGACCGGACTCGGCTCCGAGCAGGCAACGCTCGCCGATGCTCACGCGTTCCGTGCCACCCCCCGACAGGGTGCCCATGGTCGATGCCCCGCCGCCGATGTCGGAGCCGTCGCCGACGACGACCCCCTGGCTGATCCGCCCCTCGACCATCGACGTGCCGAGGGTGCCGGCGTTGAAGTTGACGAACCCCTCGTGCATCACGGTCGTGCCGGCGGCGAGGTGCGCGCCCAGCCGCACGCGGTCGGCATCCGCGATGCGCACGCCCGACGGCACCACGTAATCGGTCATCCGCGGGAACTTGTCGACGCCGACGACCTGCACGGGGCCCCGCGCCAGCAGGCGCACCCGGGTCAGCTCGAAGCCCTCGACGGCGCACGGGCCCTGGGAGGTCCACACGACGTTGGTCAGCACCCCGAACAGCCCGTCGAGGTTGATCGAGTTGGGCGGACAGAGCCGGTGCGACAGCAGGTGCAGCCGCAGCCAGCCGTCGGCCGCGTCGGCCGGCGGGGTGTCGAGGTCGGCCGTCACCAGGCGCACCTCCCGCCGCACGCCACGCGCCTCGTCGGGGGTGGCGAGGGCCTCGAGACCGGCCGGCGCCGCGAGCTCGCCCGCTCCGCCCGCCTCACCGAGTGCCGGCACCGGGAACCACGCGTCGAGCACGGTTCCGTCGCCGGTGAGGGTGAGCAGGCCGTGGCCCCAGGCGGTGCGCGTCATGCCGGCCAGCCTAGAGGGGCGGCCCGGTCACTACGCTCTCCGGTATGCCGTCCCCCACCCCCGCGCTCGACCTCGCCACCGACGTCACCTCGCTCACCGCAGCCGTCTGCGACATCGAGTCGGTGAGCCTGGACGAGGAGTCCCTGGCGGATGCCGTCGAAGCCGCGCTGGGGGAGCTGACGCACCTGTCCGTCATCCGGGTCGGCAACACCGTGGTGGCCCGCACCGACCTCGGCCGGGCCGAGCGAGTGGTGCTCGCCGGGCACATCGACACCGTGCCACTGACCGCCGACCCGGGTAACCTGCCCACCCGGCGGGTCGCCTCCGCCGGGGGAGAGGTGCTCTGGGGTCGCGGCACGGTCGACATGAAGGGCGGCGTCGCCGTGATGCTGCGCGTAGCCAGGGAGGTGACGGAGCCGAACCGCGACGTCACGTTCGTGTTCTACGAGGCCGAGGAGATCGACTCGCAGTACAACGGCCTGCTCCACGTCGAGGAGCAGCAGCCCGAGCTCATCGCCGACGCCGACTTCGCGGTGCTGCTCGAGCCGACCGACGCACGCGTCGAGGGCGGCTGCAAGGGCACGCTTCGCGCCGAGGTGTCGACCAAGGGCATCGCTTCGCACTCGGCGCGGCCGTGGAAGGGGCACAACGCCATCCACGACGCCGCTGGCGTCCTGGCCCGGCTGGTCGCGTACGAGCCGGTGACCCGGGTGGTCGACGAGCTGGAGTTCCGTGAGGCGCTCAACGCCGTGCTCGTCTCCGGCGGCATCGCCACCAATGTCATCCCCGATCGGTGCGTCGTCACGGTCAACTACCGCTATGCGCCCTCGCTGTCGGAGGAGGAGGCCGAGGCCCACGTACGCCAGGTGTTCAGCGGCTTCGAGGTCGACGTGGTCGACAACGCCGCCGGAGCACGGCCGGGGCTGCAGCTGCCCGCGGCGAAGGCGTTCGTCGAGGCGCTCGGGCTGCCGGTCGAGGCCAAGCAGGGCTGGACCGACGTGGCCAGGTTCTCGGCGATGGGGGTGCCGGCCGTGAACTTCGGCCCCGGCGACCCCAACCTGGCGCACATGGACGACGAGCAGTGCCCCGTCGAGCAGTACGTCGCCTGCGAGGCCGCGTTGCTGCGCTGGCTGGCCTGACCTGTCAGCCGGGAACGACTCTGAGACCCGGGCTTGCTCGGACGACCGATGACGGGACGCCGACAACGCCGGATTCTGCGACAACCATCGGCAGGCGAAGAACCGACCCGCTCGACGACGGCGTCACTGCGGCCACAGAGGGCTACCGCGGGTGCGTCGCATTGCCGGACATGCCGAATGTCGGACGCTTCGCGAGGGGTGCCCTGTGGGCTGCTGGAGCCGTCCCGGGCGAGCCACCTGTCACCTCTGACGACCCAAAGGCGCCGGGCTCCGGCCCCTGGGGGTGTCTGAGGCGCGACCCACCGCGCGGCCGGCACCCCCGGTGCGATCAGCGCCGCCCACGGGGTGATGCAGGGCGCGCGACCCACCGCGCACCCTGCATCACCTCCGTCGGTGCGGACCCGTGAACGGGCAGTCAGCAGGCCACGGGCACCCACTGAGCGTGGCCCTACCGCCTTCAGCGGATGACTGCCTGTCGTCAGCGTCACTCGCCCGGATTTGCTGCAGGGCGATCGTTTCACTGGCCTCGGCAATGCCGTCGAGATGTCGCGGTGCACATCGGTCCCACCATTACCGGCCGCCAGATGGGTCTACAGCCGACCCTCCGTGCCTCACAATCCTCAGCCGAAGTCTTGTCGACATGCTCCGCGCAAGCCCCGACCTGTCTCACTCGTCTCGAAGTCGCCAGTTCTCCTCGAGACAGCTCGCCACTGACATGACGTCGGGGACAACCGGGACCGGCCGCACGTCGACCGGGGGGCCTGTCCACGGGGGAGGTGCGACCCGCATCCGGCCAGGGGTGCCCGGCATACAGTGACGGCGTGGAACCGACCCCGCCTCCGACCCCGACCCCGCCTTCGACGCCGCCTCCGACGCCGACCCCGCCTCCGCCCTCGCCCCTGCCTCCGACCCCGGACCCCGGACGGCCCGCCGACCGCGACTACCACCAGGGCTCGGTGGTCATGCGTGGCTCGAAGGTGCCCGGGTCGACGACGGACGCGCGCCTGCTCGACAGCCGCGGCTCGGCCGACTGGCTGCACACGGACCCGTGGCGGGTCATGCGGATCCAGTCCGAGTTCGTCACCGGCTTCGGGGCGCTCGCCGAGGTGGGCCCGGCCGTCAGCGTCTTCGGGTCGGCCCGCACCCGGCCGGAGCACCCCACCTACGAGCTCGGCATCCGCGTCGGCCGGGCCCTCGTCGAGGCCGGCTATGCGGTGATCACCGGCGGTGGCCCCGGGGTCATGGAGGCCGCCAACCGCGGTGCCCTCGAGGCCGGCGGCACCTCGGTCGGGCTGGGCATCGAGCTGCCGTTCGAGGCCGGCCTGAACGAGTTCGTCGACCTCGGCGTCAACTTCCGCTACTTCTTCGCTCGCAAGACGATGTTCGTCAAGTACGCGCAGGGCTTCGTGGTGCTTCCCGGCGGGTTCGGCACCCTCGACGAGCTGTTCGAGGCGGTGACGCTCGTGCAGACCCAGAAGGTGACCAGCTTCCCGATCGTGCTGCTCGGCACGCAGTACTGGTGCGGCCTGCTCGACTGGCTGCGCGACACGGCGGCCGAGGTGGGCACCATCAACGTGCACGACCTCGACCTGCTCACCGTCACCGACGACGTCGAGGAGGCCATCGCCGCGATCGTCGCTGCGGAGAACCCGAGCGGTGGTCTCGGCGGAGTGCGCCGCCCCCCGGCGGGGCCGTCGAACCCCACCACCGCCGCGACGCGCCCCGAGTAGCCCCGGGTCGCCGCCGTAGGATCGGCCCGTGGTCCCGGTCGTCATCCTCGTGCTCGTCGCCCTCGCGCTCGTCGCGGCGGTGCTCGCTGTCGCGAGCGGCCGGCTCCCCGTGGACCCCCTCGCCGACCCGGTCCGATCCACCCTCGACCCGGGCCTGCCCGAGCACCCGCGGGCCTGCGACGTCGATGCCGTGCGCTTCGACACCGCGGTGCGCGGCTACCGGATCCGCGAGGTCGACGCCCGGCTCGACGAGCTGCGCGACGACCTCGCCGAGCGCGAGCGCACCCTGGACCGGCTGCAGGCCGAGCAACCCAGCGCGCCCGCCGAGGGGGGGTGAGGGCGTGTCCTTCACCATCACCCGACGCACGCACCTGGCGCCGGAGGCCGCCTGGTCGGCCCTGACCGACCTCGCCGAACACACCCGGCACGTGCCGCTCACCGACCTCGAGGTGCCCGAGAGCGGGCTGGCGCTGGGCACCGAGGTCGTCGCATGGACCAGGCTCGGCCCCCTCGGGCTGGCCGACCGGATGCTCGTCACCGCCCTCGAGCCCGGCCGCCGGCTCCGGCTGGTCAAGACCGGGCGGTTCCTGCACGGCTGGGCCGAGATCCGCGTCGCCGCCGACCCGGTGGCACCCACCGGCTCGCTCGTGAGCTGGACGGAGGAGATCTGGCTGCCAGGGCTGCGCCGCGTCACCAGGTCAGGGGGTGACCGCCTCGGTCGGGTGCTCTTCACGCGCGTCGTCGACGGGCTGCTCGCCCGGGCCGAGGCCGGTGGCACGTCGTGACGTGGGCCGTGTTCCTCGCGGTGCTGGGCATCGCCGTCCTGGTCGGCGCCGCGTGGCTGCTCGGCCGCCCGCGGTCGGCCGAGAGCCTGGTGGGGCTCGGCGAGGACACCGACATCGACGCCGGTGCCGACCACCTCCCGGCCGAGCGGTCGGGCCCCCGTGTGGCCGACGCCGGGTTCGCGCCCCAGGTTCGTGGCTACCGGATGGACCAGGTCGACGCCGTCGTCGACGCCCTCGAGGCGCGCCTCGCCGAGCACGAGGTCGCCATCGCCCGGTTGAGCGGTCAGCCGGTACCGCCTCACCCGGCGC
>JBBQWX010000220.1:0-6026 GCA_038210185.1 Actinomycetales bacterium
GTCGTGGGCTGACCTCGAACGTGAGTGAAGACCGTCGGCTGGGCGACGGTCTTCACCCACGTTCGCGGTCAGGAGGTCGACGGCAGCGGTGGCACGGCGCGGGCGTGCAGCCACGCGCCGAGCACGGCATCCGGGTCGAGACCTGTCTCGCGGAGCACGGCGGCCTCGAAGTCGGCCGTCGTGACCACCCCGAACCGGTGGGAGCGCACCCACGACCGGAGCAGCGCGAAGAAGACCTCGTCACCCGCCGCGTGACGCAGCGTGTGCAGCACCAGTGCGCCACGCTTGTAGACCCGGTCGTCGAACACGCGGTGCGGGCCGGGGTCGGTGAGCACGAGGTCCTGGGGCAGCCGCGTGAGGATGCCGTGGTGCCGCTGCGCCTCCTCCGCCGCCGTGGTGCGGCCGACCGCCTCCGACCACAGCCACTCGGCGTAGCAGGCGAAGCCCTCGTGCAGCCAGATGTCCCTGAGCGACGCGGCCGTGACCGTGTTGCCGAACCACTGGTGGGCCAGCTCGTGGGCGATGAGGCGCTGCGCCTCCCAGGCGCGGCTGAGGTGGTTGGTGCCGAAGGTCGCCAGCGTCTGTGACTCTAGCGGGATCTCGAGCGGGTCGGCGGTGACCACCACGGTGTAGGCGTCGAACGGGTACGGACCGAAGAGCGCGGCGAAGGTGGCGATCATCGCGGGCTGGTCGGCGAACGCGGCGCGGGCCGCGGGCATCCGGGCGGCCGGTGCGGCGATCGCGCTCGGCGTCCCCGCGCTCGCCTGGGGCTCGAGCACGTAGCGCCCGACCTGGAGGGTGGCGAGGTAGGTGGCCATCGGCTTCCGCTGCTCGTGCACCCACTCCACCCGGCGGCCGACCCGGCGCTGCACCGTGAGCTCGCCGTTCGAGACCACCCGGTACCCGGGGTCGGTGCGCACCCTGACGCGGTAGGTGGCCTTGTCGGCCATCCGGTCGTTGCACGGGAACCAGGTCGGGGCCCCGTGCGGCTGGGCCGCCACGATCACCCCGTCGGTGAGCTCCTCCCAGCCGGTCGGGCCGTCGGGGCCGGGCATCGGTCGCGGGCGGCCGCGGTAGGAGACGGTCACGGTCAGCTCGGCGCCGGGCGCGACCGGCGCCCGGAAGCGCACCCGCAGCCGCGACGCCCGGTGGGTCCAGCGCGCCACGGCGGCCCCGGTCACCCGCAGCGAGATCACCTCCAGGGCGTGCAGGTCGAGCAGCAGGTCGGGCAGCGCCTGCGTCGCGGTCACCCGCACCAGCGCCCGGGCTTCGACGTGGTTGCTCTCGACCCGGTAGTCCAGGTCGAGGTCGTAGTGCTCGACGTGGTAGCGGACGTCCCCATGGCCCGGCAGGTAGGGGTCTGCGCCGGTCACTCGTCCTCCATCCACGGTCCGACCGGGTTGCCGATCCACCTGGTCTTGTCGGGCACCGCCTCGCCGCGCATGACGAGGGAGACCGGGCCGACGGTCGCGTGCCTGCCGATGCGGGCCGCCGGCAGGATCACCGAGTTGGGTCCGAGCGTTCCGCCGTCGGCGATGGTGACACGGTCCATGGACAGGATGCGGTCGTGGAACAGGTGGGTCTGCACCACGCACCCGCGGCCGACCGTGGCGCCGGCGCGCAGGTCGATGAGGTCGGCCTCGGGCAGCCAGTAGGTCTCGCACCAGACCCCGCGCCCGATTCGCGAGCCCATGGCGCGCAGCCAGAGGTTGAGCACGGCGGTGCCGGTGGCGGCACGCGCGAACCAGGGGGCCGCGACGACCTCGACAAAGGTGTCGGCCAGCTCGTTGCGCCAGACGAACGAGCTCCACAGCGGGTGCTCGGAGGGCCGCATCCGGCCGACGAGGAGCCACTTCGCGAGCACCGTCAGAACGCCCCCGACGACGCCGGCGACGAGCAGCACCGGGCCGCCCAGGAGCACGGCCCACACGGGGCCGCGGTCGAGCAGGGCGGTCAGCGCCGCAGCGGCGAGTCCGACGAGCAGCACGTGGAGCCAGACGGGGACCACCCGGCAGACCTCCACGAGAGCGCGCCCTACCCGAAGCCGGGGCGGGGGCGCATACGTGCGGGCGGTGTCGGTGTCGTCGGTGACGCGGCGCAGGGGCCGCGGTGGGCTGCCCAGCCACGAGGTGCCGGCCTTGGCCGTCCCTCGTTGCGGCGCTGCCGAGAGCACGGCGACCAGGGCCTTCTTGGGGATGCGGCGCCCGGGTGCGGCCATCCCGGAGTTGCCGACGAAGGCCCCCTTGCCAACCCGCACGTGCTCCACGCGCAGCCACCCACCGCCGAGCTCGTAGCCGCCGACGAGGGTGTCGTCGGCGAGGAAGGCACCGGACCCGACCCGGACGAACGCCGGGATCATCAGCACCGTGGAGGCCTCGACGTCGGAGCCGATGTCGGCACCGAGCGCCTTGAGCCAGACCGGGGTGAGGGCCGAGGAGTAGAGCGGGAAGAGCCAGGTGCGCGCCTCGTCGAGCACCCGCAGGATCGACCACGCCTGCCAGGCCTGCCGGCCGTGCACCGGGTGCGGTCCGGCTTGGAGCCCCAGGGAGAGCAGCCGCACCGCGACGAGCACGAGGAGCGCCAGCATGACGAACCCCACGACGGTGGCTATGGGGAGCCACGGCAGCATCGTCGTCACGGCGTCTGCGATGCCGTCGGCTCCGCGCAAGGCGGGCAGCGCGACGGCCAGCCCGGTGAGCACGGCGAGAATCGGCAGCAGCGACAGCCCCACGGCCGAGGCAGCGTAGGCCGCGAGCCAGACCGGCTTGTTCGGGGGACGCTCGCTGCCCCACGGGCCCCGGGCCGCGCCGGAGGCCTTGGCGGGCGCGCCGGACCACGCCGCGTCGTCGGGCACGCTGTCGAAGACCGCCGACCCGGGTGCGACCTCCGCGCGTCTGCCGACGTCAGCGCCGGGCAGCAGGGTGCTGCGGGCGCCGACCCGGGCGTCGGCGCCGACCCGCATGCGTCCGATGTGCAGGCGCCCGCCGTCGAGCCAGTGCCCGGCGAGGTCGACCTCCGGCTCGATCGAGCAGCCGGTGCCGAGGGTGAGCAAGCCGGTGACCGGTGGCACGCTGTGCAGGTCGACGTGCCGGCCCACCCGGCAGCCGAGCAACCTCGCGTAGATCTTCACCAAGGGCGCCGACGACAGGCTGGTCGCGCCGAGCTCGTCGACCAGCCGCTCGGCCAGCCAGAGCCGCAGATGCACGGCACCGCCACGGGGATGAGAGCCGGGCTGGACGCCGGTGAGCACCACCCGGGCCGCGGCGGCGCCGAGCACCACGCGGCCGAGCGGGTTGACGAGGAGCAGCCAGCCGAGCAGCACCCACCCCCAACCGACGTCGGGGAGCCAGTCGAGGCCGTACAGTCCGCGGCCGACCACGGCTGCCGCCCCGACCCAGGTGAGCCAGCGCAGGGCGCCGATCGAGCGGATGCCGAGGGTGGCGAGCACCTGGGCGGCCTGAGTCTTGACCGGAACCGGGAGGACCGCGACGTTCTGTCGACCGCTCGGGGTGGCCATGTCGTCGAGGGTCGCGGCGAGGTCGGCCAGTGCGGGGTGGTCGTAGACGTCGGCGACGGTGACCTCGGGGAAGCGCTCGCGCAGCCGGCTCACGAGCTGGGCGGCGGTCAGGCTGCCACCGCCGAGGTCGACGAAGTCGTCGTCGGGGGCGGTCGGGAGGTCGCCGAGGATGGCCGCCCAGTGGCCCGCCACCCAGGCTGCTGTTCCCTCGATGCCCGGGGTGTTCTCGGATGCCGTGGTGCCCGGCCGTGGGGGTGGGGGCCAGGGCAGCGCGTCGCGGTCGATCTTCCCCGAGGTGCGGGTCGGGAGGGTCTCGACGACCGCGAGCCGCGGCACCAGCGCGGCCGGCATCGTGCGGCGAAGCCGCTCGACCGCTGTCTTGGCGTCGAAGCCGGGCTCGGTGGTGACGTAGCCGACGAGCAGGCTGTTGCCGGCCTCGCTGCGGCGCACGGCCGCGGCGGCCCCGCTCACGCCCGGGAGCCCGAGGAGCGCGCTGTCGACCTCGCCCAGCTCGATCCGTCGGCCGCCGACCTTGACCTGGTCGTCGGCCCGCCCCTGGAAGACCAGGCCCTGGCCGTCGAAACGGACGACGTCTCCGCTGCGGTAGGCGCGGTCCCAGCCCAGGGTGGGCATCGCGGCGTACACGTCCGCGTCCTTGGCGGGGTCGAGGTAGCGGGCCAGTCCGACCCCGCCGATGATCAGCTCGCCGGGCTCGCCGTGGGGGACCCGGTGGCCCTGCGGGCCGACGACGGCGAGGTCCCAGCCGTCCAGAGGTAGCCCGATGCGTACGGGGGGCTCGCCGGTGAGGCGGGCTCCGCAGGCGACGACGGTGGCCTCGGTGGGGCCGTAGGTGTTCCAGACCTCGCGGGTCTCGGTCGCCAGGCGCGCGCCGATCTCGGGTGGGCAGGCCTCGCCGCCGAGGATGAGGAGGCGGACGTCGTCCAGAGCGGCGGCCGGCCACAGGGCCACCAGGGTGGGCACCGTCGACACGATGGTGATGTCGTTGGCGCGCAGCCACGGCCCGAGGTCCATGCCGGACTTGACCAAGGAGCGGGGGGCGGGCACCAGGCACGCGCCGTACCGCCACGCGAGCCACATCTCCTCGCAGCTCGCGTCGAAGGCCACGCTCAGGCCCGCCATCACCCTGTCGCCCGGCTTGATCGGGCTGTCCTGCAAGAACATCCGCGCCTCGGCGTCGACGAAGGCGGCCGCGCTGCGATGGCTCACGGCAACGCCCTTCGGCGTGCCGGTGGAGCCGGAGGTGAAGATCACCCACGCGTCGTCGGTGAGGTCGGGGTCCTCCTCGGGGGCGGGCGCGGCGGCATCCCCGGTCGAGAGGATGACGAGGTCGGCCGTGACGACCGCGGCGACCCCCGCCTCACCGAACACCAGGCGGGCGCGCTCGTCGGGGTCGTCGTGGTCGACCGGCACGTAGGCGGCCCCGGTGAGCAGGATGCCGACGATCGCGACGTAGAGGTCGGTCGTGCCGGACGGGATGCGGACCCCGACCCGGTCACCGCGGCCGACGCCCTCGTCGCGCAGGGCGGTGGCCACCTGGGCGGCCGAGCTGAGCAGCTCGTCGTAGGTGAGCACCTCCCGGCCGTTGTCGATCGCCGGGGAGTCGGGGACGTCGTCGGTGGTGCTGCGGAGCACGTCGACGAGCGTGCGAGGGGCGGGGGCACGGTCGGCGCGCAGCAGCGGGTCGCGCCCGGGGCCAGTTGGGTCCACGGTGCTCATGGTGACGGGCCGCTCGCTCGTGGGGTCAGACCGTCCACCGCAGCAGGCCGCGGCGGCCGGCGTGGACGAGCCCGACGAGGATGACGCCGACGAACACGACGACCTCGACGAGGGAGGCGACTCCGAGGTCGGGGTCGCGGATCACCAGGGCCCACGGGAAGAGGTAGACCGCGTCGACCGCGAACACCACGTAGAGGAACGCGAAGGAGATGTAGCGGATCTGGCTCTGCGCCCAGCCGACACCGACCGGGTCGACGCCGGACTCGTAGGTGCGCAGGCCCTTCTCGGTGACTGCCCGCGGCGCGACCAGGCGACGGGCCAACATCGCGGCCGTGACGAGCAGGATGCCGGCAAGAACGACCGCTGCCGCCGCGGCGTAACCCTCCATGCTCGCCAGCGTAGCCACAACGTCGCGGCGGTGTTCAAGGCCTCTGCTGCGCGCTGCCGCCCGGCAGTGTTCGTGGGGTCTGCGGCGCGCTGCCGCCCGGCAGTGTTCGAGGCCTCTGCGGCGCGCTGCCGCCCGGCGGTGTTCGTGGGGTTCCTCTCGCCGCACCCTCGCTCAGCGCCTTCGCTCCACCTTTCGCCGTGGCTGTCGTCTCATTGCGGGCTCATCACCGGTGCGGTCGGCCTCGCGGTCCAACCCGGTCCTGTCGACTTCGTGCGACGTGACCACGGGCTTCCGCTTCCGCGGACTGGTCGAAACCGTGGGGAAGCCGCGCCAAGTCGACTGCAGGTCGGCGAAACCCATCTCTTCGAACACTTGTGCGAATTG